>JAGAPK010000016.1 GCA_017623295.1 Lachnospiraceae bacterium | reverse complement strand
GATTAGTCTCCATGTTAGACTACTACACCGAAAAGTGTGTCACTTGTTAAATTGATTGAACCGCCGTGTACCGAACGGTACGCACGGTGGTGTGAGAGGTCGAAAATTTCTCTATAAAGAGGAATTTTCTCCTACTCGATTTTCAGTCTCCTTTTTTGTATAAAAGAAAATGCTATATAGGCATTTTCTAAAAACTGTGATAACATTAAATTGGTTTATTATGAATTGAAAGAATGGTTGCATCATGAAAAAAATAATGCTTTTTGAGGGCGATATTGAAACCCAGGGATATTTTTCCATACAGTTAGCGGAAGCTTTTCAGAAAATGGGGCATGAAACCTTTATTTATGACTTAAGCAAACCCTGGAGCAGTACGGACAAATTTTTCCGTTTTTTTGAAAAAGGGAATACAGTTTTAGTGAATTTTAATTTTCATGGTATGAGCGGTGAAGATTATTTTTTGGATGAAAATGACCGTACGATGTGGGATGCACTGGAAATACCAAGCTATAATATTGTGGTGGATCATCCGATGTATTATCATCATTTTCTGGAGCGTGTTCCAAAAGGCTATCATCATATCAGTATTGATAGAAACCATGAAAAATATATGGAGCGTTTTTTCCCGGAAATTCAGAGGGGACCATTTCTGCCGCTTGCAGGAACGGAGTTATATCCGAATAAATCTTATGTTCCGGCGCAGTATCGAAGATATGATGTTACAATGGTGGGTAATTATGCGCCGCCAAAGCAATTTGAGAAATATATTACAAGAATTGATGATGAATATACGGCTTTTTACTATGGGATGATTGATGATTTGTTAGCACATCCGATGCGGACGATTGAAGAGGTAGCTGAGGAGCATATTATGCGGGAGATTCCGGAAGCTACGGAGGAAGAACTGAAGCTTGTAATGAGCAAACTTACTTTTATTGATTTGTATGTCCGGTATCAGACGAGGGGACAGGCAGTACAAGTGCTTGCTGATGCAGGAATAAAGGTATATGTATTTGGTAGTGGATGGGATAAACTGCCTTGTGAAAAGCCGGAAAATTTGGTAATTGGAAATAGCCTGGATTCAGAAGGCTGCTTAAAAAAACTTTGCCAGTCCAAAATTTCTTTGAATGTAATGCCTTGGTTTCGAGATGGTGCGCATGATAGAATTTTTAATTCTATGTTAAACGGTGCTCTTTGTCTGACAGACAGCAGTGTATATCTGGATGAAATTTTACACAATGATGTGCATTGCAAATTATATTCGATGGCACATTTGGAAGAACTACCGGATATTGCTTATGAACTTTTATCGAATCCTCCGAAATTACAGGAAATAATAGATAACGGTTATCAGGTGGCGAAGGCAGAGCATATGTGGGAACATAGGGCAGCTGTTTTGCATAAACTGATAGAATCCGGGGAGTAGAAGAATGAAATCAAAAAATTGGCTGTTTGCATTCCGCCAATCCATACCGGTTATGCTTGGATATATTTTTCTGGGATTTGCCTTTGGCTTGCTGATACAGAATGCCGGATATAGTTTTGTGTGGGCTTTTCTGGCAAGCGTAGTGATTTATGCAGGAAGTATGCAGTTTGTATTGGTAACAATGCTGACGGGCGGAGTCAGCCTGTTACATGCGGCTATTATGACTTTTTTTATAAATGGAAGACATATTTTCTATGGTCTTTCTTTTGTAGAAAAATATAAAAAGATGGGAAAAGCTTATCCCTATCTGGTCTTTTCTTTGACAGATGAAACATATTCGGTTTTGTGTGGAACGAAGGTACCGGAAGGGCTGGATGAGAAAAAGGTTTATTTCTGGATTTCTTTTCTGGATCAGTGTTACTGGGTAACCGGTTCTGTTCTGGGTGCTTTAATTGGACAGTATATTACATTTGATTCAACAGGAATTGACTTTTCGATGACGGCACTGTTTGTTGTTATTGTAGTGGAACAATGGCAGGAGAAGAAAGCACATTCTTCGGCAATTATTGGTGCCGCGTGTGGTATTTTGTTTTTATTATTATTAGGACCGGATCGGTTTATTTTACCGGCGCTTATTTGTGCGGTAGGTGTGCTGGTAATTATGCGGAAGCGGTTGAATGAAACAGTAGAAGAAATAGGGAAATAAAGAACAGATGGAAGTATGTTATTCATTGGCGATTATAGGGGTAGTAGCTGTTTGTACGATTTTGACACGTGCTCTGCCATTTCTGATATTTGGTGGTAAGAAAGAAGTGCCGCAGCTTGTACAGTATTTGGGAAAAGTACTGCCGCCGGCGATTATGACGATTCTGGTTGTATATTGTTTGCGTGGGGTTTCGTTGCTGGGAGGAAGTCATGGACTCCCGGAATTGATTTCAGTAGTGGTTGTAGCCGGGCTGCACATCTGGAAGAAAAATATTTTGCTTAGTATCGGTATTGGAACCATTTGCTATATGATGTTAGTGCAGATGGTATTTGTTTGATATCATTTTATGAAAATAGACAGATTAGAATGGAAGAATTTGGAATGAAGGAGCTTGGACTAGAAGAGGCACTTAGAAATTATGGTAAGAGTGATTTTTATCCTTATCATATGCCTGGGCATAAGCGCAGTCAGAAGATGGGCGCATGGTCTGATATTTTTCAGATAGATATAACAGAAATTGATGGTTTTGATAATCTGCATCAGGCAGAAGGAATCATTAAACAGGCGCAGGAAAGAGCAGCAGAGCTCTATGGTGCGGAGAAAACTTTTTTCCTTGTAAATGGAAGTACTTGTGGGGTGCTGTCGGCGATTTTGTCGGTAACAGAGAAGAAGGACACAATTATAGTTGCAAGAAATTGTCATAAGTCGGTTTATCATGCGGCTTTTTTACAAGAGTTACAGTTGCGGTATCTTTATCCGGGAGAGATTTCGGAATATGGAATTGCAGATGCAATTAGTCCGGAAGAAGTAGAGAACGCGCTTAAGAAATATCCGGAGTGTAAGGCAGTTGTTATTACATCACCGACTTATGAGGGCATCGTAGCAGATATTCGCGGCATTGCAAAGGCTGTGCATAACTATGGTAAAGTTTTGATTGTAGATGAAGCACATGGGGCACATCTTGGGATGTCGGCAAATTTGCCGGAAAATGCGGTAAGACAGGGCGCAGATTTAGTGATTAACAGTCTGCATAAAACGTTGCCTGCCATGACCCAGACAGCACTTTTGCATGTAAATGGTAAACGTGTAAATCGGAAAAAGTTGTGTCGTTATCTGAGTGTGTTACAGACAAGCAGTCCGTCTTATGTTTTTATGGCGAATATGGACTCCTGTATTTCTTACATGAAAGACAATGCAGACACATGTTTTGTAAAAATGCAGAAGTATTATGATGCTTTTGTGGCACAAGTAAAACAATGCAGGTATATTCAGGTTGGTAATATAGAGACGATTCGTGGAAAAGACTATCATTTAATCGGATGGGATATTGGAAAATTGGTAATTTCGGTGAAAAATGCCAATATAAGAGATGCTTCCGGCAATATGGGTTCTATAAACGGACAGCAGCTTTATGATATTTTACGGGATGAATTTCATTTGCAGATGGAGATGGCAGCAGATAGTTATGTATTAGCGATGATGACAGTTATGGATGAAGAAGAAGGCTGGCAGAGATTGGCTGATGCGCTTTTGCAAATAGATGGTAGGATAGAAGTTGGTGCAAGAGAATGTGAAGATTGTCCGGAAAACTTGAAATTGGGGGAAGCCCAAGCGCCGTTTGTTGCAATGACGATTGCAGAGGCTTTCGCTGCTTTGTACGCTGAAGAAGAAAATGCAATAGAGATTCCGCTTGTGCAGGCGAAAGGTGAGATTGCAGGAGATTTTATCAATTTATATCCACCGGGCATACCGATTCTTGTGCCGGGTGAAGTGATTGGAGAGAGAGAGATTTGGAAGATTCAGGAAAGTCTGCTGCTTGGATTACATGTGCAGGGAATATCTGAAGAAGAAACTGTTACAGTTTGTCGTAGAATAAATTGAAATTCCTATGAAAATATGGCATTATAAAAGGGAGAGAAAGATGGGTAAAATAGTGTGTCTGATGGGGAGAAGTTCATCAGGGAAAGATACCATTTTTAAAAAGCTTTTGGAGCAGAGAGAAGTACAGCTTCAGAAGATTGTACCGTATACAACAAGACCGATTCGTGACGGTGAGCAGAATGGGGTAGAATATCATTTTACAGATGAGGCAGGATACCAGGAACTTTTGCGTGCCGGAAGTATTATTGAGTCAAGAGCATACAATACTTGTTACGGTGTGTGGCGTTATTTTACAGTGGCAGATGAGAAGATTGATTTGCAGACACAATCTTATGTATTAATTGGTACATTGGAAGCTTATGCACATATCTGTAAATTCTATGGTAAGGAACAGGTTCTTCCTGTTATGATTGAATTAGATGATGGAGTACGCTTGCAGCGGGCACTGGACAGGGAAAAAGCACAGGATAATCCGAAGTATGAGGAGATGTGCAGACGTTTTCTGGCAGATGCAGAGGATTTTTCTATCGATAAAATGCAGGCGGCAGGGATTGAGCAGAGTTTTTATAATGATGATTTGGAGATTTGCCTTTCCAAAATAGTAGATTATTTGAAACAAAATCTTCCGTCATAATTTTATGCAGTATTTGGCAAAATTTACAGAAGGAACAGGCGGCATTTTGCCGGGAGGATTCGCGTGGATATTAAAGTAAATCAGGTTAATCAGTCGATGCCGGTGGAGCAGACACAGCAGGTTCAGCCGACAGATGGTTCTTTTAAATTTACATTAGTCAGCAGAATAGAGGAACAGGATTTGCAGGTTGCATTAACGCAGATGATGGAAGAAATTACCCGTCAGGGCGATAAGCTTGCTAAACACCGTGACATCAAGGATATGAAGCGGTATCGGGCGCTGATTAAAGATTTTCTGAATGAAATTGTAAATCGTTCACACTCCTTTTCCAGAGAAAATTTTCTGGATCGAAAGGGACGGCATCGTGTGTATGGAATTATTCGTTTAATTGATCAGAATCTGGACGAGCTGGCACAGGAGCTTGTGAAGGATGAAAAAGATAACTTGGCAATTTTGAGTAAAATCGGGGAGATACGGGGATTGCTTCTGGATATCTTCACGTAATGGAGGTTTATAGATGGCAAAATTTACAGATATTATCGGACAGGAACAATTAAAAGAGCATTTACAGAATGCGATTTCCATGAATAAAGTTTCACATGCATATATTATCAATGGCGAGAGAAGCTCCGGCAAGGAATTTATTGCCAAAGTTTTTGCGACTGCTTTGCAGTGTGAGAAACAGGGAACGGAGCCTTGCGGGGAGTGTCATTCCTGTAAACAGGCACTGAGCGGAAATCAGCCGGATATTATTTTTGTTTCTCATGAGAAACCGAATACAATCGGTGTTGAAGACATTCGTGGTCAGATTAACAATGACATTGTTATCAAACCTTACAGCAGCTCTAGGAAAGTTTATATTATGAACGAAGGAGAGAAAATGACGGTGCAGGCGCAGAATGCCCTTCTGAAGACATTGGAAGAGCCGCCGGAATATGCTGTTATTTTGATTCTGACAACTAATGTGGAAGCACTTTTACCGACTATCTTAAGCCGGTGTGTTGTGCTGAATATGAAACCGGTATCGGATGACAAAGTGAAAAAATATCTGATGGAAGAATTACAGATTCCGGATTATAAGGCAAATATCTGCGTTGCTTTTGCAAGAGGAAACATTGGTAAAGCAAAACTGCTTGCTTCCAGTGAGGAATTTGAGAAGGTAAAAGACGAAGCAATTTCTTTGGTAAAAAATATTAATGATATGGAAATCAATGAAATTGTGAAAGCAATCAAGAAAATAGCAGAGTATAAATTTGATGTAGGCGATTATCTGGATATTTTGTCTGTGTGGTATCGTGATGTGCTGTTATTCAAAGCAACAAAGGATGCTAACAGTCTGATTTTCAAGGATGAATTGCAGGCGATTCGTAAAGTAGCAGACAGAAGTACTTATGAAGGAATTGAAACGATTGTCAAAGCATTGCAACAGGCGAAGAGACGACTGGAAGCGAATGTTAACTTTGATTTGACAATGGAACTTCTGCTTCTTACCATTCAGGAAAACTAGCAGGAAAGCTTTCCTGTGCAAAAATATGGAAGAATAAAAGACTGAATAAAACAAGGATAAAGAATAGAACCCCGTAAGGGGATGGAGGTTTATAGATTATGATAAGAGTAATAGGAGTACGTTTCCGTACTGCAGGAAAAATATATTATTTTGATCCGGGTAAACTGGATATAAAAAGAGGAGCTCATGTTATTGTAGAAACTGCCAGAGGTATTGAATACGGAACGGTAGTGGGAGAACCGAGAGAAGTAACTGACGATAAAGTAATTCAGCCGCTTAAAGCAGTACTTCGTGTGGCAACGCCGAAGGACGATGAGCAGGAAGCTGCTAACAAAGAAAAAGAAAAAGAAGCATTTAAAATATGTCTGGAGAAAATCAGAAAACATGAGTTACAGATGAAACTGATTGATGCAGAGTATACTTTTGACAATAATAAAGTATTGTTTTATTTTACAGCAGATGGACGTATTGATTTCCGTGAACTAGTTAAAGATCTGGCATCTGTTTTTAAGACAAGAATTGAGCTTCGTCAGATTGGTGTCCGTGATGAGACGAAAATAGTAGGTGGCATTGGTATCTGCGGAAGACCACTTTGTTGCCATACACATTTATCTGAATTTGTTCCGGTATCTATTAAAATGGCGAAAGAACAGAATTTATCTTTGAATCCGACGAAGATTTCCGGTGTTTGCGGAAGATTGATGTGTTGTCTGAAACACGAAGAAGAAACGTATGAAGATTTGAACAGAAGATTGCCGAATGTTGGTGATTTCGTAACCACAGAAGATGGACTGAAGGGTGAGGTACAGAGTGTGAATGTTCTTCGCCAGATAGTTAAGGTTATTGTGGATGTAAATGATGAGAAAGAAATTCAGGAATACAAGGTAGACCAGCTTCGTTTCAAGAAAAAACACAATAAGAATCATAAAATGGATGTGAATGACGAAGAGTTAAAAGCACTTGAGAAGTTGGAAAAACAAGAGAAACAGGAAGGAAACAAATCCAAACTGGATGATAATTAAAGGGTAGGGAAATGGAAGCTGATAGAAAAGTTGTGCTGAAAGAGAATGAAAGAGTTGATGATTTACAGCGCAATGGCTATCAGATTATCCAGAATCCGGAGAAATTCTGCTTCGGAATGGATGCTGTTTTGCTTTCCGGTTTTGCCAAAGCCAAGGAAGGAAGTCTGGTGCTTGATATGGGTACCGGTACTGGAATTATTCCGATTCTGATGGAAGCTAAGACAAAAGCAGCTCATCTGACCGGACTTGAAATTCAGAAAGAAAGTGCAGATATGGCAAGACGTAGTGTGTCCCTGAATGGATTAGAAGAGAAAATCTCAATTGTAACGGGAGATATTAAAGAAGCAGGCAGCCTTTTTCGCGCTGCTTCTTTTGATGTGATTACCTGTAATCCTCCCTATATGATAGGACAGCATGGACTGACGAATCCGGGGGATGCCAAAGCGATTGCCCGACATGAAATTTTGTGTACGTTAGAAGATGTTGTTTCACAGGCGGCAAAGTTATTAAAACCGGGCGGAAATTTTTTCATGGTACACAGGCCATTTCGTCTGGCAGAAATTATGGTGCTTTTACATCAGTATAAGCTGGAACCGAAGCGCATGCAGATGGTGTATCCGTTTGTGGATAAAGAGCCGAATATGGTTTTAATCGAGTCGAATCGTGGTGGAAAACCACGCATGACCGTAGAAAGACCTTTAATTATTTACAAAGAACAAGGCGTTTATATGCCGGAGATATATGACATTTATGGATATTAGACATAAGAGAACAGCTTTTTTACTTGGAATTTTATTGACAGGTTGCATAAGTATTCTGACGGCTTGTACGTGGCAGGAAGAACCAGTCAAAACGGCTATGGCAGATTCGATTATGATAAAAGAATCTGAATCTGCGAATCAGAAAATAGTTGATAGGATTACAGACATGCAAGTAGCTGTAGAATCGGTAAAAGAACCGATTAAAGTAAAAGGTATCTATGTAACAGGTCCGGTTGCCGGAATCGATAAGATGGACGAACTAATCGCACTTGTGGACGAAACCGAATTAAATGCAATGGTTATCGATATCAAAAACGATATGGGCGTTATTACATACAAAATGCAGAGCGAAACCGTTCTGGAGATAGAATCGGGTATGGCTTATGTACAGGATATGGAGGGGCTAATTCAGAAATTAAAAGAAAAAGACATTTATCTGATTGCCCGGATTGTTGCATTCAAAGATCCATATCTGGCAGAAAAGAAGCCGGAGCTTAGTTTAAAGACACAGAATGGAGAAATATTCCGTGACAGAAATGGTGAGGCATGGGTAAATCCATACAATCATGAAGTCTGGGATTATTTGATGGAAATAGGAATCGAAGCAGCAGAAATTGGTTTTGATGAGATTCAGTTTGATTATATCCGTTTCACAACGGATAACAGTGCGGGGGAAATTGATTATGGACGAGATGCGGAAACGAAAACGAAAGAACAAGTTATTGCGGATTTCACACAATTTGCTCATGAAACCTTGCATCCTTTGGGCGTTGCGGTGTCAGCTGATGTATTCGGAACCATTATAGATAATGAAACAGATGCAGAAATAGTGGGGCAGGATTATCGTGTAATGGCGGAGAACCTGGATTATGTATGTCCGATGGTATACCCTTCTCACTATGCGAATGGAGCCTATGGTATTGCAGTGCCGGACAAGGCACCTTATGATACGGTTTATCATGCTATGATGGCTTCTCAGAGAAAATTGACCGGAGTTCAGGCGGGTGTCCGTGTCTGGATACAGGATTTTACTGCAGTCTGGTTAAATGATTATATTTCATATGGGCCGGAAGAGGTGCGGGCGCAGATTCAGGCAGCCTATGATGCTGGCTATGAAGAATGGATTCTCTGGAATGCCAGAACGAATTATACAGAAGGAGCACTTATACCGAACTGGACAGAGCCAAGAGAAGAAGCGGAAGCGCCGGTAGATGAGACAGAGCGGCTTGAAGCGACTGAATAAAGGAGTAAAAGATGGCAGGAACATTATATCTGTGTGCAACACCGATAGGAAATCTGGGGGATATGACACCCCGTGTCATAGAAACTTTGCGGGAAGTTGATATAATTGCGGCAGAAGATACAAGAAACAGTATCAAGCTGCTTAATCATTTTGAAGTAAAGACTTCTATGACGAGCTATCATGAATATAATAAAATAGAAAAAGCGGACTACCTTGTCGAGCAGATGATGCAGGGCAAAAACATTGCGCTGATTACCGATGCCGGAACACCGGCGATTTCTGATCCGGGTGAGATTCTGGTGCAGAAGTGTCAACAGGCAGGTATTACAGTCACATCTCTGCCGGGGGCAGCAGCCTGTATCACAGCGCTTACGCTATCCGGGTTAAGTACCAGAAGATTTTGTTTTGAAGGATTTCTGCCTTCGGATAAAAAGGAAAAAGCGGCGGTACTTAAGGATTTGAAGGAAGAATCAAGAACGATGATTTTATACGAAGCCCCACATCACCTTGTGCGGACTTTAACAGAATTATATGAAACAGTAGGCAACCGGAGGATTACTCTGTGCAGAGAGTTGACAAAGAGGTTTGAAACAATTTTGCCAACGACTTTGGAAGATGCTCTTGCATTGTATGAGAAAGAAGAACCTCGCGGAGAATATGTTTTGGTGATAGAAGGCAAAAGCCATCAGGAGAAAAAAGAAGAAGAACAAAAGCAGTGGCAGACAATGTCTATCGAAGAACATATGGCCTATTATGAAAAGGAGGGAATGGATCAAAAAAGTGCCATGAAGCAGGTTGCAAAGGACCGAGGAGTGGCAAAAAGAGATATTTATCAATATTTATTGCAGAAGTGAATTGACAAAACGATTAAAAACCGTAAAATAAGATTGACAAATAGTATATCTAATAATATACTTTGAATGTCAAACTAATTTTGAGATTAAAAAAAGGAGATAAGAAAATGTTAGAAAGAGTTAAAGAAATTATTCAGGAACAGTTAAACTTAGATGGTGTTGAAATTACAGAGGAATCTTCCTTCAAAGATGATTTAGGAGCAGATTCTTTAGACTTATTTGAATTAGTTATGGCTTTTGAAGAAGAATATGGTATCGAAATTCCTTCAGAAGATTTAGAGCAGATTACAACAGTTGGTGCTGTTATCGATTATATGAAGAACAAAGGTGTAGAAGCCTAATTTTGTGTAGTTAAGAAAGTATAGGTAGTATATGAAAACAAAAATTACAGAACTTCTGGGTATCGAATATCCAATTATTCAAGGCGGTATGGCATGGGTTGCTGATTACCATCTTGCAGCTGCTGTTTCAGAAGCTGGCGGACTTGGTATTATTGGTGCAGGCGGCGCACCGGCATCCTTTGTAAGAGAACAGATTCAGAAGGCAAAAGAAATAACTGACAAGCCTTTTGGTGTTAATGTTATGCTGATGAACCCGGAAGCAGATCAGATTGCACAGGTTATCGTTGAAGAAGGCGTTAAGGTTGTTACAACCGGAGCCGGTAATCCTGGCAAATATATGGCAATGTGGAAAGAAGCAGGAATTAAAGTAATCCCTGTTGTTGCCAGCGTAGGACTTGCGAAAATGATGGAACGTGCCGGGGCAGATGCAGTTGTTGCAGAAGGTACAGAATCCGGTGGACATATCGGAGCTGCTACTACAATGACACTTGTTCCGCAGGTAGTGGATGCAGTAAGTATTCCGGTTATTGCAGCCGGTGGTATTGCAGATGGCAGAGGTTTTGCAGCAGCCATGATGCTTGGTGCAGAAGCTGTTCAGATGGGAACAAGATTTGTTGTTGCCAAAGAATCCATCGTACATGAGAATTACAAGAAGAAAGTTCTTGCAGCAAAAGATATCGATTCTGAAGTAACAGGAATGACACATGGACATCCGGTACGTCAGATTCGTAACAATATGACAAGGGAATATCTGAAGCTGGAAAAAGCAGGTGCACCTTTTGAAGAATTGGAGCATCTGACACTTGGTGCACTGCGTAAAGCAGTTGTAGAAGGTGACGTTATTAACGGAACCCTGATGGCAGGGCAGATTGCAGGTCTTGTTAAGAAAGAGCAGTCTTGTGCGGAAATGATTCAGGAAATCATGGAGCAGGCTGAGAAATTACTGAAATAAAATAATAGGGAGTTCTCATAGAACTCCCAAATCAGGTTATATCGCCTGATTTTATATGTGACAGGAAAATGCACGTATGTCGTGGAAAGTCAACAAGAATTTTCGAAGGAAATTCTTGCAAGTTTGGCTGCTGAGCCAAACTTTTTTTACAATTAAATACTTTGAATGTCAAACTATTGTGAAACTTAGAAAAGTTTGTCAGATTACGAAGCAATACGAAGAAAAGGAAGAATACTATGGGTAAAATAGCTTTTATGTTCCCGGGACAGGGAGCGCAGTATGTTGGAATGGGTAAAGATTTTTATGAACAGATTCCTGTTTGTAAAGAAATGTTTGAATTAGCAGGAAAAGCAAGCGGACTTGATATGGAGAAGCTTTGCTTTGAAGAGAACGAGCAGATTAATATTACAGAATATACACAGATTGCTATGCTGGCAACAGAAGTAGCGATGTTAAAAGCGATAGAAGAAAAAGGTATCAAACCGGATGTAACAGCAGGTTTGAGTCTCGGAGAATATGGTGCACTCGTAGCAAGTGGTGTCATGACTCCGGAAGATGTTTTCAAGGTAGTAAGAAAAAGAGGTATCTACATGCAGGAAGCTGTACCAAACGGTGGTGCTATGGTAGCAGTTCTTGGTCTTGATACAGCAGTAATCGAGCAGATTTGTGAAGAAACACCGGGTATGGTTACGATTGCGAACTATAACTGTCCTGGACAGATTGTTATTACCGGTGAAGAAGGTGCTGCACAGGCAGCTGTCGAGAAATTAACAGCCGCTGGTGCTAAAAGATGTGTTACACTGAAAGTAAGCGGTCCTTTCCACTCTCCGTTATTAGTTGGAGCAGGTGAGAAACTGGCAAAAGAATTGGATAATGTGACAATCAGCGATATTCAGATTCCTTATATTACAAACGTAACAGCAGAATATGTTACAGATAAAGAACAGGTTAAATCCCTTTTAGAGAAACAGGTTTCTTCTTCTGTAAGATGGCAGCAGACGATTGAAAAAATGATTGCAGATGGCGTTGATACTTTTGTGGAAATCGGACCGGGCAAAACATTAACAGGATTTATGAGAAAAATTAACAAAGACATGAAAGTTCTGAATGTGGAAAAAGTAGAAGATTTAGAGAAGTTAAGTGAATTAGCATAAGGTCGATGCATTTATTATTGGGTGGAATCGGCGAAAAAATTATATTGTGTGAAGAACAGGAGGAAAGGGAAGATGTTAACAGGGAAAGTAGCACTGGTAACAGGCGCCGGAAGAGGAATCGGACGACAGATTGCTATTACATTGGCAGAGTATGGCGCAGATGTAATCGTGAATTACAATGGTTCTAAAGAAAAAGCAGAAGAAGTTGTTCGTGAAATTGAAGCACTTGGCAGAAAAGCAGTTGCTGTTCAGTGTTCCGTAGCGGATTTTGAAGCTTGTGGCAAAATGATTACCGATATGTTAGAAGCATTTGGTCATATTGACATTTTAGTAAACAATGCAGGTATTACAAAAGACAATCTTGTTATGAAAATGACAGAAGAAGATTTTGATGCAGTTATCAATACTAACTTGAAAGGAACTTTCAATACAATTAAACATATGTATCGTCCTTTCTTAAAACAAAAAGCAGGAAGAATTATCAATCTTTCTTCTGTATCCGGTGTTCTGGGAAATGCCGGACAGGCAAACTATGCAGCTTCAAAAGCTGGTGTTATTGGTTTGACCAAATCTATGGCAAGAGAGCTTGCAAGCCGTAGCATTACGGTAAATGCAGTTGCACCTGGTTTTATTGATACAGATATGACACAGGCAATGACTGATACAGCGAAAGAAGCAACCCTTTCCCAGATTCCGTTAAAGAGAGTCGGAACCCCGAAAGATATCGCAGAAACAGTTGCTTTTCTGGCAAGCGATAAAGCTTCATATATTACAGGACAGGTAATTTCCGTAGACGGTGGTATGGCTATCTAATAATAGGCAGGAACGAGTCACGACTTAGTTTAGAAAGGAAAGATAACATGAGTAAAAGAGTAGTTGTAACAGGTATGGGTGCTATTACCCCTATCGGATTAAGCGTAGAAGAATTCTGGAACGGTGTAAAAGAAGGAAAGACAGGATTTGGTCAGATTACCAAATTTGATGCTTCCGAATACAAATGTAAATTGGCAGCAGAAGTAAAAGGCTTCGAAGGTAAAAACTTCATGGATTTCAAAGCTGCGAAGAGAATGGAACTTTTCTGTCAGTATGCAGTAGCAGCAACCAAGGAAGCTATGGAAGATGCAGGACTGGATATGGAGAAAGAAGATCCTTTCCGTGTCGGTGTATCTGTTGGTTCCGGTATCGGTTCTTTACAGGCAATGGAAAGAGCACATTCCAAACTTTTGGAAAAAGGACCTTCCAGAGTAGAACCTTTATTAGTGCCACTCATGATTTGTAACATGGCAGCAGGTAACGTTTCTATTCAGTTTGGTTTAAAAGGCAAAAATATCAACGTTGTAACAGCATGTGCAACAGGAACAAACTCTATCGGTGAAGCATTCCGTACCATTCAGTATGGTGATGCAGATGTAATGATTGCCGGTGGTACAGAAAGCAGTGTAACACCAATTGGTATTGCAGGCTTTACTGCTTTAACGGCATTAACTTCTTCCGAAGATCCTGCAAGATGCTCCATTCCTTTTGATAAGGAAAGAAGCGGTTTCGTAATGGGTGAAGGTTCTGCAGTTGTTGTTCTGGAAGAATTAGAGCATGCAAAAGCAAGAGGCGCTAAGATTTATGCAGAAGTAGTTGGTTACGGATGTTCCGCTGATGCTTATCATATTACTTCTCCAGCAGAAGACGGTGCTGGTGCAGCAAGAGCAATGGAAAATGCAGTAGCAGATGCAGGCATTAAACCAGAAGATGTTACTTATATCAATGCACATGGTACAAGCACACATCACAACGACTTATTTGAAACACGAGCAATTAAACTTGCTTTTGGTGAGCATGCAAAAGATATGAAGATTAATTCCACAAAATCTATGGTTGGACATCTTCTTGGCGCAGCAGGTGCGATTGAATTCGTTACTTGTGTCAAAGAGTTACAGGAAGGTTATATTCACCAGACAGTAGGTTATCAGGTACCGGATGAAGAGTGTGATTTGGATTACTGTAAAGAACCTGTTACAGGAGACTTTACTTATGCATTATCCAACTCTTTGGGCTTTGGTGGACACAACGCAAGTATCCTTGTGAAAAAATACGAGGGTTAATCAATCATTTTTGTATCGAATCATAAGGAGGAAGAAAAATGTCAGTTTTAACTGCAAAACAGATTATGGAAATTATTCCGCATAGACAACCGTTTATGCTGATTGATACCGTAGAAGAATTAGAGCCGGGTGTAAAAGCCGTAGCGAAAAAATGTGTTTCTTATAACGAACCATATTTTGCAGGACATTTCCCGGGAGAACCGGTTATGCCGGGTGTTCTGATTGTAGAAGCACTTGCACAGACAGGTGCCGTAGCAATTTTAAGCCAGCCTGAATTTAAAGGAAAAACAGCTTATTTCGCTGCTATCAATTCTGCAAAATTTAAAGGTAAAGTAACACCGGGTGACGTACTTACTCTAGAAACAGAAATTATCAAAGTAAAAGGTCCAATTGGTGTTGGTTCAGCCAAAGCATATGTAGATGGCAAAATGGTAGTTCAGGCAGAGCTTACTTTTGCAATCGGAAGTGCAGAATAAACACCCAAAAGTAAAAATTTGCAGTTGGTATTTAGAAAGAAAGGCAAAAATATGATGGAAATTAAGCCTCTTGTAATAGGAGATCTGGTTGCGAAAGTTCCGGTAATTCAGGGTGGAATGGGCGTTGGAGTCAGTTTATCCGGTCTGGCAGGAGCCGTAGCGGCAGAGGGGGGAATCGGAATCATTTCTACAGCGCAAATTGGCTACAGAGAGCCTGATTTTGACAACAATCCTATCGCATGCAATTTAAGAGCCATTAAGAAAGAAATTGAGAAAGCTCGTGAAATTGCCAAAGGTGGTATTATTGGTGTCAACATCATGGTAGCGACTCAGAAATATGAAGAGTATGTAAAAGCAGCTGTGGAAGCAGGAGTAGATTTAATTATCTCCGGAGCCGGACTGCCGATGAATCTGCCGGCGCTTGTAGAAAATACAAAAACGAAAATTGCGCCAATTGTTTCCAGTGTGAAATCCGCACAGGTTATTATGAAGTACTGGTTGAAAAAATATAATAGAGTACCGGATGCCGTAGTGATTGAAGGCCCTTTGGCGGGAGGTCATCTTGGATTTTCCCAAGAGCAGTTAGAGAATATTGACGGTCTTAATTATGATGAAGAAGTCAAAAATATCATTAAAACTGTTAATGAAAGCGGAGAAGAGCATCAGAAAGACATTCCTGTTATTATGGCAGGTGGTATTTATACCAGAGAAGATATGGAACATTATTTGGCAATGGGAGCTTCCGGTGTTCAGGTAGCAACCCGCTTTGTCACAACCTATGAATGTGATGCGGATGAAGCATATAAGCAGACTTATATCGATGCCAAGAAAGAAGATATCGTTATTGTAAAAAGTCCGGTTGGTATGCCGGGAAGAGCAATTTTAAACCCTTTTATGAAAAAAGCAAAGGAAGGAAAAATTCCACATGGCAAATGCCATACTTGTGTCAGCACATGTAAACCGGCAGAAACGCCGTATTGTATTACGGATGCACTTGTAAATGCAGCAATCGGAAATGTGGATGATGCTCTTTTATTCTGTGGTGCCAATGCATATCGGGCAACCAAATTAGAACATGTAAAAGACATTATGGATGAATTTAGAGGATAAATAGAAAAATGAAAACAAGAATCATAGGAACCGGAAGTTGTCTGCCGGAAACCATCGTGACAAATGATGATTTATCAAAAATCATGGATACTTCTGATGAATGGATTAGTAGCCGTACAGGAATCAGAGAACGTAGACTGGCAAAGGATGAAAATACTGCCAGCTTGTCTATTGAAGCGGCTCGCCGTGCATTGGAAGATGCCAAAGTTTCTGCACAGGATATTGACCTGATTATTGTAGGAACGATTACTGGCGATTATGTAACACCTTCTACTGCCTGTGAAGTTCAGGCAGCACTTGGAGCAGACAAAGCGGTTGCTTTTGATGTGAATGCAGCTTGTTCAGGATTTATGTTTGCGCTACATACAGCAGATGCTTATTTTAAAGCCGGAATTTACAAGACCGCATTAGTTTTAGGTGCAGAAACCTTATCCAAAATCATGGATTGGAATGACAGAAGCACTTGTGTACTGTTTGGTGATGGTGCAGGTGCAGCAGTTCTTAGAGCAGAAGAAACAGGACTTCTGGCATATGACCAGGGTTCCGATGGTGCCAAAGGTATGGTTTTGGCATGTAAGAACCGCCTGAATAACAATCCATTGGTGAAAAATCCAACAGATTTACAGTATACCTATATGGATGGTCAGGAAGTATATAAATTTGCAGTTACAACCGTACCGGCATCTATTAAGAAAGTGCTGGATGAGGCAGGACTCAGTGTAGAAGATATTGATTATTTTGCGCTGCATCAGGCTAATATCCGAATCATTCAGTCTGTTGCAAAACGATTGAAGGTATCTGAGGATAAATTCCCAATCAGCTTAGACCATTGTGGAAATATTTCCGCAGCCAGTGTACCGATTTTGTTAGATGAAATCAATAAGAAGGGTATGTTGAAACCGGGTATGAAGATTGTATTATCTGGATTCGGGGCAGGCTTAACATGGGGATCTGCTGTAATTGAGTGGTAAAATATTGTAGAAGAAAGCCGTAGCGTAATGCTACGGCTTTTTAATATGGTTTTTGTATATTTTGATAATAAAGATAGATTTTTAGGGTGAGAATTGATATAGTGATATATATTATAAAAAAGATAAAGTGAGAATGCGAATGTTAGAGAAGAATATAAATCAGAAAGATTTTTTCAAAAGTAAAAACGAATACACAACACGGGATTTCATTTTATTGGGAATCTGCATTCTCTTTTATATGCTGTTCCCTATTATGGATGGACCGGAATGGTGTGCGGATTCCAATGGATATGCTACCATGCATATTACAAGAGAACCGGTGTATCCGATTTTCCTTGCTGTTTGCAGAGGAATAGCCTCTTTGATAAATGTGGATTATCTGATGATAGTGGTAGTATTACAGAGCTTGCTCGCTGCATTTACGACATGGTATGCCGGTATTGTGATAAAGAAAGTAAAAGATGGAAGTATTGTATTGCAAATCGGTACCGTCTTTTTTCAATTCTTTGTGACGTTATTGTGCCGATTTGTAGCTGGTAGAGGATCTGCTTATACGAACAGCATTTTGACAGAAGGTCTGGGACTTTCGTTGTTTGTGTTATTTATTGTAAATCTCTTTTTGGCGGTAAGGATGAAAAAGACAGGTTCAATGGTCTGGACTTTTGTACTTGCTTTTCTGCTTATCAGTCTGCGAAAACAAATGATGATTGTACTGCCTACAATGTGCATCGTCTTTTTCTGGTATTATTTGCTCCGGGAACGAAGATGGAAGAAGTTTCTGCTTCTTGTCGCTTTGACTTGCGCTGTTTTGTTTGCAGGAAAATTGTTTGACAGGACCTATAACTATGTCGTAAGAGGGGCGTGGATAGAGCATAGTGGTAATTCTATGGGACTTCTTTGTACGCTGCTTTATTCTTCCAATCCGGAGCAGGATCAGCATCTATTTGAGGATGAAGTAGTTAAGGAATTGTATTTGCAGATTATGGATGCAGCTGTTGCGCAGGAGCTTGTGTATACGACAGCGCCGGAGGATGGTACAAGATGGCTTACGTTATCGACACATTATGCAGACAGCTATGATGCAATCGGTTATGGAATTATCAATCCGGTTGTAGAAGGTTATATTGCAGATAATCATGATTACAATGAGATTGAACGGGCATTGAAATATGATGAAATCTGTGGAGAAATGACAAAAACACTTTTCCGACAGAAGCCTGGTCCGTTGGTTGAAGTTTATTTTTACAACACATGGAAAGGCTTTGTGAATTCCATCGCACTGGCAAAACCTTTGCTTAGCCTGATGGCACTGGGGCTTTATCTTGGTATGGGAGTTGTGGCAATTTATTTGTGCATCTGGATTAGGAAACAGAAAAAAGTATTGCTACAAGATTCTGCGGTAGACAGAAATGAACAGAAGGAAAGAATGATTTCAGATAAAATTGTACAGATAGAAACAAGTTTGACGTTTACCTTTGTGACAATGGTTGGCATTGCTATCAATGCTTTGGTAGTCGGACTTATGATTTTCAGTCAGCCGAGGTATATGATTTACGGCATGGGACTTTTCTATACAGCAGGGAGCATGATGTTATATGATGTCTGGAAAATTGTTAAATCGAACATGGATCGAAACACCGATAGGAAGAATTAAAATAGAAGAAGACGGAGAAGCCATTACATCACTGTATCTTGTCAAAGAGGCAAGTCAGGAAAGCAAGGATGCAAGAGAGGGAGCGCAGGCGATATCCGGTATTGTAGATACGACACAACAGGAATCAAGCCTATTACAGGAGGCGAAGAAGCAGCTTCAAGAATATTTTGCCGGAGAAAGAAAAGTATTTGACCTTCCAGTGAAACCACAGGGAACGCCTTTTCAACAAAAGGTATGGAGTGCATTGCGGACAATTCCTTATGGTGAGACTTGCAGTTATGGTGAAATTGCTGCTAAAATCGGAAATCCAAAGGCGGCAAGAGCCGTAGGCGGTGCCAACAATAAAAATCCTATTTTGATAGTCATTCCTTGTCACAGAGTTATTGGAGCAAATGGAGCAATGGTAGGTTTCGGCTGCGGGCTTCCGGTTAAAGAATATTTGTTATTATTGGAAAAGAAACATCATATATTATAAACAAGACGAAGTAGAAAAAGCATGCATATGAATTTCATAGGCGTGCTTTTTGTTTATGAGATTATGTTGAATTATATTTGGGCTTTTATGATTATTATTGGAATTATTTATGGAGCACTTACCGGAAATCTGGAAGAAGTGTCTAATGCGGCACTTGATTCAGCGGGAGAATCGGTGTCGTTATGTATTACCATGATTGGAGTTATGTCGTTATGGGTTGGCCTGATGGAAATTGCGCAGAAATCAGGACTAATAGCCAAGATGACGAAAGGTATTTCTCCTTTTATCACATTTATGTTTCCGAACATTCCAAAGAATCATCCGGCAAGAGAATACATATCAACGAATCTAATCGCAAATATTCTGGGACTTGGCTGGGCATGTACTCCTGCAGGACTTAAAGCAATGGAAGAACTTTCGAATCTGGAGAAAGAACGGGGAAATCCAAGCGGTGAGCACCGGGCTTCCAAGGAAATGTGTGATTTCCTGATTTTGAATATTTCCTCTTTGCAGCTGATTCCGGTTAATATGATTGCTTACAGGCAGCAGTACGGAAGTGTCAATCCTACCAGTATTATTGCTCCGGCGATAGTAGCAACCTTTATTAGCACGCTGGTAGCGGTGATATTTTGTAAGGGGAAGAAATAGGAGAGTTAAAATAAGGTAGCGCGATTTCGGCAAGTGAAATATATTGAAACAAATTGACAAACCAAGGTTATTACCATATAATAAAACATATGTTACATAACAAAGTTATATAAAAGAGAGGTTGTAGCATAATGCCACCAAAAGCAAAATACACAAGAGAAGAAATTATCAACAAGGCATTTGAAATGGCAAGAAAGAAAGGGATTGATTCGGTTGTTGCCAGAGAGCTTGGCAAAGAACTTGGAACGTCATCTTCGCCTATTTTTACAGCATTTAAAAACATGGAAGAATTGCAGAATGAAGTAAGAAAAGTTGCCATGCGGGAATTTGAGGCATATGTTCATGATGCTGTTAATTATACACCTGCATTCAAGTACGTTGGAATTAAGATGATAGAATTTGCGATGAAAGAGCCGAAATTGTTTCAATTATTATATATGCGTGAACATGATGGAAATCAGACCTATTCTATGCTAATTGATGAACTTGGCGATACAGTAGAAGTTTGTATTGAGATTATGCAGAAGGATTATGTTTTAAACAGACAGGAAGCAGAATTGCTATTTCGACAGGTATGGCTTCATACATTTGGTATTTGTGTATTAGTTGCAGGAAAGGTGTGTCAAATTACCCCAGAGGAAATATCAGAGATGTTGAGTCTGGAGTTTAAGGGCACTTTGATGTTGATAAAATCAGGAACATTCAAGGTGGACTCTGTAAATAAAGTAAGGTAAGCTGCCTTGACAATCTGTGGGAAATATATGAAACTATAATAGAGAAATAATCAAAAAAACGTGGCACGCAAATACGCGCGCCAAATGATGGGGAAATAATTATGATACGAATGGAGATAGCGTGTTTCTTAATACAGTTTTTTATCGCGGCCATCTTTTTCTCGGCGAAAAGGGTGAAAACATCGGCGCATAATACTTTTTCTGCACTTTTGATTACAGCAATTATCAATATTATATTTGATGGCATAACACTCTACTTTGTTTATAATATGGATGCTGTGCCGATATGGGTAAACAATATTGCACATCGAATTTTCTTCTCCTCAATGGCAATTGTGTTTTACCTCTTTTATCGGTATATTGGATTGATGTCCGATGAAGAAGATATAAAACAGAATAAACCAGAAAAAAATGGAAAAATGAAAAACAACAGAAAGTTTTTACGGATTGATACGATACCTATTATTATTTTGGTAGTAGGTATTTTGGTGTTGCCGTTTTATTATCGAATAGAAGAAGAGGGTGCTCATACCTATGGACCGGCGGCGAATGCGATATATCTTACCATTGCGGTTTACATGGTTATGATTATTTGGTCTTTCATAAATAACTGGAAAAGGATTCATCCGAAAAAAAGATATTGCATTGGTCTTGTCATTATTATTGAGTTATTGGTAGCTTTGTATCAGTCAACGCATCCATTTTCTCTGATTAGTGGTATGGGAATTACGTTGATTATTTTTGCTATATATTTGACACTGGAAAGCCCGGATAGTCTGTTGATAGAACAGCTTCGTGTAGAAAAAATTAACGTGGAGAAAGCGACACAGGCAAAATCTTTATTTGTGTCAAACATGTCACACGAAATCCGTACACCTATGAATGCAATCGTTGGTATGACAGATATTTTGCTTCGAACGGAACTGACAGCGCAGCAGAAAGGATATCTGCATAATATCAAAAATTCAGGTAATGCATTGTTAGCGATTATCAATGATATTCTGGATTTTTCTAAAATAGAATCCGGTAAGATGGAGCTTGTGGAAGATAATTATGAGCCAATGTCCATGTTAAGCGATTTGGGGATGATTATTCTGAACCGAATCGGAGAGAAGAATGTAGAACTGATTTTTGATATCGATAAAGAGTTGCCGAGAAAACTATGTGGTGATGCGAATCGTGTCAGACAGATTATTATCAATTTAATGAATAATGCCGCGAAATTTACGGAAGAGGGCTATGTAAAGCTGACAATTCAGATGAAATGGTTGTCAGAGCAGGAAGTGGAATTATCTGTTAGCGTAAAGGACAGCGGACAGGGTATCCGAGAGGAAGATCTGGACAAGCTGTTTGGGGCTTTTCAACAGGTGGATGCCCAGAAAAACCGCAATAAGGAAGGCACTGGTCTTGGTCTTGCTATTTGTAGTCAGCTGGTGGATTTAATGGGTGGCTCCATTGGTGTGAAGAGTGAATACGGCTTGGGAAGCGAGTTTTATTTTACCATTAAGCAGAAAGTAGTAGAAAAGAATCCGGCAGCAGCTTTGCAGTTGCCAGAGGATAAAAAGGATCTTCCGGTTATCAGTGGTCTTGCACAGAACCGGTACGTTATTGAACATGTGAAATTGTTGGCAGAACAATATGGCTGTATTTTCATGCATGAGGATGAGATTGACTAGCAGGGAGAAGAAGGAACTACCAAATATCCGGATTACTTCTTTGTGGATGAAGTGATTTATGAAACCTGTGGATCACAGCTTGCACAAATGCAGCAAAAAGGTGTTACTATTTGTATTTTGCAGAATCCGATGCGCTATAATTTCCATGATGTAGATGCGAAAGTAATCAATAAACCTTTATATAGTTTAAGTTTCTGCCGATTATTAAATCATGAGGAACTAACACAGGACAATGTGGAGGAGGAAAAGAAATACTTTACCGCACCGAAAGCCAAAATTCTGATTGTTGATGATAATGAAATGAATCTGAAAGTAGCAATCGGGTTGTTAGAACCGTTAAAACTTCAGATTGATACAGCAGAAAGCGGTATGCAGGCATTAGAAGTAATTCAGACAACAAAGTATCATGCCGTTTTCATGGATCATATGATGCCAGTTATGGATGGTGTGGAAACAACCAGAAGAATTCGAAGTCTGTTGGGCGAGTATTATCAGAACCTGCCGGTTGTGGCGCTTACAGCCAATGTCATGATGGATGCACAGGAAGAGTTTAGAGAAGCCGGCATGAATGATTTTGTGGCGAAACCAATAGAATTCCAGAAGATGTGCAATGTTCTTCGAAAATGGCTACCGCAAGAGTTGATTCGGGAAACAGATGTGTTAGAAATTGCCGGGAAAGAAGCGGTAGAACAGGAGATAACGGAAGAGTTACCGGAAATAGAAGGTCTGGATGTTGCAGAAGGTATTAAAAACTCGGGTAATAGAGAGTTATTTACAAGTCTGTTGGGCGATTTCTATAAACTGATTGATATGAAATCTTCTAAGATGGAAAAATGTCTGGCAGATGGATTGCTTCGGGATTATACTATCGAAGTACATGCATTGAAAAATACAGCAAGGATGATAGGTGCCATGAAGCTGTCTGAATGGTGTTATCGCCTGGAACAGATGGGCAATGCGCAAAACAGAGAAGTTTTGGAAGCAGAAACACCGGGAATGTTAGAGTTGTATAGAAGTTACAAATCCGTTTTAAAACCATACGGAATGGCGAGGGAGCAGGAGAAAAAGGAAGTTTCTGCGGATAATATAATAGAGCTTCTGACAACGATAAAGGAAGCCACGGACAATTTTGATCTGGATGCGGTAGATGCAGCAGTGAAAGAATTGGAGAATTGTAAGCTTCCGCAGGAATGTGTTTCTATGATGGAAGAACTTCGTGCTTATGCAGCAGATGTAGCTATGGAAGAAATTTTATCAACTGTTGAAAAAATGGTTCAAACGTTACAGAAAATGGAGTAAAATACATATATTGAAAGGGAGATAGAAATGGAAAAAAATGTACAGAATATTTTGGTAGTCTCAGAGTCAACCAGCTATATTATTACATCCATTGCTCAGCAACTGAAAGATTTGGGGTATCATGCAATGAAAGTAAATTCTGATGCAGATGAAATCAATAAAGTGAAAGAATCCCTCAGTGCAGTGCTCGTATATGTGGATGAAGTGGTTTTGGAGAATATACAGACACTTGTTTATTTGAAAGACAGAGCAATTGAAGAGGATGTACCAATTTATTTGATTGGAGATTCGGATCAGATTGCCGTTGTGGAGAACACAATACCGAAGGATATTATCGGCCAGAAATTTTTAAGACCGGTTAATGTAAAAGAAATTGTAAGTGTGTTGGACAATTACATCAAAAAGGAAGGAAAACACAACAAAAAGAAAATTCTTGTAGTAGATGATTCCGGTGCCATGCTTCGTAATGTAAAAGGATGGCTGGAGGATAAGTATCAGGTTATTCTCGCAAATTCAGCAGCAATGGCAATCAAATATCTGGCAATGAACCAGCCGGATCTGATTCTTCTTGATTATGAGATGCCTGTTTGTGATGGAAAACAGACACTTGAAATGATTCGTTCTGAAATGGAATTTTCCAATGTTCCGGTTATTTTCCTGACGAGCAAAAGTGACAAAGAAAGTGTTATGAATGTTATGTCTTTGAAACCGGAAGGATATCTGCTTAAAACAATGGAATCGGCACAGATTATTCAATCCATTGATGATTTTTTTGAAAAGAGAAAAGGTAGTATAAAATAAAATGCGCCTGCATAAATTCTAGAAAGGGAATTTGTGCAGGCATTTCTTATGACGCAGCTTTTTACTCATTTTTCTAATATTATTATCCCAGTAATTATTTTTTATATTATAGCGTATGGACTGGCAACCAAAACGAAGGTCTACGAAGATTTTATCAAAGGGGCAAAAGACGGTTTCCATACAGTAATCCAGATTATGCCGACACTCATTGGTTTAATGGTGGCGGTAGGAGTATTGCGCGCTTCCGGATTTCTGGAGTTCTTAGGGAGTATTGTTTCTGTTGTGACAGATAAAATTGGAATTTCTTCGGAACTGGTTCCTCTTATTTTAATTAAGATGTTTTCCTCATCGGCAGCAACCGGTCTGGTATTAGATATTTTCAAAGAGCACGGACCGGATTCGTTGATTGGTATGACAACTTCAATTATGATGAGTTGTACGGAAACAGTGTTTTATACTATGTCGGTTTATTATATGGCGGCAAAAGTAACGAAAACCCGATATACGCTTACGGGTGCTATTTTGACTACGCTTACAGGTGTGATTGCCAGTATTATTCTTGCACAAATAATGTAATTATTTGTAAGATAAGCTGGAAAAAGCTACAAAATGTTTATAAATTTTTTAGACTCTGGATATTCCAGAGAAGGTGCACGTGTGCTAAAATAAGCCCATGTGGGGGAAAGGAACAGTAGATAATTACATGGAAAATAACATGAACAATAACATAAACAATTTGTGGATGATACTGGCCATTATCATAGTGATATGTTTGTGTGTCGGTATTTTTTTTCTGATAAAATATTGTGTTGCCGGATATCAGAGAAGTAGACGAAGTGGTGCGATTGATGAGATGGAAGGGCACGATTTTGAATATTTCTGCGCAGATCTTTTGGAGAAAAAGGGTTTTATTGATGTGGAAGTGACTCGTGGAAGCGGCGATTACGGAATTGATATTTTGGCAGAAAAGGATGGTGTGACTTATGCCATTCAATGTAAAAGATATGCTATGCCGGTAGGAGTAGATGCCGTACAACAGGCATATGCCGGAAGAGATTATTATGACCGGATGGTAGGTGCGGTTATGACGAATCAGTATTTTACCACACCGGCGGTTGAGGCTGCCAAGAAATTGAAAATTCTGCTCTGGGACAGAGGATATCTGGACAGTATGATGGATGAGTGAAGGAAAAGGAGACAAGCATGAGCGCGTTTGTAGAATTTAAAAATGTAAGCAAAACATATCATATGGGTGAGGTAGATATCGAGGCATTAAATGATGTTAATTTTACCATTGAAAAAGGAGAATTTTGTGTTGTTGTTGGAGCCTCAGGTGCCGGAAAAACAACGATTCTGAATATTTTAGGAGGAATGGACAGCCTTACGGATGGACAGGTTCTTCTGGATGGAGAAGAAATTTCCGCTTATAACAAAAAGAAGCTGACTACATACCGCAGACATGATATTGGATTTGTTTTCCAATTCTATAATTTAGTGCAGAATCTGACTGCTTTGGAGAATGTGGAACTGGCGGCACAGATTTGCAAGAATCCGTTAGATGCTATGAGTGTGCTTGAGATGGTTGGATTAAAAGATCGTGCCGGAAACTTCCCGGCGCAGTTATCCGGTGGTGAGCAACAGAGAGTAGCGATTGCAAGAGCACTTGCAAAAAATCCAAAACTTTTGTTGTGTGATGAGCCGACCGGTGCGTTGGATTATAATACCGGTAAGGCAGTTTTAAAATTGTTGCAGGATACTTGCCGCAAAGAGGGTATGACAGTAGTTGTTATTACACATAATCAGGCGCTTACGGCTATGGCGGATCGGGTAATTACTGTGAAAAGCGGAACCATTCGTAAGGTGGAAATGAATGACCATATTGTTCCGGTAGAAGAGATTGAGTGGTAGAAAAGAATGAAAAACGCAATGATTAAAACATCCATTAGGGAAATAAAGGGAAGTCTGGGTCGATATGTGGCAATCCTTGCAATCGTTATGTTAGGTGTTGCTTTTTTTGCCGGATTAAAAGTTACTAAGCCTGCAATGATCGAAACGCTGGACCGTTATCTGGAAGAACAGAATTTTTTTGATTATCGTCTCTTATCAACGATTGGTTTTACCGAGGAAGATGTAGATAAGCTGTCAGAAATGGAAGGCATAGCAGATATTGAAGGAACGATTTCACTGGATGCACTTTGTTCCATTGATGAAGGAAATGAAGTTGTTTATAAGATTCATGCGGTTCCGGAAACGATTAATAAAATAGTAGTGACAGCAGGAAGAATGCCGGAAAGTGTAGATGAGTGTGTGTTAGATTCCGGTGTATTTGATGAGAGTGTGATTGGTTCAACCGTCACTGTGACTGAGAACAATGACGAAGATACACTTGATATGTTTGGTAAGCGCACTTTTACGGTAGTTGGTCTAGTACGTTCTCCTTATTATATCAATTTTGAAAGAGGAACATCTTCTATCGGTGATGGTAAAGTAAATGGCTATATTTATGTGCCACTTGCTTCTTTTGACAGTGAATACATGACAGAAGTATTCGTGACAATGGAAGAAAAGTATTATGTTTTATCAGATGAATACAATGATTATATTGATGCCACAGAAGATGGAGTAGAAGATAAAACAGAAGAAGTTGTCATGGCAAGGTACACAGAGCTTGTTAACGATGCGCAGACAGAACTGGATGATGCGCAGGCAGAGTTAGATGATGCGCAGATGGAATTAGATGATAAATCGGCAGAGGCAGAAACGGAATTGGCCGATGCACTGGAAGAGATTGAAAATGGCGAGCAGGAAATTGCAGACCATGAAAAAGAAATTGCAGATGGCAAGGTAGAAATCCAGAATGCAAAAGATACATTAGATACACAGGAAGCAGAATTACTTGCACAGGAAACACAGCTGCTGGCAATGGAAGGCATGATGCCGCCGGAGCAGTATCAGGCGAGTCTGATGCAGATTCAGATGGGAAAAGAACAGATTAAAACAGCCAGAGAAGAGATTTCTACAAAGGAAGCAGAGTTGCTTTCCGGTAAAGAGGAACTGGAGCAGGCGAAGGAAGATCTGGAAAAAGGCAGAAAAGAATATAATGATGCCAAAGCAGAGTTTGAAGAGGAGGTAGCCGATGCCCAAGTCAAAATTGATGACGCGCAGCTAGAGTTAGATGATGCGCAGGCGGAGCTGGATGATCTGGAGGAACCTGATTATTATGTTCTTACCAGAAATACAAATGTGGGTTACGCTTGTTTTGAGAGCGATGCCAATATTGTAGCAGCGGTTGCCGATGTTTTCCCGATGTTCTTTTTCTTAGTTGCAGCGCTGATTTGTATGACGACTATGAATCGTATGGTGGAAGAACAGAGAACGCAGATAGGTGTTTTGAAAGCACTTGGTTACAGTAATGCGGCAATTATGGGAAAATTTATTTTCTATGCCGGAAGTGCAGCAGTAGTCGGTGCGATTGCCGGATTTTTTGGGGGAACATGGTTGTTCCCGAAGACAATCTGGACTGGTTATAGTATCATGTATGATATGGGACAGCTATATTATCTTTTTGACGGAATACTTGCAGTCATTTCGTTAATAGCAGCCTTGCTTTGTTCCGTAGGAACGGCATATCTTTCCTGTCGATATGAATTGATTAGTGCACCGGCGAATCTGATTCGTCCGAAAGCACCCAAGAATGGAAAGAGAATTTTCTTAGAATATATTACTTTTATTTGGAGCCGGATGAAATTTTTACATAAAGTTTCTTTCCGAAATATGATTCGTTATAAAAAACGTTTCTTTATGATGATTCTGGGTATTAGTGGATGTACGGCATTGCTTGTGGCCGGTTTTGGTATCAAAGATTCGGTTGCAAACATTGCAGACCAGCAATATAGCCAGATTCAGATATTCGATATTGGGCTGACTTTTGCTGATCCGATGACAGAGGAAGAAAGAATCGCTTTGAAAGAAGAGTCGTTGGAAATTTTTGAAGAGATGGCATACAGATTGGAAGAAAGTGTGGATCTGGATTTTGCAGGACAGACCAAATCCATGTATCTGGAGATACCGGAGAATAGCGAAGAAATCAGCACTTTTTTGGATTTGCATACGGAAGACGGAGAACCGATTTCTTATCCGCAGGTGGGTGAAGCTGTTATTACGGCTAAAACGGCAGAAACGTTAGGAATTCAGATTGGCGATGAAGTTATACTTAGGGATAATGATATGAACCAGATGACCGTAACAATTTCCGGTATCTGTGAGAACTTTGTTTATAATTATGTTTACATGAACAGAGAAACTTACGCAACTCAGCTTGGCAAAGAGCCGGAATATAAGAGTGCTTTTGCCATTGTAAAAGAGGGTATCGATGTACATGAAGCATCGGCAAAGGCATCTGATTATGATAATGTACTTTCGGTATCTGTTACCGAAGATATGCGTGGCCGAATCGGCAACATGTTAACCAGTATGAATTATATTGTTGCACTTGTCATTTTGTGCGCCGGTGCGCTTGCTTTTATCGTGCTTTACAATCTTACGAATATCAATATTACAGAGCGAATCCGTGAGATAGCCACGATTAAGGTATTAGGATTTTATGCGAAAGAAACGGCAGATTATGTGTTCCGCGAGAACATTATGCTTACCGGTATCGGAGCCGCGATTGGTCTGTTACTTGGAAAGTGGCTGCATTGGTTTATTATGTATCAAATTCGGATTGATATGGTATCCTTCAAAACCTATGTGGCGCCAATCAGTTATGTGTGGAGCTTTGTGTTAACATTTGTCTTCGCAATGTTTGTAAATGGATTGATGCAGTTCAAATTGGAGAAGATAAATATGGCAGAATCGCTGAAATCTATTGAATAAGTAATCAAAATATTTGACTCTCAAAGTATTATTTGCTAGAATGGGGGCAGATAATATGGATGGAGAGTCAATATGGATATCAATAACGCACTGAATGAAGTGCTGGTAAAACTGTTCCGGAATATCAATGCGATTGAGGAACAGGCAATTCGTACAGAAGAATATAAAGATGTGACGACGAATGATATGCATGTCATGGAAGCTATCGGCATGGGAGAACAGAAGAACATGACGACAGTGGCAAAAGCACTGCGTGTTACGACGGGAACTCTAACGATTTCTATTAATAGCTTAGTGAAAAAAGGTTATGTAGAAAGAGTTCGCAGCGAAGAAGACAGAAGAGTTGTTCTGGTTTCTTTGACTGAAAAAGGAAATCAGGCATTTCTCCATCACAAGCGTTTTCACGAACAGATGATAGCCACAATAGTAGAAGAACTGTCAGAAGAAGAAAAGCAGGTGCTGGAGAAAGCTCTCAGTCGTATAAATCAGTTTTTTTTATCTAATTGCAAAGATGACTGATTATTTGGTATCGTAATCGGCAACAGCCGGGACAGTGTCCTGAAATCGGCAGGACCGTTGTTTAACAGGAAGCTATGAAAAGCATACAAAGTATAAGATTCACCCCAGGCAGTTTCTGCCTGGTTTTTTAATGTTTCAATTTCCAGATAGCCCAGATAATATTTTAAATAATTTCCGGGTTCTTCTACAATATAATCATAAATGGCATGCACGGTCTGCTCGTTGGTGCATCCAACAGTTGAAAGAATGTCATAAACACGGTCATAAGAAGCACCTTCGTAATGAATAACAATATCTAACAAAGAGTACAGGCACAATTGGATTTGTCGGTTAAGTTTTTCTGCTTGATATAAGACCTGTGTAGTTTCCTGTTCTTCTTCTAATAGCTGTATGGCAAAGTCATATGAGTTTAATTCCACATACATTGCCCAACCTTCCACATAACCGCCATAATGCAGAATATTTCGCACCGGATTGGCATTTTGATTTTGCAGATATTGTCGGCTGTAAACAGTCTGGTACAGATGTCCGGGATAACCTTCATGAGCCAGTGTGGTGAAAAGAGATAGACCTTCTTCGGTATCCTGCCTGTTAATATAAATGGTATTCTGACTGGTATCGTCAATTGGTGCAAGAAGATAAAAAGCAGGTGCGGTATATTCTTCCAGACATTCATCCACATATTTTACGGTATAAGAAGCAGTTTCCTTTTTGGCATAAGGAATTGCTGGATAATCTTCCATGATAATGTTTTGTAATTTTTCCAACATTGCTTCCGGTGCAAGAGAGGTTAAGACAGAACTTTCGGTGTAAAGCGAACTCTGTAAAGCCGGATATTGTTTCAGTAAAGTAAGTAAGGCAGTGTAATTTTGTCCGAAATTTTCTGAAAGCATGGATTTCATTTCAGAAACACTACGATAAGAACCGGTAGTCAGATGCAGGTATTCTTCGTAATATTCCTGTCCGTCCGGGAAATGGCAAAGTCCTTCTGAATTGGTTCCACTGCCTTTTAATAAAGTTAATTCATCAGCAAGCCTGTCGTAAGCAGGGGCAACGACAGTAAGTAGTAGTCTTTCATTTTCGGACTGCCAGGCAAGTGCTTCGGATTCGTTTATGATTTGCTGTTCCATCAGCTTTTCCAGTCTGATTTCAAAGGTTACTTCCAGAAAATGTTCGCCGGATTCTAAATCGGCGGGATTCATTATAGCACTACATTGTTCAATTACTTTGTCGGCAGCCGTATCTGACATAAAAAGACCATAATTGGCTTTTTCCTGTTCATAAAGAACAATACCTTCCAGATAAGCCGGTATCTGTGACAGAATCGAGAGGTAATTTTCAATATCGCTTACCGAGGAAAGACGATATTCTGCCAATAGGATAGGTAATTCTGACTGAATACCAGAGGAAGGAGAAAGGGGCTCTTCAAAATAAAGATAAGAAGCACAATTTCTGGCAGTTTTCAGGTAAGACATAAGCAGAACATAAGTATATTGATTATTGCTGGATAATTTTTCCGGATGAAATGCTTCTAATGTGGCAATAGTCTGATCCAGTTTGTCGGTTTCTTCCAGTGCCTGATTTGCGGTATAAACAGGAAGCGTAAGTGTGGATTCGTCGATGCCATAAGCAGAGGCATCGGCTAAAGTGTAATGCAAATGAATGGGATTAGAACTGAGTTCATCCTGAAAAAATTTTGTTGTAAATTTTTCAAATTGGGAATCTTCATGCAGTTGATTATAAAGAAAGATGGTTAATAAGATAAAAAGGAGCAATAACATCATTGCTCCTATCCATTGTTTGAAAGTAAGTTTCTTTTTCAAAGGAACGACCTGTTTCTGGTTCTTTTAACATAATATATGTTGAAAAGTCTTAGGTCATGACATGGAATCTGTTAATATACAATCTGGTCACGTCCATGTTCTTTACCAATATATAATTTTTCATCCGCTTCTTTGATAATAGAATCAATATTTGTATTAAAATCATATTCGGCAAGACCGAAGGTCATTGTAACGCCGAAGATTTCTGAGCCACTATTTATTCTCAGTGCTTTAATCTTATTTCGAAGTCCTTCTAACAGGAAATTGGCCTCATCGCCATTACTGTTCGGGAAAACAAGAAGAAATTCTTCACCGCCCCATCTGGCGATAAAGCATTTGTCTTCCATTGTGGTTTTCATAGTCTGGGCAATCTTCTGTAATACAACATCACCAATATCATGCCCATATTTGTCGTTTACTTTTTTGAAGAAATCAATATCACAGATACAAACGGAGGAACAGGATGTATTGGTAGGGCGAAGCATCTGTGTCATATATTCTGTTGCTTTTCGACGATTATAGAGACCAGTCAAGGCATCAGTATTAGCCTGACTCATTAACTGATTGTTGTATTCTACAAGCTTGCTTTCCAGATTCTGAGAATCTTTGCTGAAAACATAGGCAATAACAGAAACACACCAGAAAATGACAACCATATTTGTAATCTGTAAAATGTCATTCAATGTGGTATCTAAAGCCACAACAGAAGTTTTGTTCTGACACAGGAAAAACAGATAAATACGAAAAGCACATAAGGCTATTGCATAAAAAACCTTAAATCCATATTGTGAATAGCCGGAAAAGAAGCAGAGTACAAGCAGAACGATAATAAAATGCTGTACACCTGTATTCCAACCGAAGTAGGTTACATTCATGAATATCCACATAATCATTCCGATATTCAGCATGAAAACAATGGAGGATGTTTTCTGATGATAGGACAGAATAAAACAGCCGAGGAAAATCAAAAAGGATGCCAGCAAAATGGCGATTACGGTATTGTTTAAAATACTGATATAGATTATACTATTTATTGCAATATAAAATAACATGGATAAAATCAGGATACGAATTACCATGATAAGTTTAGGTGATTCATTTTTTTCACCGGTATCCTTGCAGATGTAATTTGTTAATTTATGAAACAGAGAAAATTTCATTCTGCACACCATGTCCTTTCTTTGTCAATTTTAATAAAATGAAGTAATTTATTGTTTTATAGTACACTAATTTGCACAAAAGTGCAATATGGAAAGGGGTAAAATACATGAATAAATATTCCTTGCGAAATAAATTGATGTTGCTTGTTTTTATCACGGCGTTACCTCTTATTTGTGTTACGGTTTATCTTATCTTTTCTTTAAACAATTACAGCAATTCTTATGATGAAATTGTCAGTAATATGACGATTGCAAACAGCTACAACCTGAACTTCAAAAATGAGATGGATGAAAGTCTTTATAAGCTTGTAGTAGGTGCGGTAACTTTTGACACGATTCAGGAGGATGATAGTTTAAAGAATCCATATGAACTGATTGATGAATTACGGGAAGATTTCAGTGTTCTGATGCAGATTACAACGGACAAGGAAAGTAAGTCGTGGCTACAAAGACTTCTTCGAAACATTGATACGCTGGAAGACAGGGTAGATGATATTAAAGTTAATCTGGACGAAGGAAGCCGTTATGATGAGAATATAGAAATGCTGGATAACAATATTTATATTCTGACGGAGCTGATTCAGGATGATATTCAGTATTACATATATTATCAGACACAAAGTATTGAAAATCTGAAAGTGCAGTTAAACAGCCGGGTACAGCAATTCATTATCATATGGTTGGTAGTTCTGCTTGTCATTATTGTAGGTGTGGTCATTGTGGCGGTGGTTCTTTCCGACAGTATTACGAAGCCGATACGAAAATTATGCGATGTAACGAAGCAGATTTCTGAAGGCGATTTTTCGGTTCGGGCAGAAACGACTACCAAAGATGAAGTATCTCAGCTTACGGAAAGTATTAATGAAATGTCAGAGCATTTGGAAATCATGGTAAACCAGATTAAAGAAGATGAGCGTAAAATGCGATATGCCGAGCTTCGATTACTACAGGAGCAGATAAATCCGCATTTTCTTTATAATACATTGGATACCATTGTTTGGTTGATTGAAGGTAACTCGTCGGAACAGGCAGTGGATATGGTAATGTCGCTGTCCGCTTTTTTCCGTCTGGTGCTCAGTCATGGACAGGAATTTATTTCGATAAAAGAAGAAGAACTCCATATCCGCAGTTATCTGGAGATACAGCAGGTACGTTACCACGATATTCTGGATTATGAAATTGCCATAGACCCGCAGCTATATCCTTATAAGATATTGAAACTGACGTTGCAGCCGTTAGTGGAGAATGCTTTGTATCATGGTATTAAGTATAAGCGTGCAAAGGGAAAAATAACAATTAGCGGTTCTATGATACAAGAAGAAGGAGAAAACAAAATTTGTCTTCTGGTAGAGGATAATGGCGTTGGCATGGAACCGGAAGAACTGGAGCGTTTGCAGAAAGAAATTACCAGACCATGCAAGGAAACAGAATCCGGTTTTGGATTAGCTAATGTGAATGAAAGAATCCGTATGAATTTCGGAATGGAATATGGTATGACAATTATGTCCAAAAAGGGAGAGGGAACAAAAGTGCAGGTTGTTATTTCGGCACAGCAAATAGCAGACTCTTCGGAAAGAGGTGCGCATGAAGAATAGGTGGTGGAAACGACTTCTGTCAGTAGCAGTTATATGTGTCTGTACATCAGGACTTTTGGCAGGATGCGGACCGTTTGGCGATGTGACGGCGCAGCCAGATGATTTAGAGACATCTTCGGACGAGGAAGAAGATTTAATTGTAGTAGGTTTTTCTCAGATTGGAAGTGAATCGGTATGGAGAACTGCTAATTCGGCATCAATTCAGAAGGCATTTTCAAGAGAGAATGGTTTTTTTCTGGAATTTAATAATGCCAGACAGAAGCAGGAAAATCAGATTAAAGCGATTCGCGGTTTTATTTCGCAGCGAGTGGATTATATTGTATTTTCACCAGTTACAGAAGACGGATGGGAAACCGTATTGCAGGAGGCGAAGGATGCCGGAATTCCTGTAATTTTGGTCGATAGAAAAGTAGTGGTCGAAGACGAATCTCTTTATACGACATGGATTGGTTCGGATGCAGAAGGAGAAGGTGAAAAGGCAGGTATCTGGCTGGAAGGTTATCTGGAGGAAGCAGAAAGAGAAGATGAGTCCATCAATATTGTTGTGTTGCAGGGAACACCGGAAGCATCTGTGCAGCTCGGGCGGACGATAGGGTTTGAGTCTGTTGCGGCAAATCATCCTAATTGGCGTATTCTGGAGCAGAAATCGGCTGACTTCACAAACGCCAAAGGAGAAGAAGTGATGGATGAGTTTATCAAGAAATATCAAGATATTGATGTAGTTGTTTCTCAGAATGATGATATGACCTTTGGTGCGCTGAAAGCTCTGGAAGCGAATGGAATTACAACAGGAGTGGATGGGGATGTTATTGTGGTTTCTTTTGATGCAGTACATGAGGCTTTGGAACTTGTGCAGCATGGAATTATTAATGTAGATGTAGAATGTAATCCGGAGCAGGGAGATTACATTGTTGATATTATCCGGAAATTGGAAAACGGAGAACCGGTAAGGAAGGAAAATATTGTAGAGGAGCAGGTTTTTACACCGGAGAATGTAGAACAATATCTGGATACAAGGACTTATTAACCAGGATGCAAATGGGGGATGCGATATGGCATTAAAAGTATTTTTGGTAGAGGATGAAAGTGTAGTCAGAGAAGGACTTAGGGATAATATTCCCTGGCAACAGTTTGGTTATCAGTTTGTGGGGGAAGCAAGCGATGGTGAAATGGCATTGCCTTTAATCCGGAAAACCAGACCGGATGTTTTAATTACCGATATTAAAATGCCTTTTATGGATGGCTTGTCATTAAGTCATATTGTAGGACAGGAATTTCCGGAAATGAAAATTATCATTATCAGCGGTTATGATGATTTCGAGTATGCGCGACAGGCAATTAAAGAGGGTGTGGAACAATACTTGCTCAAACCGATAACCCGAAGAACTTTACAAAAAGCATTAACAGAAATTAAAGAGAAAATAGAGTCTGAACAGGAACAGAAAAATTATCTGAATAAATATCAGGATGATATGCATGAATACGAGCAGTTCTTTCTTCGTAACTTTTTTGAAAAAGTGTTTGCGGGACAGTTATCGGTTCAGGAAATATATGAAGAGGCACAGAAACATTCTCTGGATATTAATGCACCTTGTTATAATCTTGGATTGATTACGGTGCAGGAAAAGAAAGACCGGGAAAATGCCGGAGAAGAATGTCAGAAATGTTATGAAGAACTGATGCGTTTTTTACTGCGTTTCTCAGGACATTATCTGGTCTTTCGATGGAACGTGAATACCTATGGTGTTATGATAAAAGGAGAACCGGAGAATGTAGCAGAGAGAACCGGGAAATGTCTGGAAAACGTTGAACAGATTTGCCAGAAGTATGAGACAGATTTAGACTGGTATGCAGCAGTTGGCAGACCGGTAGAGCGTTTCAGTCTTCTTGCGGATTGTTACCGAAATCTGAATCATATATTCAGTTATCGTTTCTTTGAGCCTTCGAAGCATATTTTGACAGAGGATATGATATCGAATCTGACTACGGCAAGTGAAGAAGGAGCATTAGAAACCGTAGATACTTCCAAAATTAATCCGGAACTGATGAAGGGTTTTCTTGCGAATGGGCAGAAAGAAGAAGTGCAGGAATTTGTTTCTAATTTTATAAACGGAATCAGTCAGGCATTAAATTCAAAATTATTCTGGGACTATCTTCTTTTGAATGTACGCTTTACAGCACTTGCTTATGTGGAAAGTTTAGGAGTAACGCAGGAAGAGTTTTTACAGAATATAAATCTGGATTATGCTCAAAAAATGGAAATTAGTGCTGAGAATATGCAGAAGTATATGGAAGAAGTATTAACTGGAGCTATTAATTTCCGAGATAGAGAGAATGCAAATCAAGGTAAGAAAACGTTAAAGAAAGCATTGGCGTATATTGAAGAAAATTATATGCGGGAAAGTCTTTCTTTAAATGAGATGGCAGATTCTATGGAAGTCAGTCCTAATTATTTCAGTGCTATGTTTAGTCAGGAAATGCAGATGACCTTTGTCGAATATGTGACAGAGAAACGTATGGAGAAGGCCAGAAAACTTTTACAGGAAACCGATATGCGTACCAGTGAAATTGCGCTGGCCGTAGGGTATAAGAATCCGCACTACTTTAGTTTTGTATTCAAGAAGACACAGGGGTGTACGCCACGAGAATACCGGGGTGGTAAGGAAGAGGAGAATCCATAAAAGGATTACTCCGGTTCCGCCATTACACTGTTGCGTTTCACAAGCTGCCAGGGAATCTGCATGGAGGAAACATTCTGTCCCTGCATTTTCTTTAAAAGCAGAGAGACAGCAGCAGATGCCATTTCATGAGGTTCATGTGTTAACGAAGTCAGCCGGGGCGTAGAAAGCTCGCTTAGATAGCTATTGTCAAAGCTTACTACGCTGATGTCATCCGGTACTTGAATGTTCATATATGAAAGTTCTTTGATAAGCCAATAAGCAATTTCATCATTGTGACAAATAACTGCAGAACAGGATTCCAGTTTCTGATGGATAAAATCTACCAGGAACCGGGTATCCTGTTTTTTTTCTAAAAGACACAAATCCTGGGTTGTGAACCAGCAGATAGAATCGTCATTTACATAGCGTTCAGCATCCATCATAGCACGGACAAATCCCAGATGTCGTTCCTGCCCCTGAATGGTGTCAAGCTGAAAGATACCCGCAACTTTTCTATGGCGTTGTTCCAACAGATATTGTCCTAATAAAAAGCCACCGTTATAGTTGTCGTCTTTGACATAAAGAGCCGGCGGCAGATTGGAATAATAGCCATGAAAGAAAACAATATGTGTGCCAATGGCAGAAAGTTTCTCATATAAGTCAAAATTCGGTGTGGGAAGAGCAGAACGGGAAGGCTCTGCAATCAATCCGCGCGGTGGTTCATTGATTAAGGATTGCAAAACAAGGCGTTCATAATCAATTCGGTTATGGGAAATATAAATAGAAAGAGAGTACCCTTCTTTGGTAAGCATTGTTTTCAAGTCATTTAGCAGAGCCGGAAAAATATATTCTGTCTCCGAGGATAATAAAATGGCAATTTTGTTTTGGGACCTATCGGAGGACAGACCGGTAATATAGGAACCGCTGCCTTGCTTTTTGGTAATGAGTCCCGCTTCCTCCAATAGCATAAGTGCCTGACGTATTGTCTGACGGCTGACCTGAAATCTTTCACATAAATCTTTCTCTGTTGGAAGGCGATTAATACCTTGGTTCAAATAGGATGATAATTCGTGTGATAATTGAATGGCTATCTCTTTGTATTTAATATTCATAGTAATTCTCCATAATTTTTTTGAACAAAAATATCATAAATTTACGTCATAAAAAGTAAAACGTATAAATTTCTAATATAAAAAATTTAATCTCTTTGGAATGAAAAATGAAAAATTTTGCCTTTTTTTAAATGAAGTAGAAAAAATGTCTATGAAAAAAGGCCTATTTTTTCGGTGTAACAAATCATCATATCGTAAAAAATCCAACCAAAATATTTCAAAATAGTAAATTTTTGATACAAATGTAAAATTTGTATTGGATTTGCATATTATAGCACAAAATTTGTATTATTCAAACCGTTCAAACTCGTCAAAATGACGAATATCCGATTGAAGCGAGTCATATACTCTGTTAAAGTTTGACTTGTAAGGACGAAACAAAACGGACTTACACATTTTCAAAAAAATAAAAGAGGGAAGTATTTCAAAGGAGGAAACAAAATGAAAAAGAAATTATTAAGTGTATTACTTAGTACAGCGATGGTAGCAGCTTTAGCAACCGGTTGTGGAAGCAGTGAAGAAGCAACAGCATCCACAGAGGATACAGCAACAGAAGCAGCTGCTTCAGAAGACACAGCAGAGGAAGCTCCTGCAGCATCCGGTGAGTTAATTAAAGTAGGTATCATTAACAATGATCCAAATGAATCCGGATATCGTACAGCAAATGATAAAGACCTGAAAGCAATGTTTACAGAAGAAAACGGATATGATGCATCTTTTGCATACAGCCTTAAAAATGACGAACAGATTACAGCAGCACAGAAATTTATTCAGGACGGTGTAGATTATCTTCTTCTTTCCGCAGCTGATACAGCTGGTTGGGATTCCGTTCTTCAGGATGCACAGGATGCCGGCGTAAGAGTTATCTTATTTGACCGTACTATTGATGCAGACGAAAGCCTTTATGAAGCATCCATCGTATCTGATATGGATAAAGAAGGTGAAACAGCAGTTAACTGGTTAAAGGAGCAGGGACTTTCTGAATACAAGATTATTCACCTTCAGGGTGTTATGGGTTCCGCAGCACAGCAGGGACGTTCCGGTGCATTGGATGCAGCAGTAGCTTCTGATGGTTGGACACTTGTTACACAGCAGACAGCTGAGTGGAATGCAGAAAAAGCACAGCAGATTGTTCAGTCTGTAATTGATTCCGGTGAATCCTTCAATGTTATTTATGCAGAAAATGATGATATGGCGAAAGGTGCTGTTGCAGCTCTTGATAAAGCAAACATCTCTCATGGTGTAGGCAAAGACGTTATTGTTATGGGATTTGACTGTAACAAATGGGCATTAGAAGAACTGTTAGCTCAGAACTGGAACTATGATGGTCAGTGTAACCCATTCCAGGCTTCTTACATTGATGAAGTTATTAAGAAACTGGAAGCAGGAGAAACAATTTCTGAAAAAGTAATCATCATGGATGAAAAAGGTTTCGATGCTGAAACAATTACACAGGATGATGTAAATATTTATGGTATCTAAATAAAGTCGTTATTTGAATTACTGGAAAAAGCGCGGCGCAGCATATGTTAAAAATTTCAGGCTGCGCCGCATTTTCTTTAATCCGATGGTAAAAATGGGAGGTGCCGAGGCGTGGAAGATAATATTGTATTAAAAATGAGAAACATTCATAAAATTTTCCCCGGTGTACATGCTTTGCAAGGAGTAGATTTCACGTTGCGTAAAGGGGAAATACATGCGTTGATGGGCGAAAATGGTGCCGGAAAATCAACGTTAATTAAAGTTTTAACCGGAGTTTATGGAAAAGAGGAAGGCGAAATCTTCTTAGATGGAGTAGAAGGTGCAGTGGCAATTCATTCGCCACAGGATGCACAACGGCTTGGAATCAGTACCGTATATCAGGAAATTACCTTATGTCCTAATCTGTCTGTTGCAGAAAATATGTTTATCGGCAGAACAGAGGGGGTATATCAGAATTGGAAAAAAATGAATACGGAAACGGATAGAATTCTGAAATCATTAGATATACCGGCAAAACCGACACAGCAGTTGGAAAGCTGTTCCATAGCAGTTCAACAGATGATAGCAATTGCACGAGCAGTTGATATGGATTGTAAAGTTTTAATTTTGGATGAACCGACTTCTTCCCTGGATGAGCAGGAAGTTGCAAAACTTTTCAAGCTTATGCGTGATTTGAGGGAAAGAGGCGTTGGAATTATATTTGTTACACATTTCTTAGATCAGGTGTATGAGGTATGTGACAGAATTACCGTTATGCGAGATGGTAAATTGGTAGGAGAATATCCGATTAAAGAACTTCCGCGTGTACAGCTTGTTTCTAAGATGCTTGGAAAAGAACTGGATGATTTATCTGATATCAAGGGTGAACAGCAGGAATATACCAAAGAAAAAGGAGCAGTACCGGTACTGGAAGCAGAAGGACTTGTCAGTGATGCAGGTATCAAACCATTTGATTTCCACATTGATAAAGGTGAAGTAAACGGCTTTACCGGTCTGCTTGGTTCCGGAAGAAGCGAATGTGTCCGTGCTATTTTCGGTGCAGACAGAGTGCTTGGTGGAGCGGTAAAAATGAATGGTAAAAATGTGAAAATTTCAAAACCGCTTGATGCTATGAAAAACGGCATTGCATATTTACCGGAAGACCGCAAGAATGACGGAATTATAGGGGATCTTTCCGTTCGAGATAATATTATCCTGGCACAGCAGGTACTGCGAGGTTTCTTTAAACCATTCTCCAAAGCAGAAGCAAACAAAGTGGCAGATGAATATATCAAACTTCTGAGTATTAAAACAGCATCAAAGGATACCCCGATTAAATCACTTTCCGGTGGTAATCAGCAGAAAGTAATTCTGGCAAGATGGCTGTTCACACATCCGGAATATCTGATTCTGGATGAGCCGACTCGTGGTATTGATGTCGGTACCAAGATTGATATCCAGAAACTGGTATTGAAACTGGCATCCGAAGGAATGAGTGTTACATTTATTTCTTCCGAATTAGATGAAATGATACGTACCTGTTCCCGCCTGGTTGTTATGAGAGACCGTAAGGTGGTAGGCGAGCTTTCGGGAGCAGACTTAAATCAGAACAAGGTAATGAGTACGATTGCCGGAGGTGACAAATAAAATGCAGACAAATGAAGCAAAAAAATCAAGTGCATCCAGCTTTTTTATGAAAATAGTAAAGAATCAGTGTTTTATTCCATTGGCAACTTTGTTATTACTTGCTGTATTCAATTTGATTGCTGATCCTTCTTTTTTCAAAATTTCATTAGGATATAACAGCGCAGGAAATCCTGTTCTGTCAGGTTTCTTAATTACGATTCTGGACAGCGGTTCTGAGCTTGCGATTCTTGCCATTGGTATGACGCTTGTTACAGCTGCTACCGGAGGTCAGGATATCAGTGTCGGCGCGGCAATTGCAATCAGCGGAAGCGTTCTGCTGCGTGTACTTTGCGGAACTAATTCCCGTCCGGAAACATTACAGGCACCAATTATCGTAGCATTTCTTGTAAGCTGCGTTGTGGCAATGTTATTTGGTGCATTCAACGGTGTACTGGTAGCGTATTTCAAAATTCAGCCGATGATAGCAACACTGATTCTGTATACAGCAGGACGTTCTATCGCAGCATGGATTAACAACAATGAACTTCCGGTTATCAGCGAACCATCCTTTACATATTTTGGTGAGTTCATTCCGGGAATTCCGATTCCTACACCATTCTTTATTGCAGTAGCCTGCATGATTATCATAGGAATCGTTTTAAAGGTTACCAATTTAAAATTATTTACACAGGCAGTTGGTATCAACGAAAGTTCTTCCAGATTAAATGGTCTGAACCCGGCATTTATTAAGGTTCTTTCCTTTGTAATTCTTGGTCTGTGTGTTGCAGTTGTCGGATTGATTAAAGTAAGCCGTATTTCTACGATTAACTACTCTGTTATTGCTAAAGATATTGAAATGGATGCCATTCTGGCAGTTGCATTAGGCGGTAACGCATTAAGCGGTGGTAAATTTAATATGGCAGCTTCCATCATCGGAGCATATGTAATTCAGTTCCTGACAACAACACTTTACAAATTTAATGTACAGTCCGATGCACTTCCGGCATACAAAGCAATCGTTGTTATTCTTCTGGTTGTAATCAGTGCACCGACCGTAAGAGAGGCATTCTCTTCTATGACAAAGAAACTGAAAGTTAAGGAGGTTGCTTAGTATGTCAAAATCAAACAAAACAGCTGCATCAGGCAATTCTCTGATGAACAGAATGAAAAATATCAGCGATACAAATTTACTCCTTACAATTACTATTGTTGTTTTCTTTGTAATGTATATTGGTGCAATCGTATTTCAGGGAGCCGGTTTCTTAAAACCACAGACATTTTTTAACATCTTAAATGCAAATGCAGCATTGATTATCTTATCCTGTGGACTCAGCCTTGTTATGATTACCGGCAGTATTGATATCTCTGTTGGTGGTATTACAGCATTGGTAAGTATGTGCTGTGCAGTATATCTGGATTATAAAGGTGGTAATCTTGTTGTATCCATGTTAATTGCAGTAGCAATCGGCTTGGCATTTGGTTTATTCCAGGGCTTCTTAATAGCTTATCTGGATATCCAGCCATTTATCGTTACCTTAGCCGGAATGTTCTTTGCACGTGGTATGACAACGATTGTTAATACAAAACCTTTTAACGTAGAGAACGAAGCATTTAATACCTTGAAAATGACAAGAATTGTTGTTCCGGGAATGGGTTCTGTCAACAAACTTGGCAAATACGTAAATGCTTATGTTGAAATCGGTGTTATTGTTGCTCTTATTGTTGTAATTGCTTTATTCTGTGTTTTAAGATGGACGAAGCTTGGTCGTTCTTTCTATGCACTGGGCGGTAACAAACAGAGTGCACTGATGCTTGGTATCAATGTAAAAAGAACAAAATTTATTGCTCATTTATTATGTGGAATTCTGGCAGGAATTGGTGGATTTGTTTACTTCCTGCATGTTGGTTCCGGTTCTGCATCCCATGCGACCGGCGCAGAAATGGATGCAATCGCATCTTCCATCATCGGCGGTACAATGTTAACCGGTGGTGTTGGTAATATCATCGGAACCTTCTTTGGTGTATTATCACTTAGTACCATTCAGAATATTGTTTCATCTGCCGGTCTGGACCAGGCATGGTGGACAGGAATTACACGAGCAGTTATGCTCTGCTTATTCCTCGTAATTCAGAGTGTTGTTATGACAATGCGTAAAAAGAAAAAAGCAGAATAAATAGGATATGAAATAAGAGGCTGCCATTTCGGTGATTTCCATTGCCGCTTTGGCAGTTTTTTTGAAAAAATAAGCCGCAAAAACGGCAGAAAGAGAGAAAATTATGAAGACAAAAAATTATAAATTTTGGTTTTGCACAGGATCACAGGACTTATATGGGGATGAATGTTTAAGAAAAGTAGCAGAACATTCTGCTAAAATAGTAGAAGGTTTGAATGCTTCCGGTAAATTACCTTTTGAAGTTATTCTGAAACCTACTTTAATCAGTCAGGCTTCTATCCGTAAAACTTTTAACGATGCAAATAATGACGAAGAATGTGCGGGCGTTATTACCTGGATGCATACTTTTTCTCCGGCTAAAATGTGGATTCTTGGATTAAAAGAATTCAGAAAACCGCTTTGTCATTTACATACACAGTTTAACGAAGAGCTTCCTTATGATACAATAGATATGGATTTCATGAATGAAAATCAGTCTGCACATGGTGACAGAGAATATGGTCATATCGTAAGCCGTATGGGTATCGAGAGAAAAATTATTGTTGGTCACTGGGCAAATCCAAGTGTTCAGGAGCAGCTTGGAAGCTGGATGAGAACAGCACTTGGCATTATCGAATCTTCTCATATCAGAGTTTGTCGTTTCGGTGATAACATGAACAATGTAGCCGTAACGGAAGGTGATAAAGTAGAAGCCCAGATTAAATTTGGTTGGGAAATCGACCACTTCTGTGTAAATGATTTAGTAGAATATGTCGATGCGGTAGCACAGGGTGATGTAGATGCTCTGGTAGAAGAATATTACAGCAAATACAAAATCATTGATGAAGGCAGAGATTTAGCTGAATTTAAGAAACATGTTGCAGTACAGGCAAGACAGGAAATCGGTATCGAGAAATTCTTAGTAGAGAATGATTATCATGCTATTGTTACTCACTTTGGTATGTTAGGTGGTTTGCAGCAGTTACCGGGTCTTTCCATTCAGAGATTGATGGAAAAAGGTTATGGTTTCGGTGCAGAAGGTGACTGGAAAGTAGCGGCTATGGTTCGTCTGATGAAGCTTATGACGGCAGATATCAAAGATGCCAAAGGAACTTCTATGATGGAAGATTATACTTATAATCTGGTTCCGGGCAAAGACGGTATTTTGCAGGCACATATGTTAGAGGTTTGTCCTTCCGTAGCAGACGGTGAAATCGGTATTAAGGTTTGTCCTCTTTCTATGGGTAATAGAGAAGACCCGGCTCGTCTTGTATTTACTTCTAAGATCGGCCCGGCAGTAGCATGTTCTTTGGTTGACCTTGGAACAAGATTCCGATTGTTAATCAATGCGGTTGATTGTAAGAAGGTAGAGAAACCGATGCCGAAGCTTCCGGTTGGTACTGCATTCTGGACACCACAGCCGAATATGGAAATCGGTGCAACGGCCTGGATTCTGGCAGGAGGTGCACATCATACGGCATTCTCTTATGACTTAAGCGTAGACCAGATGGTAGACTGGGCAGCAGCAATGGGCATTGAAAGTGTTGTAATTGATAAAAATACAACCATTCGTGATTTTAAAAATGAGTTAAGATGGAACGAAGCAGCATTTCGCTAACAGTGTGAAAAATAGGAGGTCAGAGGAAGATGGGGTATAGTGTAGAAGAAATTAAGAAACAGATTGAAGACGGCAAAACGGTTCTCGGTATTGAATTTGGCTCTACCAGAATCAAAGCAGTTCTGGTAGCAGAAGATAATACACCAATTGCATCCGGTGCTCATGACTGGGAAAACCGTCTGGAGAATGGTATCTGGACGTATCGTCTGGATGATATCTGGAATGGTTTGCAGGACTGTTATAAAAATATGGCAGAAGATGTAAAAAAGCAGTATGGTATTACTTTGGTTAAAATCGGTGCGATTGGTTTCAGTGCCATGATGCATGGTTACATGGCTTTTAATGAAAAAGATGAATTATTAGTACCATTCCGTACCTGGAGAAATACCATTACAGGACCGGCATCTGAGAAATTAACTGAGGTATTTAACTATCACATTCCGCAGAGATGGAGCATTGCACATCTTTATCAGGCAATTTTGAATGAAGAAGAACACGTTCCTTCTATCAAATATTTTACAACGCTGGCGGGCTATGTGCATTGGAAACTGACCGGTGTTCGTACACTTGGTGTTGGCGAAGCCTCCGGTATGTTCCCAATTGATATTGAAACCGGTGATTTCAATGAGAAGATGATTGCACAGTTTGATGAACTGGTAGCAGACAAAGGATTTTCATGGAAATTACGGGAGATTATGCCGAAGGTACAGACCGCCGGTGAGGCAGCAGGTACTTTGAGCGCAGAAGGGGCTGCTTTGTTAGACCCAACCGGAGCGCTGCAGGCAGGCATTCCGCTTTGCCCACCGGAAGGTGATGCAGGAACCGGTATGGCGGCAACGAATTCTGTTGCAAAAAGAACCGGTAACGTATCAGCCGGAACCAGCGTATTTGCCATGATTGTTCTGGAAAAAGAATTAAAAAAAGTATACGATGCGATTGATTTGGTAACAACACCGGACGGCAGTCTGGTAGCAATGGTACACTGCAACAACTGTACTTCTGATTTGAATGCATGGGTAAATATTTTCAAAGAATTTGCACAGAGCATGGGTATGAGCGTTGATATGAACGAGCTTTATGGTACATTATACCGTAAAGCATTGGAAGGCGATAGTGATTGTGGCGGTTTACTTGCTTACAATTACTTCTCCGGTGAGCATATTACAGGTTTTGAAGAAGGTCGTCCATTGTTCGTGCGTACTCCTTCCGATAACTTTAATCTTGCAAACTTTATGAGAGTACATCTTTTCACAGCGCTTGGTGCACTGAAAACCGGACTGGATATTCTGTTAAAAGAAGAAGGCGTTCAGGTAGATGAAATGCTCGGACACGGCGGTCTGTTCAAGACAAAAGGTGTCGGACAGCGTATTATGGCAGCGGCTATCAATGCTCCGGTAGCGGTTATGGAAACAGCCGGCGAAGGCGGTGCATGGGGTATTGCACTTCTGGCATCCTATATGCTTCATAAAGAAGAAGACGAAACCTTAGCAGCTTTCTTAGAGCAAAAGGTTTTTGCAGGACAGAAGGGTACGAAAGAAGAACCGCATAAAGAAGACGTGGAAGGCTTTGATACATTTATGAAACGTTACAGTGCTGGCCTTGCTATTGAAAAAGTTGCAGTAGAGTGCATGAAATAATGTATGTAGTAAACGAAAAGATTTTGTGATAATTTTTGTACAAACAGAAAGGACAGAGCGATGTTAGAGGAATTAAAACAAAGAGTTTACGAAGCGAATATGCTTCTCCCAAAATACAATCTGGTTACTTTTACTTGGGGGAACGTAAGTGAAATCGATTCGGAAACAGGAATTTTTGCTATTAAACCATCCGGGGTGGATTATGATAGATTAACGCCGGACGATATGGTGCTTATGGACTTAGAGGGAAATAAGGTAGAAGGGCGTTATAATCCATCTTCCGATACACCGACACATCTGGAACTTTATAAAGCATTTCCGGAAATCGGAGGTATTGTGCATACCCATTCCTCTTATGCAACAAGCTGGGCACAGGCTGGCAGAAGCATTCCTTGTTACGGAACAACGCATGCCGATTATATTTATGGCGAAGTACCGTGTCTGCGTTGTCTGACAGAAGAAGAAATTGCAGAAGCTTATGAACAGAATACCGGACTTCTGATTGTGGATGAATTTAGAAAAATGAACAAAGAAGTTATGGCAGTTCCGGCAGTTCTTTGTAAGAATCATGGTCCTTTTGCGTGGGGCAAAAATGGCGTGGATGCAGTTCACAACGCAGTGGTATTGGAGGAAGTTGCGAAAATGGCATATCGGGCAGAGGCAATCAATTCGCGTATTCAACCGGCTCCACAGGAATTGCAGGATAAACATTATTACAGAAAACATGGTGCCAATGCGTATTATGGCCAGAGCAATTAAATGATATGGAAAAGCAATTTTTTAGTAGAGAGAAATCAGGTATTATGATATGATGTTGAATGAGTGGGAAAATAGATAGTACTATGCTACTCTATTTTCCTGTCATAATAATGAAAACAGTAATATGGAGGTTTGTGATGAACAAATTAGAGTTACAGAAAACAGCTAATGAAGTTCGTAAAGGTATTGTAACAGCAGTACACAGTGCAAAAGCCGGTCATCCGGGCGGTTCCTTATCTGCGGCAGACATTTTTACCTATCTTTATTTCGAGGAAATGAATATTGATCCGAAAGATCCTAAGAAAGCAGACAGAGACCGTTTTGTTTTGTCCAAAGGACATACAGCACCTGGATTATATTCCGCTTTGGCAAATCGTGGATTTTTCCCGGTAGAAGATTTGAAAACACTTCGTCATGTGGGCTCTTATTTACAGGGACATCCTTGTATGCAGGAAACACCGGGTGTTGATATGTCTTCCGGTTCTCTTGGACAGGGTATTTCCGCAGCAGTTGGTATGGCACTTGCTGCAAAATTAGATAACAAAGACTTCCGTGTTTATACATTACTTGGTGACGGCGAAATTCAGGAAGGACAGGTTTGGGAAGCAGCAATGTTTGCCGGACACAGAAAGCTGGACAATCTCGTTGTTATCGTAGACAATAATGGTTTACAGATTGATGGTAAGATTGATGATGTTTGTTCTCCTTATCCAATTGATAAAAAATTCGAAGCATTCAATTTCCATGTAATTGATATTGATGGAAATGATTTTGACCAGATTGATGCTGCTTTTAAAGAAGCAAGAAATACCAAAGGTATGCCGACTGCTATCGTTTGTAAAACAGTAAAAGGTAAAGGTGTTTCTTTCATGGAGAATAATGCGGGATGGCATGGAAAAGCTCCGAATGATGATGAATACCAGATTGCAATGGCAGATTTGGAGAAAATTGGTGCAAAATTAGGAGGTGCAAACTAATGGCAGATGTAAAGAAAATTGCTACAAGAGAAAGTTATGGTAATGCACTTGCTGAGTGTGGCGCTGAATATCCGAATCTGGTAGTTCTGGATGCTGACCTTGCAGGCGCAACGAAAACAAGTGTTTTCCAGAAAGCATATCCGGATCGTCACATCGATTGTGGTATTGCAGAATGTAATATGACAGGTATTGCAGCAGGTCTTGCCACCTGTGGTAAAATTCCTTTTATCAGTTCTTTTGCTATGTTTGCAGCAGGACGTAACTTCGAACAGATTCGTAACTCTATCGGTTATCCGCATCTGAATGTCAAAATCGGTGCAACTCATGCCGGTATTACAGTAGGTGAAGATGGTGCAACCCATCAGTGTAACGAAGACGTAGCACTTATGAGAACAATTCCGGGAATGACTGTTATTGTTCCGTCTGATGATGTAGAAGCAAGAGCAGCAGTCAGAGCAGCGATGGAAATGCAGGGACCTGTATATTTAAGATTTGGCCGTGCTGCTGTTCCGGTAGTGAATGATACACCGGATTATAAATTTGAAATTGGTAAAGGTGTCCTTTTAAAAGAAGGTACAGATGTTACTATTGTAGCAACCGGTATTACGGTAGCATCTGCTTTGGATGCAGCAGAAATGCTTGCAGCAGACGGTATTAACGCAGAAGTGATTAACATTCATACGATTAAGCCATTGGATGAAGAACTTATTTTGGCATCTGCTAAGAAGACTGGTAAAGTCGTAACAGCAGAAGAACATTCCGTAATCGGTGGACTTGGCAGTGCAGTTTGCGACTGCTTATGCGAGAAGCTTCCTACTCCGGTTATGAAGATTGGTATGCAGGATATATTCGGTGAATCCGGACCGGCAGCAGCTCTGGTAGAAAAATACGGCTTAGATGGCAAAGGCATTTATGCAAAAGTAAAAGAATTTGTAAAATAACAGCAAATAGTGTATATTGTAGGAAGAATGGCTCTGAGGGGTCATTCTTCTTATGACGTTTAAAGAGGAGTTTTTATGAAAAGATTATTGTCACCATCCATTCTTGCTGCAGACTTTAGTATTTTAGGACAGCAGATTGAGGAAGCAGATAAGGCGGGGGCTCATTATATACACATTGACGTTATGGACGGCATTTTTGTACCATCTATTTCTTTCGGTATGCCGGTTATTTCTTCGATTCGCTCTGTAACGGAAAAGGTTTTTGATGTTCATCTTATGATTGTAGAGCCGGAGCGCTATATTGAAGAATTTGCAAAATGCGGTGCAGACATTATTACATTTCATCTGGAAGCAACCAAAGATGCAGATGCCGTGATAGACCTGATTCATAAGAATGGTTGTAAAGCTGGTCTTTCTATTAAACCGGGAACACCGGTGGAAGCATTAAAACCTTATCTTGCGAAAATTGATATGCTTCTGATGATGACGGTAGAACCGGGATTTGGCGGTCAGAAATACATTCCGGAATCTACAGAACGTGTTAAAGAGGCACGCCAGATGGCAGAGGAAATGGGACTTTCTCTGGATATTCAGGTAGATGGTGGAATCACGCAGGATAACGTGCATATTGTGTTAGAAGCAGGAGCGAATGTTATTGTAGCGGGGTCTTCGGTTTTTGGCGGAAATATTACTGAAAACGTGAAAAATATTCTCAACAAATTTTAATATTAATGTGTAAATTGGCTGGCAAAGCGTATTTAAACGTATTGTCAGCCTTTTGTCAGTCTTTTGGTGTAAAATATTGTAAAAATTCTGAAATAAAGGTATAATAGCAGAGGTATAAAAAACATCTGGGAGGGTAAACAATGAAATCATTTGTTGGAATAGGAAAAGGAAATCCGCAAAGTGCAGTTTCTGCGGCTACACAAGGGTTAACATCGCCGAGTTTGATTATTTTCATGTCTCCATACGAGGCAGCGGCAGATGTCGCAGCGTTATTAAAAGAAAAATATCCGGAAGCGTTATCCATTGGCACAATAGGAACAAGTCTGGCGAATGGCTCGGTTGGTGACGGCCAGCTAGTAGTTGTTGGTTTATTCCAGGATGCAAATGTAAGTGCGGGTGTAATTGAGAATGTTAGCAGCTGCCCAATCGCAGCAATCGGCGAATTGGAGAAGAACATTAATAAGGTATCACCGGGAAGAGATAATACTGTTTGTATTGAATTCTGTACTTGTGCAGAAGAAATGCTTGTAACAACTTTCCAGGCAGTTATCGAGAAAAAGGGTGTTCAGTTAGCAGGCGGTACGGTATTTGGTGTACCGGAAGGCAAGCCAAGTATTGTAGCTTATAATGGTAAAATATATGAAAATGCCTGCGCCTATGCAGTAATTAAAAATACAACAGGCAGAGTTAAAGTTTATAAAGAGAATATTTATCAGAAGAGAGCAGACGGAGTCGCTCATTTTGCAACCAAAGTAGATGTTTCCAAAAAAGCAGTTGTGGAACTGGATGGAAGACCGGCAGCTGAAGTATACAGCAAAGAGATTGGTATTCCGAAAGATAAAATCGTAGACAACGTATTGCTTAACCCGATGGGAAGAGCTGTTGGTGATCAGGTATTTATCGCATCCATGAACAAACTGGAAGCAGATGGTTCTTTACAGAATTATAAGAGAATTAACAAAAATGACTGTATGTATTTCTTAGAGCTTGGGGATTATGAAGAATCTGAAATCAGAACAAGAGATAACATTAAGTCAGAAATGAAACATATTTCTCTCGTACTTTCAATCGACTGTATTTATCGTTATCTTCTGTATGATCAGAAGGGATATTTCGGTACTTATGCAAAAGGTATGGCAAGTTTAGGAAATCATGCCGGTATCGTTGGCGGTGGAGAACAGTTTAATAACCAGCATGTAAATCAGACAATGGTCTGTGCTGTATTTGAATAGGAGGGGAAGTTATGTTTGGAAGAAAAAAAGAAAAGAATGTACAGGAAGTAGAAACTGTCGTTTCACAACAGCCGGATGCAAAAGAAGCATTACATGCAATGTCTTTCTTAAGCCGTTTTGTTATGGATAAAAAGGAACAGCTGGTAGAAGAAGAGGTTAAGACAGTACGTGAAATTGATAAAGTACGTGATTCCTATGGCGAGGTAATTGAAAATAATGCAAAAGTGAGTCAGGCAATTGATTCTTTTCAACAGGAATTCAATCGAATTGATGCAATGTCAGAAGAGTTCAGCAATGTAATCCAGAATGTTACAGAAGTTTCAAAAGAGGCTATGGCTGATATTGCAAAGCTGAAAGATAATTCTAAAGAAGTAGAAGCTAAATTCGAAGAAATTGGTAAGATTTATGATGAATTTCAGAAAGGCTTTGAAGAAATTAAAAATACCATGTTAAGCATTGTTGGTGTAGCAAATCAGACTAACATGTTAGCGTTGAACGCATCTATTGAAGCGGCAAGAGCCGGTGAGCATGGTAGAGGTTTTGCGGTAGTTGCAGATGAAGTAACCAAATTGTCTGTTGATATCAAAGAATTGGTTGGCGATGTAAATAAGAGTATGGAAGGCTTGCAGAAAAGTTCTGAAAGTCTGACAAATTCTTTGCAGGATGCCAGAAAAGCATTAGATTCTTCCAATGAGCAGACGGAAAATACAGAGAAAATTTTTGAGAACATTGCCACTTCTGTCGATGGCGTAAAAGATGTTCAGAAAGATATTAATCAGGTTATTGTAGAATGTTCCGGTCAGGTTGGAACTTTACAGAAAGAAGTAAATTCTTATGAAGAACAGTATACACAGGTTATGATTAATATTGAGGAACTGAAGAGTCTGATGACAGAGAAAGGATTTATCTACGAAGATATTTCCAACATGATGGAACAGGCAGAGCCGTTAATCCAGAAAATTTCGGAAGCAAAATAGTGGCAGAATTGTTACATAAGAGGTATTGGAATGTTAATAAAATGGCAGTCGGTATTACTGGCTGCCATTTATAGCTGAATGATTGTGGGAGATTAATATGATAGCATTAAATCAAGTGGGGTATTTAATAGAAGCTCAGAAAAAAGCTGTTTTGACAAAGGGAAACAGTTTCCGGGTAATACAGATTGTAAATGGGGAAGAAAAAACAGTTTTAGAAAAAGAAGCAGTAGCTTTTGGATTAGACGAGTCATCACAGGATGAGGTTTCAATTGCTGATTTTTCAGAAGTAAAAGAACCGGGAATTTATATTATAAAAGATAATACTGGCGATGTATCTTATCATTTTGAAATTGCTGATAAACTTTACAAACCTTTGCAGAAAGATTTATTGAAAGCTTTGTATTATCAAAGATGTGGTTGTGCTTTAGAGGAAAAACATGCAGGTGTTTATACTCACGCATGTTGTCACACCGGCGAAGCAAAGCTGTGGGAGAATCATGAAATCAGCAAGGAAGTAAATGGGGGCTGGCATGATGCGGGAGATTTCGGACGATATATTTCTCCGGCAGCAGTAGCTGTTGCACATCTTCTTTATGCGTTTATGCTTTTCCCGGAAAGTTTTCAGGAAGAAATCAATATACCGGAGAGCGGTAATGGTGTGCCGGATATTTTAAATGAATGTCGCTATGAACTGGAATGGATGTTAAAAATGCAGGATGAAGAAGGTGGTGCTTATCATAAACTGACTTCTGCTATGCATGCCGATTTTATGATGCCGGAGGAAGATAAGAGTCAGTTCTATTTATTCCCGGTTTCGTCGATGGCGACAGCGGATTATGCTGCTTCGATGGCATTGGCATCCAGGGTGTATGCGGTATATGACAAAGCTTTTGCAGATAAAATGATGGATGCGGCAAAGAAAGCCTGGGGTTGGTTGGAGAAACATCCGGAATATATTGGATTCAAAAACCCGGAGAATTGCAATACCGGTGAATACGATGATGTCTGTGATAAAGATGAAAGACTCTGGGCGGCAGCAGAAATGTTTGTTGCAACCGGAGAAGAAAAATATAAGAACGCATTAGAAGAATTAAGCAAAGAAAATTTATGCAAAACTGATTTTGGCTGGACGGATGTATCGGGACTTGCTTCTATGGCAATTTTAACAGATGCAAAGAAACAGACACCGGAAAAACTTCGCAAAGAATTTTGTGATATTGTTCTGGCAGAAGCAGACCGCTTAACAAAGCTCAGTGAAGAAAATGGTTATCTGGTAGCCATGAAACCGGAAGATTATGTCTGGGGCAGCAATATGGTAGTGCTGAATCGTGGAATGCTATTAGTGCTTGCTTGTGTTTTACTGGAAGAACGGAAAGCGGTTTATGAAAATACGGCACTTGCCCAGTTACATTATTTGCTTGGAACCAACGCAGTAGGTTACAGCTATGTGACCGGATATGGAGAAAATGCATATAAGAATCCGCACAACAGACCGACGGAATGTGATGGCATTGAATTACCAATGCCTGGCTGGGTAAGTGGTGGACCATCCGGTATTCCTTATGATGAGACAGCGATTCAGAACATTCCACAGGGCACACCGCCGATGAAATGTTATCTGGATCATGTTATGTGTTATTCTTTAAATGAGATTACAATTTACTGGAATTCGCCGGCGGTTTTTGTAACAGCATATTTTAACAGATAGGAGCAATCAATTATGAAAAAATTAGGACGGAACGATCTGTGCTGGTGTCAGAGTGGTCGTAAATACAAAACTTGTCATATGGCAATGGATGAGAAAATAGAGCAGTATTCGTTGCAGGGACACATCGTGCCGAATCATGACATGATTAAAACACCGGAGCAGATACAGGGCATTCGTGAAAGCAGCAAAATTAATATTGCAATTTTAGATTATGTGGCAGAGCATATCAAAGTAGGTATGAGCACGGAAGAAATCAATCAGATGGTGCATCAGAAAACGGTTGAAATGGGTGGTATTCCGGCGCCGCTTGGTTATCAGGGCTTCCCAAAGAGTGTCTGTACCTCTCTGAACAATCAGGTTTGTCATGGTATTCCGTCCGAAAAAGATATTCTGAAAGATGGAGATATTGTAAACGTGGATGTTTCTACCATTTACAACGGTTATTTTTCAGATTCCTCCAGAATGTTTATGTTTGGCAATGTAGCACCGGAAACAAAGAAGCTGGTAGAAGTAGCAAGAGAATGTATTGACATTGGTTTGGAACAGGTAAAACCTTGGAATTTTCTCGGTGATATGGCACAGGCAATCAACGACCATGCCAAAGCACACGGCTATTCTATTGTACGTGAAATCGGTGGTCATGGAGTTGGTCTGGAATTCCATGAAGAACCTTTTGTCAGCTATGTTACTCCAAAAGGAACAGAAATGCTGATGGTTCCGGGTATGGTATTTACCATTGAACCTATGGTGAATATGGGTAAGGCAGACATTTATATTGACGAGGAAACAGACTGGATTGTGTTCACAGATGATGGGTTGCCATCAGCTCAGTGGGAAGTGACTGTCGCTGTTACCGAAGATGGTTATGAAATTCTTACATGGTAATCAATATAGTCATATATGAATAGTTTCTGAAATATTTATTTAAGGGATATTTTTGGGAAATTTATTGACAGATAAAAAGTCGGAAAACATCGGGGCAAACGGTGTGTTTCCGATTTTTTTATGAAAAACTTTGTACAAATTTCCGATATTGCATTTATAAAATGATTCTGATATCGTGTCTTTACAACCTTTTGAAGCAATCTGAATATCTAATGTCTTTTGGATATTTCTTATATCTGCGTGACGATATTATCAGGCAATTCGCCAGAAGTTCAACCAATTTATTTATGGTAAAAACAAAATCTGGAAGGGAGAAAAGTATGGAAGAATTTATGACAAGGGTGTCAGAATTTGTCAACGAAAGACGAAATCATTCGGAACGAGGAGGAAGCCTTTTGACTTTCTGCATGCTGGGTGTAGTAGTGCTTGTGATTATTATTTTATGCCTGTTATTACTCTGGCAGAAAAAAACAGAGCAATCAAATGCAGAGAAAACGATTATGGAAGAAGCAGGTCTGGAAGGAATGAATTTCGATGAAGAAATGGATTTGGAAAGTGAAATGATGGTGGAAACGTTTGAAGTGAAGCAGGAGGAAATTATGGCTTCTCCGGAAGATGAGGAACTCAAGCAGCAATATCTTACAACCATTCAGTATCTGGAAGATAAAGTAAGTGAATTACTGGAATCCATGACGATTATTAAAGAAACATTGGAAAGTGTACAGACCACACAGGAAGAAGATACGGAAGGACTGCAAACCCAGATAAATGAGATTACAGCAGATATCACGCAGCTTGTTACCAGACTGCAGGAAACACAGACACAGTTGTATGATTTGAAAGATATCGTAAATGTTATGCGGGCAGAAACGATTCCGCAGATACAGGAACAGATGGCAGCTGTCAGTGTACAGATTGCTAATGTCAATACAGATATTACCAATCTGTACAATAAAATTGCAGCATTGGAAACAGCGGATAAGGAATTGAGAACCAAGATTAATGAAGTGGAAGGTTCTTTAAAAGCGACAATGGAGCAAAATATGATAGACATATCAGATAAAATTCAAAATATGGCAATGCAGATAGGGGATGTGCAGGCTCAGATACAGAAGCTGACGGCACAGGGGCAATATTACCGTTATGATGCATCAAGTAATACACTTTATTTATTTCCAAAGGAGTAAAAGAGAGAAGAAATAGAAGGAGAGAAAGAATAAAAGTCGTGCAGAAATAAAGAAGAGAAAAAGTAAAAAGGAGAGATAGAAATGAGGAAACAAGAAGTAAAGAAGTTTTGTATGATGTGTGGAGGGCTTCTTGCCTTGCTGCTTATGTTTGTTCCCAAAATGACCTCGCACGCAGAAACTTCTGAGCAGATAAGAAGTAAAGGTGTGATTCATTACATAGACGAAAGTGGTGGGGAAGTGATTTTTGATGCGGGAGATTTGGAAATGCTTTTTCAATCAGCCGCTAAGGGCAAAAATGGAATGATAGAGTCACTTAGCGGCGTAGGGACAAAAATTTTTCAGACAGAAGAAGGATGGCAGTATTCCAGAAATCCGCAATTGGAAACAGAAATAATAAAATTACATAGTGTAAAGGATTTAGAAAGAATGCCTTTTTCCGTATTGGCAGAGGCACTTTCGGATTCACAGAAGCTGCCGCAGGAATATGTGGAAACTTATAGTCTGGCGACTTCGGACAATTTGACTTTAGGTAATGCAGCGTGGTCGGATGGAAGTCTTTTGCTTGGAAATAATCACGATTTGCTGGAAAGCTATGCGCGAGGTTGGATGGAAGGAGCCGGATATACGAATATGATTCCGATTCAGGATGAAAACGGAAATACAACGGGTTATATATTTGAGTAATATGAGCCTGCAAATAAAATTTCAAGGCTAAATTGAAAGGAGAGACAGATATCATTGGGTTACAAGAAAGAAAAACAGAAAAATAGAACAAGAAGTTTTTTGCGACAAAAAATGTGTATCGGAATGAGCCTTGCGGTCAGCATTTTCTGTTATAGTTGTGGCAACATTGCTTATGCAGCAGAGGAAGATATGATTCGTAGTCGTGGAAGTCTGGTTTATTGGGAAGAAGGAGTGGCAGAAACAGGAGAGACAGAAGCTGTTATTTATGATGCAGCGGATATCCGGGAAATAAAAAAATATCTGGATTTGCAGAAAGAAGGTCTTCTTCAGAAATTATTGCAGCTTGGGACAACTTTTATCTGGACAGATACCGGATGGCAGTATTCCCGCAGTCCTGAAGATTCATCAGGCAACACACCGGAAGGAGGACAGATTGGCTGGGATTTGTTATTCAATGCAATTCTGGATTCGCAGAGTGTACCGGAGAATGTGGCAGTTGTGGAGCCTAAGATCTCGTTGCAGATAGAAGGGATTGCGGAATATACAGATTTTTATAAAACAGCCACAGCAGATAGTATTTCGAAAGGAAAAGCTGCGTGGGTAGAGGGAAACTTGCTGCTCGGTACAGGTGCAGATAATGAAAAGGCATATGAGAAAGGGAAAGAAGATGGCGCCGGAGGCGTTTTTCGCCCGGACATGTTTCCGGTCTATGCAGCGAATGAGGCAGAAATAATAATACAGCATAAACATATTGGTGAAGAGAATGAAACGGAGGGGATTTTGGGATGTTATAATCATTACACAACGAAGAAAGTACAAGAAAATGTATGTGGAGCTACGTTAGAACAGACGGAAGTGACCTGGTATCCGAATGAATCAGAGGAAGGTGGCGGTTCCTGGCATGGTGGATATTATACTTGTCCGGCACATCAAGGTGTGTATGAGAATCCGGGAACTTGTAATCATGTATCCAAAAAGGAGGTTATAACATGGCATCATGATCTTATCTGCGAAAAAACAGATTTTGTGTATGCTATTTTAAAAATAACCGGAATAGATGATGATTATTCGGATAGAAAAATGAAGCTATATGCAGAACTTGTGGAACAAGAAGGCTTTCCTGAATTATTATTGCCGGAGACAGAAGGTGAATGGCTGGTATGGAGTAATGAACAGGGAGAAGTGCTTGGTACGGGTACTGAAATAGAAGTGCAGAACGTGGGTGTCTATTATTGCAAGCTGGTGGTATCAAATGAGGATGTTGAACCTTTAGAAGGAAGTGTCCAGGTGGTTATCAAAGGCGTTGCATACTAAAAATGAGCAAAGCATGAAGTATTCATCGGATAATCTGTCAGCTATGTGACATTGACAACATAATTTCTTTGTGATAGGCTAACAATATATTGAAAAAAGCAGTGATGAAGAGAGTAAGTATGCGGGGTCTTTACAGAGAATATCCCATTGCGCGGTAGCGCCTGTGTATTATTAAACACAGTTGCTGAGAGGGATGGAGAGGAAACATACCGAACATGGCTTCTGAGCAGTGCATCCGAGCCGGAAGGTCAGGTTGCAACAGGTTCCGCCTGTTATAGCGGCAGAGTATCAGATGGTACTTGCAGAGATTGTCTTCGTGAGGAGATAATGAAGAGAAGTGGTAACACGGTTAATATCCGTCTTCTTATATTGAGAGATATGAGAAGGCGGTTTTTGTTTTACAGGAAAGACTTTGCCACACTCATGCCTTTCAGAAAATGGTGCAAGACCAGACAGAGTGCATATCAGCATAAGAAAGAAGGAGAGAATCATGAACAAAGGAAAGTATTATATTACAACAGCGATTGCTTACACATCCGGCAAACCGCATATCGGAAACAGTTATGAAATTGTACTGGCAGACAGTATTGCCAGATTTAAAAGAAAAGATGGATACGATGTCTTTTTCCAGACAGGAACCGATGAGCACGGGCAGAAAATTGAATTAAAAGCACAGGAAACAGGTATTACACCAAAAGAATTTGTAGATGGTGTAGCAGGACAGATTCGAGAAATCTGTGATTCCCTAAATACTTCTTATGATAAATTTATCCGTACAACTGATGATTTTCATGAGAAACAGGTGCAGAAAATTTTCAAGAAATTATATGACAAAGGTGATATTTACAAAGGGGCATACGAAGGCTTGTATTGTACTCCTTGTGAATCTTTCTGGACGGAATCCCAGCTTGTAGATGGCAAATGTCCTGACTGTGGAAGAGAAGTAAAACCGGCCAAGGAAGAAGCATATTTCTTTAAAATGAGTAAATATGCAGACAGACTGATTGAACATATTAATACTCATCCGGAATTTATTCAGCCGGTGTCCCGTAAAAATGAGATGATGAACAATTTCCTTTTACCGGGCTTACAGGATTTATGTGTATCCAGAACCTCTTTCAAATGGGGTATTCCGGTAGACTTTGATGACAAACATGTCATTTATGTATGGCTGGATGCGTTGACAAACTATATTACAGGAATTGGCTATGATGCAGATGGTAATAGTACAGACCAGTATAAGAAACTCTGGCCGGCAGATTTGCATCTGATTGGCAAAGATATTATCCGTTTCCATACCATTTACTGGCCGATTTTCTTAATGGCTTTGGATGAGCCGTTGCCAAAGCAGGTATTTGGTCATCCTTGGTTGTTACAGGGCGATGGTAAGATGAGTAAATCCAAAGGAAATGTTATTTATGCAGAAGATTTGATTCAGTTCTTTGGTGTGGATGCGGTTCGTTACTTTGTGCTTCATGAGATGCCGTTTGAAAACGATGGTGTTATTACATGGGATTTAATGGTAGAAAGAATGAATTCTGATCTTGCCAATACTTTAGGTAATCTGGTAAACAGAACTATCTCCATGAGTAACAAATATTTTGGTGGTGTAGTAGAGAATAAAAGAGTAGGTGTGGCTGATGGTGCAGAAGATGTAGATGCAGATTTGTGGAAAGTGTTGACAGATACTTATGCAAGAGTCAGCAAGAAGATGGACGATTTGCGTGTGGCAGATGCAATTACAGAGATTTTTGTACTGTTCAAACGCTGTAACAAATACATTGACGAGACAATGCCTTGGGCACTGGCAAAAGACGAAGCACAGAAAGACAGACTGGCTACTGTTTTATACAACTTGTTAAATGGTATCTTAGTTGGTACAAGTCTGTTAGAGCCATATATGCCGGAAACAGCAGTTAAGATTGCAGGACAGATAAATGCACAGTTAGTAGATTTTGAAGTTTTGGAAGAATGTGCTGAGAATCAGGATATCGCCAAAGCATCTGCTTTGTACCCATCCGGAAATAAAGTAACCGAAGCACCGGAAATTCTGTTTGCCCGTCAGGATTTGAATGAGGTAATGGAAAAAGTAGAAGCAATGTTTGCAGAGCGCAAAGCGGCAGCAGGCATTGTAGAAGAGGAGAAGGAAGAAGTGCCAGAAGATGTAATTGATATCGAACCAAAAGATGTTATTTCCTATGATGATTTTGATAAATGCCAGTTCCAGGTAGGCGAAATTCTGGAATGTAAGGAAGTGCCAAAATCCAAAAAATTATTATGTTCCCAGGTACGCGTTGGTTCTTCTGTGAAACAGATTTTATCCGGAATTAAGCAGCATTACAGTGCAGAAGAAATGGTTGGCAAAAAAGTTATGGTATTAGTAAACTTACAACCTAGAGAAATTGCGGGTATGATGTCAGAAGGTATGCTTTTATGTGCAGAAGATGCAGAAGGCAATCTGGCACTTATGACACCGGAGAAAGCAATGCCGGCAGGAGCAGAAATTTGTTAATTAGATGCCACATGATGCAGAAATGATAGATTTGGAGTGAGAAATATGATACGCAAAGAAGAATTTTATTTTGATTCCAGAGATCAGAAAAGTAAAATACATGCCGTTAAGTGGATTCCGGAAACAGACAAACCGGTTTGCATTTTTCAGATTGTGCATGGTATGTCAGAACATATTGACCGCTATGATGAGTTTGCAAGATATCTGGCAGGCAAAGGAATTCTTGTCGTAGGCGAAGATCATCTCGGACATGGTAAATCTGTTTCAGAGGGCGGCACTTATGGATATTTCTGTGAAAATGATGCCGATACCGTGCTGGTAAGAGATGTCCATCGTTTGAAAAAAATGATACAGGAAGAATATCCGGGCGTTATGTATTTGATTCTCGGTCATAGTATGGGTTCCTTTATTTTGAGAAATTACTTATTCCGTTATGGAACCGGAATCAATGGCGCAATTATCTGCGGAACGGGAATGCAGTCAAAAAGAATTTTATTTCTTGGAAGAGCCGTTACAGCAGTTCAGAAACTGTTCTTGGGACCAAAGCATGTTGGTAAGTTTGTAGATAAGGCTTCTTTTGGAAACTTCAATGATAAGTTTGAGCCTGCAAGAACTGAAATGGACTGGCTTTCCAGAGAAAAAGCAAATGTAGACCGTTATCTGGCAGATAAAATGTGTGGTTTTACTTTTACACTGAATGGATTTGAGACCTTATTCCGATTGATTCGAAATTGTCATGACGAAGAAAAGTTAGAGAGTATGCCAAAAAGATTGCCGATTTTCCTAATTGCGGGAGCAGATGACCCGGTTGGCAATTATGGCAAAAGTGTAGAGAAAGTATACCAGTCTTTTTTGGATCACGGTATGCAGAATGTGCATATGAAGTTGTATGAAAAAGATAGACACGAATTGTTGAACGAAACAGACAGAGAGCAGGTATATGGCGATATTTACCGCTGGATTCTGCAGAGAATTTCGTAACCGGCAGAGATATTGATAGTATGGAGGAAGTTTATGAAAAAATGGCTGGGGCTTCTGGCCGCATTTATGATGTTTCTGGTATGTGATACATCGGCGATGGCGACAGCGCCATCTGCCGGTGAAGAGGTCGTTGTTGCGCTTGGTGCAGATTTGACAGCAGAGCAGCGTGCAACTGTACTGGAATTGATGGGACTTACGGAGACAGATTTAGAAAACTGTACCGTGATTACGATTACAAATGAAATGGAGCATCAATATCTGGACTCTTATCTGGATGCATCTGTCATTGGAAGCAAGTCTTTATCCAGCGTAAAGTTGACAAAAGGCGAAGCGGGCAGTGGTGTTCTGGTAACGACACAGAATATTAATTACTGTACAACCGGAATGTATCGGAATGCGCTTCTGACAGCGGGCGTGGAAGATGTAGAAGTGTTGGTAGTCGGACCTTCTCCGATTTCTGGAACAGCAGGACTTATTGGTGCACTGAAATCATATGAATTGATGTCAGGACAGACGATAGAGGACTCGGTGTATGATACCGCGTTGAATGAACTGATTATGACAGGAGAACTGAGCGAAAGTTTGCAAAATGTACAGAGCGATGTTACTTCCGAGGAAGTAGAAGCATTGATTGCCTGGCTGAAGGGTAAAATCGCAAACGGTGAGCTTGACACAGGAGATGAAGAAAGTGTCCGAAAAGCAATTGCAGAAGGCGAGCAGACTTTTGACATTACGCTGACTGAGGAAGAAAAAGAACAGATAATTTCTTTATTGAAGAAATTGGATTCCATCGGACTAGATGCGGATTATCTGATTGATCAGGCACAGCAGCTATATGAAAAATATGGTTTGGAAATTGTAGAAAATGCAAATGAAGCAATTAATGAAGCGGTAGAGAGTGCCGTAGAAACTGCAGCAAAAAATTTTGTGCAGGAAGTTAAAGAATCAATTACAGGATTTTTTAAAGATTTATTTTCCGGTTTTATGAATTAAAACCGGAATTTTTTTTGCCCTTCTGCTTATACTAGTTTATACAAATATAAACAGATATGGAGGCTATTATGAAAATTGCTTTTTTTAGTACCAAACCGTATGACAAAATCTGGTTTGAACCAATGGGAAAAGAATATGGTTTTGAAATAAAATTTTATGAAGTTCCTTTCCGGGAAGAAACGGTTTATCTGGCAAAAAATTTCGATGCGGTCTGCATTTTTGTAAACGATTACGTTACAGCAAATATGATTGATATGCTTTATGAAATGAAGGTCAAAGCAATTTTATTGCGCAGTGCCGGATTTAATCACGTAGATATCAAAGCGGCGGAGGATAAAATATTTGTATTGCGAGTGCCAAGTTATTCTCCGGAAGCAGTAGCAGAATTTGCGATGGGAATGTTGCTTACCGTCAATCGTTATATTCATAAAGCGTATAACAGGACAAGAGATTTTAATATGAGTCTGCATGGTCTGATGGGTGTCGATTTGTATCGGAAAACAGTGGGTATTATAGGAACCGGTAAAATTGGGCAGGCGATGATTCGCATATGCAATGGATTTGGCATGGAAGTACTTGCTTACGACCCCTATCCGAATCCAAAACTGGATGTGGAATATGTAGAACTGAAAGACCTGTTTGTAAAATCGGATGTGATATCTTTGCACTGTCCGCTGACTTCCGGTACAAAGCATATTATTAATAAAAATACAATAGAGATGATGAAGGAAGGCGTGTATCTGGTAAATACTTCAAGGGGCAGTCTGATTGATACAGATGCACTGATTGATGGGCTGGTACAGGGGAAATTCGGTGGAGTTGGACTGGATGTATATGAAGAAGAGGAAGGCATCTTTTACGAGGATAAATCCAATGAAATCATGCAGGATGAAAATCTGGCGAGACTTATGACGTTTCCCAATGTACTGATTACTTCTCATATGGGATTTTTTACGAAAGAAGCAATGCAGGCAATCGCAAAGGAAACGTTAGAAAATGCCTATGCGTTAGAGAATGGATTACCGCTTGTAAATCGAACAGAAATACGATAAAATAAAGAAAAGTACGAAAGGAGTCAGGTATCGTGTCGGAGAGTCCATATCAGATAAGAAGTGCATATCGTGATGAATGGGATGATGCAATGGCTCTTGCATGGAAGACTTTTCTACAGTTTGAAGCAGACGTTTATACGGCAGAAGGAGTCAGAAACTTTGAGGATTTCATTACCGACACAACACTTCATCGTATGTTTATTATGGGCTCCTATCAAATGTTTGTGGCACTCGACCAGAATAAAATAGTTGGTATGATTACACTTAGAAATGGTTCTCATATTTCGTTGCTTTTTGTAGATGCCAAATATCATAGACAGGGAATTGGACGTGCACTGATTGAGCATTTGAGGGAGTATCTGCTTTCAGAAGTAGGAATTAGCAGAATAACTGTGAATGCGGCACCTTATGGTGTTGTATTTTATCATAAACTTGGATTTCGGGATATCCGGCCGGAGGAAGAAAAAGACGGAATCAAGTACACCCCGATGGAATTTATTTTATAGTGTGGGTTTTCATGTGTAATGGGAGAAGGATATGGAGTATATTAAAAGTAAAGAAATCTTTTTATTGATGCGGGATACTTTGAAACTGATTCATCCGCGATTGATGGAGCATGGTTCCAGAGTGGCGTATATGGTTTATAAGATGTTAGAAGACAAGGGCGGTTACGAGGAATTCGAACTGGCTGATATTGTTATGGTTGCAACCTTACATGACATCGGAGCATATAAAACAGAGCCGGACAATCTGAATGATGTACTTCGCTATGAATCCAGAGACAGTGTGGCACATACCATATATGGATATCTTTTCTTTAAATATTTGTCGCCGGTAGAAGAATTGGCGAAGGTTATCATGTATCATCACATGGACTATGATCAGCTTGAAAAAGTAGATTATCCGCACAAAGAGCTGGCGGCTTATATCAATATTGCTGAGAAAATGGATATTTATTTTAAAGCAATGGGAAGTCAGTTTGATATGCATATGTTTCAGAAGCAGGCGGGAACGAAATTGTCGGCAGAAGGACTGGAGCAATTTTACAGGACTGCGGAAAAGCATGATATTTTTACGAAAATACAGTCAGATGAATACAAGGAAGAATTGGACTATATCGTAGATTTTATGATTTTTTCTAATGAAGATAAGAAAAAATTTCTGGAAATGCTTATGTACTGTGTCGGATTCCGAAGTGAGTATTCGGTAGTTGATACCATTACTACTGTTTGCATTAGTGAGGAAATTGCTGACAAGATGTTATTGAAGGAGAATGAGAAGGAACTTCTTTATTATGGTGCATTAATTCATGACCTTGGTATGTTGGCAATCCCAAGAGAAATTATTGAAGCACCAAGAAAATTGGAACCGGAAGAAATAAAATTGCTGCGGACGCATGTGACAATTGCAGAGAAATTTCTTCGGAAAAGGATGCGTGAGGATGTCATTGAAATCGCAATCGCGCATCATGAAAGAGCAGATGGCAGCGGATATCCGAGAAAATTAAAGGATTTTCAGATGAATCATATGCAGAAAATTCTTCAGGTAGCAGATACGGTTACAGGTCTGACGAATAAAAGAAGTTATCGTGATCCTTTACATAAAGACCAGGTTATTGCAATTTTAAATGAAGAAGTTTCAAAGAATCGATTAAATCGACAAATTGTGAATACTTTTATTCGATTTTATGATACAATAATGCAGAGGGTACAAACTGAATCTGCTGAAATTATGAAAATGTACCAAACATTGAACTATCAATATGATCAAGTTAGTAAAAAATTTAAGGTCTGGGATAAATAGAAGCTTTAAATTTAAGTAAAATTTTTGTAAAAGTTTATCAAATAGGTAGCTTTTTTACCTCAATATGTAATATAATAGTGCTAAATACAAAAAAAGAGGTAGCTATGGGTAAGGTTTTTGATATGGACAGTCCATTTATGCGTGTTATGAGTCGCATAGGGGATTTGTTATTTTTGAATATTATTATGATTATCTGCTGTATTCCTGTGATTACAGCCGGGGCAGCATTTACCGCAATGCATTACGTGCTTTTGAAAATCGTGCGAAAAGAAGAAGGATATTTAGTCAGAGGTTTTTTGAAATCATTTAAGCAGAATTTTAAACAGGCAACGATTATCTGGTTAATAATGCTTCTGGTTATTGCAATTTTTGTTGGGGATTTCTTGATTTTCAGTTATTCCGGTATAGAGTTTTCGAAGGTATTTACAATTGTATTTTTTGCAGTGGCGGTTGTCTTGTTGATGGGAGCTGTGTATGTTTTTCCTATTTTGGCAAGATTCGACAACACCATTAAGAATACGTTTAAGAATGCTTTTTCGATGGCAATTCTTAATTTGCCGAGAACAATAATAATGGTTATATTGCTTTTCATACCATTTTTGATTGTATATTTTTCAACTTACGCGACTTTCTTTGTAATTATGTTTGGTATTTCGGGGCCGGCATTGGCATCCGCATATTTATATAGTGATATCTTTAAGAAATTTGAACCGGACGAGGCAAAACCGGTATCAGATTATGATTTTTCTGTAAATGTAGATGAGGAGAACGAGGGAGAATGACAGAGAATCAAACAAAATCGATGGCAGTCCAATGGGTTGTTCCAACAGCAGTCTCGATGCTGGTTTTGATTATCATGGTGTATAATTTTTCTACGAAAAGTAGAGATAGTGCAAGTGATACGGTTAGCAAAAATATGACGACCATAGCGGAACAGTGTGCCACTAATTTTACCGAGGAACTTACACTGTTAGAGAAAGTAGGAGAGCCGATTGCGGAACTTCTTGGGAACAGTACAAGTGAGAAAGAAGTTCAGGAATTGATAGAAGTGGCGATGAAGCATTCCGATGCGTATATGGTGTACACATGTGATGATTCCGGTGCGGGTATAAGCAGTGATGGAAGCAGGATTGCCATAGGCGAAACTGAATATTTTAAACAGGCAAAAGCATCTAACAAGGCACAATACATATTCGTAGCTAAAGATGATATGCAGGATCAGGATGCTATTGTTGTGTCTATACCGGTTGCGTACAAAACCGGAGCAGGCTATCTTCTCTTATTTTATCCGCTTAGTAAATTTGAAAATGCGGTAAAGGGTGTTGATTTTGCTGCATGGACTTACGAGGCATTGATTGACAGTAAAGGAAATATTATTGTTGGCGCAGGTACAGATAATGGTCTGGTACAGGGAACTAATATTTTTACTGAGTTATCCAAAGAGAGTCCGGAAGCTGTCAGAAAGATGAAGAGTAGAATTGTTGGTCGTATCAGTGGTCTTACTTCCATAGAAACGGGTAATACAACGACTGCTTTTGTATATGTGCCAATAAGTATGAACGAATGGACACTGGTTAGTTCTGTAAGTCAGTCTTATATCGATAAGCAGGTTAGTCAGCAGTGGAATAATACAAAGAATATGCTGTATCAGTTAATTGTAGTTATTTTTATTTTCAGCTGTGTCATTGTTGTTATTAATGTTGTTAGCAAGGTTAAAAGCAATGAGAAGAAACGACAACTGGAAGTGAAAGCAGATACAGACCTGTTGACCGGACTGAATAATAAATTGGCAACAGAGCGTAAGATTCAGGAATTTATTGCACAAAATCCAAATGCACAGTCTATGATGTTTATGTTGGATATTGATAATTTCAAGAAAATCAATGATACAATGGGTCATGCTTTTGGTGATGAAGTAATTCGTTCTCTTGGACAGCAGATTGGAGCTATCTTCCGTGCAACCGATATTGTTGGTCGTGCCGGTGGTGATGAATTTATTATCTTCTTGAAGAATGTTGCGGATGCAGATGCAATCCGTAAAGAGGCAAAGAAGGTAGAAGATTTCTTCAAAGATTTCAAGGCAGGAGAATATGTAAAATATTCTGCAACAGCAAGTATTGGTGTTGCAATTTATCCACAGGAAGGTTCCGATTGGGAAAGCATTTATAAGGCGGCCGACCAGGCACTTTATAAGGCGAAGAAGAGAGGCAAGAATCAGCTTGCATTCTATAAAGATGAATGGGCTGAGGTAAAACCTAAGGAATAATTTTATAAAAGTATTATAAGAAAGAAATATGAAACCGCTTCGGATGTGAGTCCAGAGCGGTGTTTTAAAACAATTTTTATAATATAATATAAAAAGAAACGAAGGATAGATATTTAGTCAACATGTATAGGAAAATTTGATTTTGTTGGTCAACTTGTCAAGAAGGTAAAAAAAAAAACAAGAAAGTAAGCAATTTCTACAATGGAAAGTAAAATCTTTGTGGAATAGTGGTATAGAAAAGAATTCGAAAGTCCGTTATACTAAATTCAGACTTGATTATTGAAAAATAATCGTGAAACAGAAAACGAACAAATATTTCAGGAGGCGCAAACATGGCAAGTTTATCATTAAAAAATGTCTGCAAAGTATATCCAAACGGATTTGAAGCAGTAAAAGATTTCAACCTTGAAATCGCAGATCAGGAGTTTATTATTTTCGTAGGACCTTCAGGTTGTGGTAAATCTACAACACTTCGTATGATCGCAGGTCTGGAAGACATCTCTTCCGGTGAATTAAAAATCGGTGACAGAGTTGTTAATGATGTAGAACCTAAAGACAGAGATATCGCGATGGTATTCCAGAACTACGCTCTGTATCCTCATATGTCTGTATATGACAATATGGCATTTGGTCTTAAATTAAGAAAAGTACCAAAAGATGAAATCGATAAGATGGTTAAAGAAGCAGCTAAGATTCTTGACTTAACTCCACTTCTTGATCGTAAACCTAAGGCTTTATCCGGTGGTCAGAGACAGCGTGTTGCTATGGGACGTGCAATCGTTCGTAATCCTAAGGTATTCCTTATGGATGAGCCTCTTTCTAACTTGGATGCTAAACTTCGTGTACAGATGCGTGTTGAGATTTCCAAATTACATCAGAGATTAGGTACAACTATCATCTACGTTACACATGACCAGACAGAAGCTATGACACTTGGTACAAGAATCGTAGTTATGAAAGATGGTGTTATTCAGCAGGTAGATACACCTCAGAACTTATATCAGAAACCACAGAACCTGTTCGTTGCAGGATTCATGGGATCTCCTCAGATGAACTTCTTAGATGCAGTTGTTGAAGTTAATGGTGATGTTGCAAGCTTGAAAGTAGCTGGCACAAGCATTCCTCTTCCTCCAGCAAAATCTAAGAAACTTATTGAAGGTGGTTACGCTGGAAAGACTGTTACATTCGGTATTCGTCCAGAAGACGTATATGATTCTGAAATGTATATTGAAACAGCTAAATGTGTATTCGAATCTACTATCAAAGTATACGAATTACTTGGTGCAGAAGTTTACTTATACTTCGATCTTGCTGAGTTCCCTATTACAGCTAGAGTTGATTCTCGTACAACAGCAAGACCTGGTGATACAGTTAAATTTGCTTTCGATGTTGAGAAGATTCACGTATTTGACAAAGAAACAGAGCAGATTATTACCAACTAGTAATAGTGAATTGAGGGGATGCAACAGCATCCCCTTTTATATTTTTTCAGATATTGTATTTTTAAGTAGAGCGAGGTTAGAATATGATTTCCAGTCAGGTTATTAAAACCAGTATAGAAGAATTAAAGTCCATTACTAAAGTTGATTTATGTGTATTAGATTTAGAGGGAAATACAGTAGCATCTACTTTTGAACCGAATGACCTTTCTATGTCTTTGATTACAGGATTTGTAAATTCACCGGCAGATAGTCAGGTAATCGGAGTTCATCATTTATTGAAGATATTGGATGAAGGCGAATTGCTGTTTGTTCTGGACGCAAGAGGTGCCGGAGAAGACACTTATATGATTGGCAGAATAGCAGTAAGTCAGTTGCAGAATCTTATTGTTGCATACAAAGAAAGATTCGATAGAAACAACTTTTTCCAGAATTTACTTTTGGATAATATGCTTTTGGTGGATATTTATAATCGTGCCAAAAAGCTGCATATAGAGGTAACAGTACCGCGTGCTGTTTTTCTGATTGAGACAGGAAATGAGAAAGAAAATCCAGCATTGGAATTGTTAAATGGTATGTTCTCACCTCAGGTCGGTGATTATATTACGGCAGTGGATGAGAGCAATGTGATTTTAATAAAGGCATTGGACCAGAATGATGATTATGAGAGTTTAAATCAGATTGCTGAAACAATTGTAGATATGATGAACATGGAAGCAATGATGAATGTCAGGGTTTCTTATGGAACAATTGTCAGTGAATTAAAAGAAGTATCCAAATCCTATAAAGAAGCAAAAATGGCACTGGATGTAGGCAAAATATTCTATGCAGAGAAAAAAGTAACTGCGTACAATAAATTAGGTATTGGCCGATTGATTTATCAGCTTCCGGTTAATCTCTGCCGTATTTTCATTGATGAGATTTTCGGCTCTAATGTGCCGGAAGAACTGGATGAAGAAACATTAACAACGATTAACAAGTTCTTCGAGAATAACCTGAATGTATCGGAAACATCCAGACAATTGTTTGTACATCGTAATACTCTGGTTTATCGTATTGAGAAGCTGGAGAAGAGTACCGGACTTGATATCCGTACCTTTGATGATGCCCTTACCTTCAAAATTGCTTTGATGGTAGTAAATTACATGAAGTATCTTGATTCTATGGAATACTAAGATTATTAAGAGAAATGTCAGATGAGAAATCATCTGGCATTTTTTAGTATGTCCAACATATATATAAAATAGGAGTATTGAAAGGGACAAAGTATCAAAAAGGACAAAAAACCAAAAAGGACAAAGAATCAGAAAGGATAGAATAGGATGTATCAAAAGGAAATTATATATTTGAATTTATTATGTAATGATGAAAAAGAAAAAAATGTCGGTTTTTTGAAAATAGAAAAGAAAGAGGAGGTTTGCTGCCTTAGCTTACAAATAAAAAATGTCATGAGTCATAGCAATGGGAATTTTCCAATCCGTATGCAGACACAGAAGGGATGGAAAGAGGTAGATACAGTTGCTCTCCAGTCAGGAAGTGCCAGTTGGGAAAAAAATGTGGAAGAAGAGGTTTGGCGTATAGAAATTATGCTATCGGATTCCTATAAAATTGTAGGACAAAGTAAAGCGATACCGCAGCCGGAACAGCCGAAACAAGAGGAACAAATAGAACAAACGCAGCAAGCAAAACAGTCGAAAGAAGTCGAATTGCCAATGCAGGCACCCGTGCAGAAAATGCCAGAAAAACCGGTACAACAGTGCGCAGCAGAAATTTCGAAGCAAAGCACAGCAGAAGTTCAAGAGCAATGCCTGACGGAAAGTCCTGTACAGGCTGCAGCAATAACAACCGCTCCTGAAAAAAAGAAACGAAAGGAGGTTCCATTGTATGAGGATAAATGGGAGCAGTTGTTGACAACGTATGAGAAAATTCATCCATATGGGGATGAAAGAACGTATATCAAATTGGAGCCAAAGGATTTTATTGTACTTCGCTCCAACTACCAGCATCTTGTAAATAATAGCTTTCTTTTGCATGGATTTTATAATTATCGTTATCTGATTCTGGGAAAAGAAAAGGATTTCTATGTAGGCGTGCCGGGGGTTTTCTATGAGAGAGAAAAAATGGTGGCACTTATGTTTGGATTTGAAGCTTTTGAATGTGAAGGAGGAATGGCAGAAGAAGGCAAGTTTGGTTATTACTTGCGGAAAGTAGAACTTTAATAGCATTTTTCGTATACACAGGTGTATGGAAAAACTCTTTAAAGTCCTTCACAATTAAAAGCCGGAATGAAACTTTCAGAGGCTGTTTCGCCCTCTTGGACAAAGGCATTTTCAATACCGAGAGAAATAGCATAATCAATGATGCCATCATATTCGTTATCGGTAATTTTGCGATTAAGAGCAGGGATAGAAGCAACCTGTGGAAGCGGAGTATATTGATTCATAATGCTTATGTAGATATTATTTCCATAAGTTTCATGTAAATAGCGTAAAATATAGCGAGAGTCTTCGGTACAATCCGGCAATAACAGATGGCGTACGATAACTCCTTTTTTCATTAAGGAAGATTCACTAATATCAAATTCAGAGTTGGCATCAGCAATGAAACCGGATGATTCATAAACAGGCGTTCCGACCTGACGGAACATTTCTGCAATCGCAGCGGTAGCAACCGGAAAATAGTCCGGTGCATTAGAATAACGTTTACTGATGTCAGAAGAATAATATTTCAAATCCGGCAGATAGATATCAATTAAACCGTCCAGAAGTTTAAGTGTTTCGACTTTTTCATAGCCACTGGTATTATAAACAATAGGCAGGGTCAGTCCGTTTGCTTTTGCCAGATGTAGTGCATCAATTATCTGAAGAATATAATGAGTAGGTGTTACAAGATTGATATTGTGGGCACCTTTTTCTTGTAATTCCAGAAAAATTTCCGCAAGGCGGGAAACAGAAATGGTTTTGCAAGGTGCGTTGCTGTGAGCAATGTCATAGTTCTGACAGAAAACACAGCGCATATTGCAGCCCGCAAAAAAAACAGCCCCGGAGCCGTTTACGCCGGAGATGCAAGGTTCTTCCCACATATGAAGGGCAGCTCTTGCTGCAACTATTTTGTCGTTTTGTCCACAATAGCCGGTTTGACCAGCAGTTCTGTCAACATGGCATTCTCTTGGACAAAGTACACAATCTGTCAGATTCATATTCTTGTAATTTCCTTCCCTATGGCTTATAGCGTTTGTCTGAAACTATTCCCAAAGAAAATGATTGCAATTTAAAACCGTGCGCCTTATGTCGAACAGAACTCATGCACGTTACCTTTACAGTTAACTCCGCCAGGCACCCTCACGGCACATGGAAAATTCTACTTAGTGCTGCTGTGTTCCCACCCTGACACGGTTCATAGACATCCATTGCGTAAGACCCAAACTTCAACGCCACTTATAAAGGGCAGCTACACAAGCAAAAGCCCTCGATAAAGCATCACCCCTACTAAAGCGGATTGTAGGTACAGGGCACCGCTAACTCCCCGGCTGCACGGTTTAATTAGTATACTGTTTTTTTACTGTTTTGTCAATATTGTGGCCCCTATGCGCGATTCTTTCTTCATTTTATTCCGGACTCGTAATTCTTTGAAAAAAGAAGTAAGAAGATTGGAACATTCTTCCTCCAAAATTCCACGTCTTACAATAACCTGATGATTAAACTCCTGCATTTCCAGAAGATTCAGAATAGAGCCGCCACAGCCGGCTTTGGGATTCATACTGCCCATAATGACTTCTGTAACGCGTGCCTGCACAATAGCACCTGCACACATCTGACAGGGCTCTAAGGTTACATAGAGACTGCATTCTTCCAAACGCCAGTCACCAAGTTTTTTGCTGGCTTTATTTATGGCAGTGATTTCGGCATGAGCGAGTGTATTTTTGTCTGTATTCCGGCGATTGTATCCACGAGCAATAATTTTTCCGTCATGAACAATGACACAGCCAATTGGAACTTCACCGAGTGCATATGCTTTTTTTGCCTGTTTGATGGCTTCTTTCATATATTTTTCATCTTGTGTCATATAATACCTGCTTTATGTTAAGATTTCTAATATTCTGATATGAATATCAATTCAATCATTGCTACAATATTGAAAAATGAATGATAACTGTACACAGTTTATCATAGAAATAAAGGAATTACCATGTGGAAATAGAAATATGAATATGTTAAACTAATATATTATGAGGGTATGCATAAAAGGAAGGGATGGACAATATGAATGGCTACATATTATTTTGCGCAATCGTTATCTTAGTATGCGTTTTATTCGGACGATTTTCTTCTAAGGTAGGGGTTCCTGCGCTTCTTTTATTCATGCTGATTGGTATGATGTTTGGTTCGGACGGTATCTTTAGTATCAATTATGAGAACTATCAGCTGACAGAACAGGTTTGTAGTGTTGCACTTATTTTTATTATGTTTTATGGTGGCTTCTGTGTAAAATGGGAAGCTGCGAAACCGGTTATTGGTAAGGCGGTTACCTTATCTACGCTAGGTGTTATTCTGACGGCGGGTATTACCTGTGTGTTATGTCACTTTATTCTGAAAATAGAATGGGCAGAAAGTTTTCTCATTGGAGCAGTAATCAGTTCTACGGATGCTGCATCAGTATTTTCTATTTTACGTTCCAAAAATCTTAGTTTAAAAAGCGGTACAGCACCACTTTTGGAAATAGAAAGTGGTAGTAATGACCCGATTGCCTATATGCTGACAATGATAGGTCTGGCACTGGTGCAGGGAGGAAAGCAGACATCCATTCCGTACTTAGTTTTTGCCCAGATTGTTTTTGGCATCATTTTTGGTATCGGTGTGGCATTAGCGGCTATCTGGTTGATGCGGAAAATTTCGATTGAAGCAGAAAATCTGGATATGATTTTCATGATAGCGATTGCGTTACTGGCATATGTATTGCCGTCCATAGTAGGTGGAAATGGCTATTTAAGTGTATATCTTGCCGGTATTATTCTTGGTAACAGTAAATTACGGAATAAGGCGGTACTGGTACATTTCTTTGATGGTATTACGGGACTTGCGCAGATTTGTCTGTTCTTCCTGTTGGGACTTCTTTCTTTCCCACATAAGCTGCCAGAGGTAGTTGTACCGGCGCTTGTGATTGCCTTAATTCTGAACTTTGTTGCAAGACCGATTGCTGTTTCGGCTATTCTTTTGCCGGTAAAAGCATCATTTCGACAGTGTCTTTTGGTATCCTTTGCGGGACTAAGAGGTGCAGCATCGATTGTTTTTGCTATTATGGTAATTGCACAGGGCGCAGAACTGGAGCATGATATTTTCCATATCGTATTTCTGATATCCTTGTTCTCAGTAGCTTTACAGGGTTCTTTGCTTCCTTTAGTAGCTCGTAAGCTTGATATGGTGGATGATGATAATGATGTCAGAAAAACCTTCAATGACTATCAGGAAGAAACGGCAATCACACTGTTGCGTATGCACATTCACGAAGGACATAACTGGGAGAATCGTATGATAAAGGATGTTGCGCTTCCGTCAGATTCCCTTGCTGTTATGATAAAAAGAGACGGTGAAACTTTGATTCCCAAAGGAGATACAAAGCTTCTTGCCGGGGATAATCTTATTTTGAATGTTCCATATTATAACGCGGATAATGAAATACAGCTGCAGGAGATTGTAGTTGATAAGAACCATGCATGGTGCGATAAGAAAATTATGGAATTGCCGATTTCAAGAAATACATTAGTAACAATGATTCGAAGAAATGAGGAAACGATTATTCCTGATGGACAGACAACGATTCGATGCAAGGACATCGTCGTTATCTGTGAACAGGAGAATTAATTTCTTAAGATAAAAACTAACAGAGTTATAGATTTTCATTGTCTATCATACGGTAACCTATGCCGATTTCTGTAAAAATATATTGCGGATCGGCTGGGTTACTTTCTAATTTTCTACGGATGTTTGCCATATTAACACGCAGAATTCGATTGTTGCTGTCTGCAAAAGGTCCCCATACGTGAGAAATCAAAGAATCATAAGTAATAACTTTCCCGGCGTTCTGAGCAAGATAGGTAAGAATCTTGTATTCAATCTGCGTAAAATGAACGATATTTCCGGCAATTGTAATGATATGCTTTTCATAATCAATCACTAAATCTTTGGCAACATATTGGTTTTGAGTTGGCAGAAGCATATTGTTATTAATCGTGGAACGGCGGAGTGCAGTACGGATTCTTGCCATGAGCTCGGATGTACCGAAAGGTTTGGTAATATAATCGTCGGCACCGGCATCCAAAGCCTCTACTTTTTCTTTCTCCTGGGTTCTGGCAGAAATCACAATAATCGGAACATTGCTCCAGTTACGGATATTGCGAATGACATCAATTCCATCCATATCAGGTAATCCCAAATCTAAAAGAATCAAATCCGGACAGCCTGCGGCGGCAAGAGAAAGCCCGCTGGATGCGTTTAATGCGTAGTTTACTTTGTAATCATTGCTTTTTAAGGTAGTTACAATAAAGTTGCAGATGTTTCGTTCATCTTCGATTAAAAGTATTTCGTGTTTAGGACTCATAAGACACCTCTTCCTTTGGCAGGGTAAAATAGAATTCTGCTCCCTGTGAATGATTTTGAGCATTAATTATACCATTATGCGCTGTAATAATCGTTTTGCAGATGGACAAACCAATTCCCATTCCTTTATTGGAATCGGATTCGCTGTTTCCGATATAAGAATTTCCGTCAAAAATATTGGTTAACCGGTCAGGGTCGATGCCGACACCGAAGTCTTTTACATGAAAGGTAACGTAATGCGGTCCGTCTTCTACATAACAAAGGATAGGCTTGGCACTTTGAGCATGTATAATAGCATTTTCTAACAGGTTGATTAATACCTGTTCAATTAGAATAGCATCCATCGGAATAATCAACAATTCATCAGGAACAGAAACCGTGACAGAGGCCTCCGGAAGTCTTTTTTTCAATCGGAGAATTGCGGCTGACACAATTTCTTCTACGGATTCGTACGTTTTCTTTACTTTGGAAGATTGATTGTGAATACGCGTAACCGAAAGAAGGTTTTCTACCATGTTAAGTAGCCAGTTAGCATCTTCCTGGATGTGAATCACAATGGCATTTTTTTCATCTTCGGTAAGAATGTCACGGCTTTCCAGATAAGAAGAACTTGCACCAATAATGCTGGTCAGAGGAGTTCTTAAATCATGGGAAACTGCACGCAGTAGATTGGCGCGCATTTTTTCTTTTTCTGTCTCAGAAAGAAGCTTATCCTTTTCAGCAATTACCCGTGCCTGTTGTTTCATATTAGTGGTCATGGTGCTGGTCAGAAGTGCAGCGCCTAGCATTTCCAGAAACGTAACAGGATATCCGGAGAGTGTAAAGTTGAGTTCATAATATGGATAAGTAAAGATATAATTAACGCAGATAACGGCAATGACTGAAAAAAATAAGCCGGGCCAGTAGCCATCGGTATAACGAACTGTAATAATCAGAGCCAGTATATAAATAAGTGCGATATTACCAGAATTACCCGGTGCAAAATGTGAAAAGAACATTGCAAAAATAGTGGCAGCAGCCAACCCGCAAAAAGTTAAAATAAAATTCTTAAGTGTTTTTGACATAATATTCTCCGCAAAACTATTTTTCATTTAAGCATATATTTAAGGTATGTATATCTTCATTTATTATAACTTGTTTTGTATAAAAGAAAAACAAAAGTATCGTTAAAAAGTCGCTAAGAAAGGGTAAAAAAAGTGCCAAGAGAACGTAAAAAAAACGTCAAGATTACGCCAAATAAGTGTTAAGAATTGATTCAAATGCTGTAAAATCGAAAATCCATGTGTTAGTATTTTCATACAATAAAGTATAAGGAGGAAATCAAAATGCAATTAGATGTGTGGTCTGTTATTGTAATTATTATTACTGTAATCGGCTTTTTTGGTGGAATCTGGTACGAACATAAGTAGGAGGATAGGGAAATGGGCATTGTAGAAATTCTTATTGTTGGAATTGTATTTGTAGCATTAGGAGGATGTTTAGTGTATTCCTTGATTGCAAATAAAGCAAAATAATGAATAGAATAAATAAAGCGCCGGTTGAAAATGAGGTAATCCTCAAAATGAAAACCGGCGTTTTTTAATGTGGTAAATTTTATTTTTTATAGTCAATTGCTGCTTTAATGAATCCTTTAAATAAAGGATGCGGTCTGTTTGGGCGGGATTTTAATTCCGGATGTGCTTGTGTTGCAACGAAGAATGGGTGATCCGGTAACTCGCACATCTCTACAATTCGTCCGTCAGGTGATAAACCGGAAAGTTTCATGCCATGTTCGGTAAGAACTGCACGATAATCATTATTGACTTCATAGCGGTGACGATGTCGTTCATGAATCGTTTCTTCACCATATAATTCATAGGCTTTGGAACTCTTATCCAGTATACATGGATAGGAACCAAGACGTAATGTTCCGCCAATATCTTCTACGCCATTCTGGTCCGGCATAAGAGCGATAACAGGATGTGTGGTGGAAGGGTCCAGTTCAATGCTATGTGCATCGTTATATCCGACAACATTGCGGGCAAATTCTACAATGGAAAGCTGCATACCGAGACAGAGTCCTAAGAATGGAACTTTGTGTGTTCTGGCATAATTGATGGCGCAGATTTTACCTTCAATGCCACGAGAACCAAAACCGCCCGGTACAAGAATACCATTTACGCCTCCCAATAATTCTTCTGTCTTTTCTCTTGTTATGATTTCAGAATCTATCCATTTGATGTTAATTGTGACATGGTTGGAAATACCGCCGTGTTTTAAGGCTTCTACCACACTGATATAAGCATCGTGTAACTGCACATATTTTCCGACTAATGCAATAGTTATTTCATCGGTAGAGGTATAGAGAGCATCTACCATTGCTTTCCAGTCATCCAGATTTGGTTTTGGACAATCCAGATTCAGGCATTGACAGGTAACTTGTGCCAGATTTTCTTTTTCCATAGCAAGCGGAGCTTCATATAAATATTGTACATCCAGATTCTGTAAAACATGACTATTTGGCACGTTGCAGAATAAGGCAATTTTATCTTTGATTTCCTGCGTTAAAGGATGTTCGCTTCGGCAGACAATAATATCCGGCTGAATTCCCATTCCTTGTAACTCTTTGACACTTGCCTGTGTCGGTTTCGTTTTCATTTCCTGTGATGCTTTCAGGTAAGGAATCAGGGTTACATGAATTAAAATAGCGTTTTCGTGACCGACTTCATGCTGGAACTGGCGAAGTGATTCTAAGAAAGGCTGACTTTCAATATCACCGACGGTTCCGCCGACTTCGATAATGGCAATTTGTGTATCGTTATCTGAGAAGTTGCGGTAGAAACGACTTTTTATTTCGTTTGTAATATGTGGAATTACCTGTACCGTACCACCGCCATAATCGCCGCGACGTTCCTTCTGTAAAACAGACCAATAAATTTTTCCGGTTGTTACGTTAGAATTTTTGTCCAGATTTTCATCAATGAATCTTTCATAATGACCTAAATCCAAATCGGTTTCTGTTCCGTCTTCTGTTACGAAAACCTCACCATGCTGAATTGGGTTCATAGTACCCGGGTCGATATTGATATATGGATCAAATTTCTGCATGGTAACTTTGTAACCGCGCGCCTTTAACAAACGACCAAGCGAAGCTGCGGTAATTCCTTTTCCAAGTCCGGAAACGACACCACCTGTTACAAATACATATTTTACTGCCATAATTTTCATCCCTTCTGTACATAAAAAAGGCACTACGAGCCATGCTCGCAGCGCCTTTGCTTTGATAGAGAAATTTTAGCACCCACTATTTGTACTGTCAATAAAATTTTATAAAAAATGTGATTCATTTCTTTCTTTTTATGGAATAATTAAATAAGCTGTGCTACAATGAAAAGCGATATGTGTTAAAATACAAGCGCAAATGATAGGGAAAGAAAGCGGACAGGTAGAAATATGAGAGTGGGATTTGATAACGAGAAATATTTGAAAATGCAATCAGAGCATATTGAAGAAAGAATTAACAAATTCGGGGACAAACTTTATCTGGAGTTTGGCGGTAAATTGTTTGATGATTTTCATGCATCCAGAGTATTGCCGGGTTTTGAACCGGACAGTAAGCTACGTATGCTGATGAAGCTTTCTGACAGAGCGGAAATTGTTATTGTTATCAATGCAGCAGATATTGAGAAGAACAAAATGCGTGGTGATTTAGGAATCACTTATGATGAAGACGTTGAAAGATTGATGAAGGAATTCGAAAGTCACGGTTTATATGTGGGCAGCGTTGTTCTGACTCATTATGCCGGACAAGTTGCGGCAGTTGCTTTTAAGGAGAAATTAGAGAAGAAAAATGTAAAAGTATATCTGCATTATGCAATCGAGGGTTATCCTGCCAATATTCCGTTGATTGTCAGCGACGAAGGATATGGTAAGAATGAATATATTGAAACGACCAGACCGCTTGTTGTTATTACAGCACCGGGACCGGGAAGCGGCAAAATGGCAACTTGTTTATCTCAGCTTTATCATGATAATAAAAGAGGTATCAAAGCCGGTTATGCCAAATACGAAACCTTCCCAATTTGGAACATTCCGTTGAAGCATCCGATTAACCTTGCTTATGAAGCTGCAACCGCAGATTTAAATGATGTCAACATGATTGATCCATTCCATCTGGAAGCATATGGGGAAACTACCGTAAACTATAATCGTGACATCGAGATTTTCCCGGTACTCAATGCGATTTTTGAAGGAATCTATGGCGAAAATCCTTATAAGTCTCCAACTGACATGGGAGTTAATATGGTGGGTAACTGCATTGTAGATGACGAGGTTTGTAAAGAAGCTTCACATATGGAGATTATCCGTCGATACTATACAGCGCGTAACGAGGTCGTAAAAGGAAAAGCCAAAGAGAATGAAGTCTATAAGATTGAACTTCTGATGAAACAGGCAAAGATTTCTACCGATGATAGAAAAGTAACGATTGCTGCAAAACAGAGAGAAGAAGAACTGGGTGTGCCAACAGCGGCGATTGAACTGGCAGACGGAACAATTATTACATCCAAGACCACCGATTTGCTCGGTGCTTCTGCGGCGCTTGTATTAAATGCTTTAAAATATCTTGGAAATGTAGACCATGATACGCATTTGATTTCTCCGGAAGCAATTGGTCCGATTCAGGAATTAAAGACAAAGTATCTGGGTGGTAAGAATCCAAGATTGCACACGGATGAGGTATTGATTGCACTGTCGATTTCTGCTTTAACAGATGAGAATGCAAAGAAAGCGTTAGAGCAGTTACCGAAGCTGAAGGGTTGTCAGGTGCATACTTCTGTTATGCTTAGTGATGTCGATATTAAGATATTCAAGAAGCTTGGTGTAGACCTTACCAGTGAGCCAACCACGAAGGGAAAAACGAAATAAATTTGAAAAAAATAAAGTGTCGGTCTGATTAGCAGTAATGTTAAGACCGACACTTTTCTTGTAATTAGTCATTTAAGGAATATCCATAACGGAAATGACGATAGATTTTCCATACAAGAACAACAGGCAGACTGAAAAGCAAATATAATGTACTTAAAAGTCCGGCAGCGCCACCGATAATTGCAATAATAAGCAAACCAGGATTCATGGAGTTTACCCCCTCTTTCTATATTTTGTAGGCTTATTATATTGAATTTATGAAATCGATGGAACTAAAAAACATGGTTTTTAGCGGAAACTGAACAAAAAGAAAACACGATATTAGCACCGATTTAGCACAATCTTAACAAACGTTGAAACTATTCCTGTTCCATCCTCCGACGTATGTTCATCATTTCTTTGTCGAGCTTATAGATTGCCTTAGCACATTTGCGGAGTGCCTGTTCAGTATCTTTTTCGTGAAGACCTTCTTTTTTGTAAATAAAATGATGCTCCATATCAGACCATAAATCCATTGCTTTTGTGCGGAACTGGATTTCTGTTTTGATTTTTCTCCCATTTGCGATTGGAACATATAGAATTAGATGTAGACTTTGATATCCGCTGCTTTTGGGATTTTTCACATAGTCTTTTTGCTTGATAAATTCATAGTCAGAGTCCGTGGCCATTTGTCTGTACAGTGCATACATATCATCCAGAAAGTTACACACAACGCGGACACCGGCAATGTCATTTAAGCGGTTGACAACTCCGTTTAGTGACAGTTCTTTGTCCTTCAAATATAGTTTATAAATACAGCTTTCAGAAGTTTTTACCCGCCATTCCATCGAATCAATAATGTTGCGGTCAAGACTTTCTGATATTTCTGTATTCAATTTTTCCAGTTTTGTTATAATAGACAGACACGCCTGTTCATAATCTCTTCGAAAGGTTTCGCTTTTCAGTTGTTTTTGCAAGGCAACTATCTCGGGCTGTTTCCAGAAGCTACTGTCTGCCAGTTCTTTTTGTTTTTCTGCTGTTCCCATTTTTCCCATTTCCATAATACATTGTAAAATTTTTTTACTATTCATTCTAAATCATAAAAAAGTGCTTTACTATCATGGATATGCAAAATATGTGTAAAAAATGCAAAAAAATAAAATTTTAAAAAAATTATTAAATCCTATTGAATTGATAGGAATGGTGTAGTATTATAACAGCATCACAAAGAAATTTGGTTTTGTATTTTGTGTAGAGAAAGGAGAAAAATGAGAATATCAACGAAAGGACAATACGCAATTAAATTAATGTTAGATCTTGCAATTTATTATAATGGAGAGCCGGTTAAGATAAAAGATATAGCCAGAAGACAGGATATATCAGATAAATATTTAGAGCAGATTGTGTCTATTCTGCATAAGGCTTCTCTGGTAAGAAGCAGCAGGGGGGCAAAAGGCGGATATCGCTTGGCTGCTGCACCGGAAGATTATACGATTGGAATGATTTTAAGAGCAACGGAAGGGGAACTTGTGCCGGTCGACTGTGCACAAATTAATGGCGAAGACTGTAAAAATAGTGATAAATGCGTTACCGTGCGAATCTGGAAAAGATTAAATGATGCGGTAAATGGTGTATTAGATGATATAAAATTATCCGATTTGGTAGAGTGGCAAAATGAACTGATAGATCAATATGTAATTTAAATGCAGATTTATTTTGATGGAGGAACTATGTTAAATCAGTTTTCAAGAACGGAATTGCTTCTTGGGAAAGTTGCTATGGAAAGGTTAAGTAAATCACGAGTTGCAGTGTTTGGTATAGGCGGCGTAGGGGGATATGTATGCGAAGCACTTGTTAGAAGTGGTGTGGGTGCATTTGATTTAATTGATGATGATAAGGTCTGTCTTACCAATTTAAATCGTCAGATTATTGCAACAAGAAAGACGGTTGGAAAGTATAAAGCAGAAGTGATGAAAGAACGTATTTGGGAAATAAATCCGGATGCAGAGGTCAGAATTCATAAATGTTTTTTCCTTCCGGAAAATGCAGAGGAATTTCCATTTGAAGAATACGATTATATAGTAGATGCCGTAGATACGGTAACAGCCAAAATAGAACTGGTTATGAAGGCGAAAGAAAAAAATATTCCTATTATCAGTTGCATGGGAGCTGGCAATAAATTAGACGGCAGCCAATTTAAGGTAGCTGATATATATAAGACAAAAGTTTGTCCGTTAGCAAAAGTAATGAGACGGGAATTAAAGAAACGAGGAGTAAAAAAGTTAAAGGTTGTCTATTCGGAAGAACAACCGACTCGACCTATTGATGATATGGCAATTAGTTGTAGAACACACTGTATTTGTCCTCCGGGTGCTAAGCATAAATGTACAGAAAGAAGAGATATACCAGGAAGCACCGCGTTTGTCCCGTCGATTGCAGGACTTATTATTGCAGGTGAAGTTGTCAAAGATTTAGTACAGGATTGCAGCAAGAGGTAGAATATGGAAATAACAGTACAAGATCTGAATCGATTAGATAAAGAAAAATATCAGCTTGTTGATATCAGAAGTAAAGTAGAGATTTCTCATGGTGCGATTCCTGAAGCAATTTCTGTGTCAGCCGATGAAATAGAAGGGAATACGGAAATTGATTTTTCTAAAAAAATAGTAATTTGTTGCAGTAGAGGTAAGAACAGTTTAACAACAGCGCAGAAGCTTGTTGAAAAGGGATATGATGCAGTCAGCCTTTCGGGAGGATATATGGCATGGCTGCTTGATTATTTTCAAGAAGAGAAACAAGGAGAAAAGCAAAAGGAAGTAAACAAAGAAGTAGAGCAAAGTATTCGAAAGAAATTTCGTAAAAATATATGGTGTAGATTTACAAAAGCGATTAACCAGTATGAGCTGGTAAAAGAGGGGGATTGTATCGCAGTTTGCATTTCGGGCGGAAAGGATTCTATGCTCATGGCGAAATTATTTCAGGAGTTAAAGTTACACAATAAGTTTGCTTTTGAAGTGAAATTTCTGGTAATGGACCCCGGATACAGCCCCGCAAATCGAACTGTTATTGAGGAAAATGCAAAGAAACTGAATATTCCAATAGAGATATTCGAATCAGATATATTTGAATCGGTCTATCATGTAGAAAAATCGCCCTGTTATTTATGTGCAAGAATGCGAAGAGGACATTTGTACCATTATGCAAAGGAACTGGGGTGCAATAAAATCGCACTAGGACATCACTATGATGATGTCATTGAAACAATTCTCATGGGTATGCTGTATGGTGCACAAGTACAGACAATGATGCCGAAGCTTCACAGCACAAATTTTGAAGGAATGGAATTGATTCGTCCGCTTTATCTTATTCGGGAAGATGATATTAAGGCATGGAGAGATTACAATGAATTACATTTTATTCAGTGTGCCTGCAAATTTACGGACACTTGCACGACATGTAATAACGAGGAAAATCTTTCTAAGCGTGTGGAGATAAAAAATTTAATCAGAGAATTGAAAAAAACAAACCCTTTTGTAGAAGCTAATATTTTTAAAAGTGTAGAAAATGTTAATCTTGATACGGTAGTGGCATATAAAGCGGCAGGAGTGCGTCATAGCTTCTTGGATGATTATGATAAGAAATAATATGGAAAAATCTGAATCTGATAGGAAGTGAATCCGCTGGGCAAACGGGAAAAAAGAGAGAAATGATAACACAAAGCAAGTGTCTATCATTTCTCTCTTTCGTTCAATTACCATATTTCAGTAGTGATGCTAAGTTTGTGCTTATGAACCGCTGATAGTAACAGCATGCATATAAGCATCAGAGCCTCTTGCACAGGTTACGGTAACTTTCTTGCCATTTACAAGAACTTTACAGTTGGAAATACTGCTTACGGAATCAAGTTTCAATTCCATTTCGCCATAGGAAGTGTTCAAGTAAAGTACATTCTCTGTGGATTTATCACTTACAGTTCCTGTTACAGTGGAAGTTTTCGAAGTATCAACGGTTGCTGATTCAAAACTGCTTTTTGTTCCGGTAATGGTTGCGGCATGCATATAAGCATCGGAACCACGATAAACGGTAACGGTCAATTTACGCTCCGGTATCAGGAACAAACCATTTCGACTGTCTGTATTTTCGTCAACAACAATCTGCATTTCGCCATAAGAAGTTGATAAACACAGAAGCTTTTCTGTGGTATTTTTTGTTACAGTACCGGTAACGGTTGTGGTAGAAATACTATTGTTTGCATCGGAAGCAGGAGCAGGTGTTAAGCCGGAATTAGTAGTAGAAGTAGTGGTAGTACTTGCGGTGCTTGCAACGGCATCGGAAATACTGATAGCGTGCATATACGCATCTGCACCTCGTGCACAGCTGATTGAATAGGTTTTACCGGCTACTAAAACAGAGCATCCACTCAAGTTTGTAGTAGTATCCAGTTTAATTTCCATTTCGCCCTGAACGGTATTGAAGTAGATAACATCATCTGTGGTTTTTTCATCAATAGTTCCTGTTACGGTAGTTGTTTTGGATGAATCAACAGAAACGGTAGATGTCTCTGTTGCGGTTGTGATTTTTACAGCGTGTAAATATCCGTCTGAGCCATGTGATACGGAAACATTTATAGATTTTCCGGGAAGTAATATTTTGCAGGCACTGGCATCTGTTTCGCTGTCCAGTTTAATCTGCATTTTACCTTCACTGGTGGAAAGCTGTAATAAATCAGATGTTGTTCCGGATGCAATAGTTCCCTGTACGGTCGCAATAATTTCAGCTGCTTGTACATTCAGATGATTCGTCGGAAGACAAAGCAGTCCAAGTACAAGACAGAATGTTAAACATATTTTTAAAATACAGTGTTTTTTCATGAGTATGCCTCCAAATAATAATAGGTTACAATAATAGTATAATTATGTAAACTCATAATACAACATCTTTTTTTGAAAAGCAATATAATTTCTGGGAATAATTGAAAAAAGCACTATTTTTGCGTATAATGTGAGATAACTATTTAGGAAAGGGATAGGAAAGAATAACATGGAAGTTGTATTACAGAATCTGACAAAAAAATTTCCAAGTCGTGACAGGAAGAAAAAAGAAGATGTCATTGCTGTCAATGACTTTACATTTGAGATTCCGGACGGTAAGCTGATTGGTCTGCTTGGTCCTTCCGGCTGTGGTAAAAGTACAACGCTTAATTTAATCAGCGGACTTTTGAAACCGACGAGCGGAAAGATTTTCTTTGGAGAAGATGATGTAACCGATTTGCCGCCCGAGAATAGAGGAATCGGGCTTGTATTTCAAAACTATGCCCTTTATCCGCATCTGACTGTGAAGCAGAATATTTTGTTTCCGCTTCAGAATCTGAAGGGAAAGGACAAGCTGTCTAAAGACGAGATGCTTAAGAAAGCATACGAAGCAGCGAAACTGGTTCAGATTGAAGAGTTGATGGATCGGAAACCGGGCGAACTTTCCGGTGGACAGCAACAGCGAGTAGCGATTGCCCGTGCGTTGGTAAAAATGCCGCGAGTGCTTTTGCTTGATGAGCCTCTTTCTAATCTGGATGCCCGTTTGCGATTGCAGACAAGAGAAGAAATCAGAAGAATTCAGAGAGAAACGAAAATTACAACGATTTTTGTAACACATGATCAGGAAGAAGCGATGAGTATTTCGGATATGATTGTTGTTATGAAGGATGGTGTTGTGCAGCAGATAGGAAAGCCGCAGGAGGTTTATGACAGTCCGACTAATTTATTTGTTGCGAAATTTTTAGGAACTCCGCCTATCAACGTATTTAATGGACAGGTGAAAGAGAACAAACTTTATATTGGTGAAGATGCGGTTCTTACTATCAAGGGTGTTGCAAATCAGGAAGTTTATGTCGGCATCAGACCGGAAGGTTTTATTTTAAAAGAAGACGGAGCATTTCAATGTGAATTAAGTAGTGTAGAAGTTATGGGACGTGATATCAGCGTGGTTTCTACGAACAAGGCATCATTGAATGTAACCGTTCGTGCTATTATTGGAACAGAGAATAAAGTAAATATGGAAAATACCTCTGTTAAGTTTTCCCTTGTGCCTCGCAAGGTATTCCTTTTCAATAGAGAAACGGAAGAAAGAATTGATTTCGAGGTAGAATGATATGATGAAAAAAATATTGAAAAACAATAACCTGAAAGGCTGGCTTTATCTTCTGCCGGCGATTCTGTTTCTGGGAGTTTTCATGGTATATCCGCTGATAGATGTTTTCATTTATTCCTTTGAAGAAGGATATAACTTTGCATCTCAGACTTATCAGGGTGTTGGCTTATACAATTATTCCTATGTTCTGCATGATCCTTATTTTTTGCAGGCGGTAAAAAATACATTCATTTTGGTTATTATTACGGTACCGTTGTCTACGGGGATTGCTTTGCTCATTTCTGTGGGACTTAGTTCTGTTGAGAAGCTTAGAAATTTGTTTCAGACAATTTATTTTCTGCCTTATGTAACGAACACACTGGCTGTTGGTCTGGTTTTTATGATTTTATTCAAAAAGACGGCATATTCGGATGGACTTATCAATCTGATTATTGGCTGGTTTGGCGGAAGTACGGTGGATTTTATTGACGGACCTTATTGGGCGAAAATGTTTGTACTGTGCTTTTATACAGTCTGGGTTGTTTTGCCGTTTAAGATCCTGATTCTGACGAGTGCTCTTTCCTCGGTTAATCAACAGTACTATAATGCTGCTAAGGTGGATGGCACATCAAAATTCAGAACTTTTATGCGAATTACGCTTCCGATGATTTCCCCGATGATTTTCTATCTGGTAATCACAGGATTTATTGGTGCTTTTAAAGCGTATAGTGATGTGGTTGCATTGTTTGGTACGGATTTAAATGCTGCGGAAATGAATACAATCGTTGGCTACGTTTACGATATGCTTTACGGTGACAGCGGCGGATATCCGTCTTATGCATCGGCAGCAGCCATTATTTTGTTTGCGATTGTGCTTACAATTACATGCATCAATTTATTAATCAGTAAAAAGAATGTTCATTATTAAGAGGTCGGAGCGTATGGAAAATAAAATTGATTATGGCAAAATTGAAAAAAATGCCAAAGTCCGTAAAACAGTTGTTAATGTAATTACCTATACATTATTAGCTTTCTGGGCAGTTGTTGTGCTTTTCCCTTTTTACTGGATGATATTAACTTCTGTGAAAGGGTATGGGGAGTACAATTCGGAATATATTCCGAAGTTTTTTACATTATCACCGACTATGCAGAATTATGTGGATGCATTTACAACGGTATCACTTGGAAGATATCTTACGAATACGGTTATTTTTACGATTGCGACAACGGCGATTATGCTGGTGGTAATCACGCTTGCAGCATTTGCATTTGCGAGACTTGATTTTAAAGGGAAAAATATTGCCTTTGTTATATTTCTTTCCTTAATGATGATTCCAAACGAACTGGTTATTATTACAAACTATGTAACGATTACCAATCTGGATATGCGCAATACCTTTCAGGGATTGATTCTGCCATCAGTTACGTCGGTCTTTTATATTTATTTATTAAAAGAAAATTTCGAACAGATACCAGACAGCCTTTACTATGCAGCAAAAGTTGATGGAACGTCTGATTTGAAATATTTGTTGAAGGTAATGATACCGATATCAAAGCCAACACTCGTAACTGTTACTATATTAAAAATAATTGAATGTTGGAATTCTTATGTCTGGCCAAGATTGATTACTGATGACGAGAATTATTATCTCGTATCCAATGGAATTCAGGAAATTCGTGAGAATGGATTTGGCCGTGAAAATATTCCGGCAATGATGGCGGCAGTCGTAGTTATTTCGTTGCCTTTGATCGTTCTGTTTCTTGTATTTCGTAAACAGATAATGGAAGGTGTATCAAGAGGAGGAACAAAAGGATGATAAGAACGCGCAAAAGAATGATATCTTTTTTTCTTCTATTGATATTAGTAGTTGGCAGCAGCCTTTCTCTTACCGGATGTCATGGACAGAAAGGGTTGGATGCCTTTGTAATTCCGGAGGAATTTGATACTTCCAGAGAATACGAGATTACGTTCTGGGCGAAGAACGACACCAATAAAACACAGACTGCTATTTATGAACAGGCAATTGCCGATTTTGAAGAGTTGTATCCGAACATTACCGTGAATCTCAGACTGTATACCGATTACGGTAAAATTTATAATGATGTTATTACCAATATTTCTACGAATACGACACCGAATGTCTGTATTACTTATCCGGATCATATTGCAACATATCTGACGGGTAGTAATCTGGTTGTACCATTGGAAGATTTATTTGTAGATGAAAAATATGGTCTTGGTGGAAGTGAAGTCCTCTTTGATTCCCCTACTAAAGGTGAAATTATTCCACAGTTTCTGGAAGAGTGTTCTTTTGAAGGCCATTATTATGCGTTGCCTTACATGCGTTCTACGGAGGCCTGTTATATTAACAAAACTTATGTAGAAGCTTTGGGATATACCTTGCCGGAGACACTTACCTGGGATTTTATCTGGGAAGTTTCTGAGGCGGCTATGGCGCAGGATGCAGAAGGAAATTTTCTGGTAAATGGACAGAAGGTTTTGATTCCTTTTATTTATAAGTCCACTGATAATATGATGATTCAGATGTTAAAACAAAAAGATGCTGGATATTCTACGGATGCTGGCGAAATACTTCTTTTTAATGATACGACGGAAGAGATTCTTTATACAATTGCGGAGCATGCTGAAAGTGAAGCATTTTCTACCTTTAAAATATCAAGTTATCCGGCAAATTTTATGAATGCGGGACAGTGCATTTTTGCAATTGATTCTACTGCCGGTGCTACATGGATGGGAACGGATGCACCACTTTGCGATATCAGTGAAGATAAAATTGTAGATTTTGAAACCGTAGTTATGCCGATTCCACAATATGATACGGAAAATCCGCAGATGATATCACAGGGACCTTCGGTTTGTATTTTTAATAAAGAAGACCCACAGGAGGTTATGGCTTCCTGGTTGTTTACACAGTATCTTCTGACAAATGAGGTTCAGATTGCATATGCAGAAACAGAAGGATATGTACCGGTGACATCCAAAGCGCAGGAATCCGCAGAATATCAGGATTATCTGTCCAGAAGCGGGGAAGATAATTCCACCTATTATGATGTGAAAATCGAAGCCACAGAATTATTGCTTGATAACATTGAAAATACTTTTGTGACTCCTGTATTTAATGGTTCAACATCTCTTCGAAATGCAGCCGGTCAGCTGATTGAAAATACAGTAAAGTCGGCAAGACGAGACGAAGATATTAATGATGCATATATGGAAAAATTGTATGAGGATATTATATCTTTGTATCGACTGGACCAGTTTGGGGGTCAAGGGATGGCGGTTTCTGCCGAGAAAGTCGATTTGGGAGAATTGCCTAAAACATCAGTTGTATTATTGTCTACATTAGGGGTAGCATGGGTACTCATTATAATATATGTCGTTTTTCAAACGATAAAGAAGAAAAGAAATAGGCAATAATACTATTGCTTTATTGAGAATTTCATGTATAATAATCTCGAAGTTTATCAAGAAATAGTTTTGACTATTTATTCTAAAGATAGTGAAGAGGAGAGAACAATGAAAAAACTTACAGCGTTACTTTTAACTTTTGCACTTACTTTTGCATGTGTAGGATGCGGTTCCGAAGCAGAAGAAGCAGATGTAAAATCTGAAGGTGTTATGACTTATGAAGAATATGTTGCTGCAGACCTGGAAACAGAAGTAGTAATTGAAGCTTATGTACAGGCTAAACAGTCTTGGTGGGAAGATAAAGCTACTGTTTATGCACAGGATAAAGATGGTGCATACTTCTTATATGATATGGCATGTTCTGAAGAAGACTATGAGAAGTTAGAAGTTGGAACAAAAATTAAAGTTACAGGATACAAGGCTGAATGGTCTGGCGAAGTTGAAATTATTGATGCAACATTCGAAATCGAAGAAGGAAGCTATATTGCAGAAGCAGAAGATGTTACTTCTCTCCTTGGTTCCGATGAATTAATCAATCACCAGAACAAATTCGTATCTTTCAAAGGTATGACAGTAGAAGCAGCAGGACAGGATGAAGCAGGAAATGATGTTGCATTCCTTTACAGCTGGGATGGTTCCGGTCAGGAAGGCGATGATTTATACTTTAACGCTTCTATCGATGGAACAACTTATACATTTACAGTTGAGTCTTATTTATGTGACAGTTCCACAGAAGTTTACAATGCAGTTAAGAACTTAAGCATCGGTGACACAATCGATATGGAAGGTTTCTTATACTGGTATGAAGGAGTTAACCCACACATTACTTCTGTAACAGTGAAATAAGTTAGAAACAAAAGAAAAACATAACGAAACATAATGAAAAAGCGCAAGCTATGTGAATGATACATATAGCCTGCGCTTTCATTTTTGTATATAGGTTATAAAAAATGTCTTACGAAGTCGGTTTTCGCAATGGACATTCTGACATGCTGATTCGGTCTTTTAAAACATTTAATCCGGAGTCCGCCAGATAGTCCTGTAAAATCGGAAGGGACTGGGAAGAAGTCGGACCGATGATAATTTCACCGACCAAATCCGATAAATGCATATTCAGTTTGCCACACATTCTATTTAAATCAAGCGGGTAATATTTTTTAATTCGTTCCGCAGCTACATGATATTTGGGCTCGATTGCAAATTCATGAGAAATAAATGGCGAGACAACTAATCGAAATTCTCTTTCACTTGCAAAAGAAGGATGCTTAAAAGCGGCTGACTGTACCCATGCATCGTTCATAAGAGTCTGTAGCTTAGGAAGATTATCTGAGAATTTCTTTTCTGCCTTAATAATCTGATAAAATTCATCCACAAGACGATGTTCTCCCATATCTGCCTGATAATATACTTCCTGAAGAGATACGGCACCACCAATCATTTTTTGCATCAGGTCTTCTTGAAAGGCAATGCATACACCTTGTCCAAGATGACCGTATCGTTCCCACTGTGCAGCATCATCTCTATATTTAGAGAAACATGCTGCATAGGCAGAGTAATGGAACTCTTCTTCCATTTCATTTTCGAAAAAAGCTTCGGTTTTACGAGCTTTATCATTCTCTCCATCCTCTTTTAATTTGTCAACGACTGCTTTACAGATGCCGTTCATAAACAATCGCATCTCGGCAGCATCGTTCATATTCAGAATATTATTTAACCGTAGCTCTGCGCAGCGGATAATACCGTCGAAAGCTGCAAAGTCAGTGTAATGGTATAGCATAAATTACCTCCATAAATCAGATATAAAATACATAAGAGAAGCCCAGGTATAAACAGAATAGAAAATACCATCTTTATCTTTTCCTGTTTTCAACATTTCTTTTGCTTCCTCTGTGGACAGAAGCACAAAACCGTCGAAACATTCCGTACCAACGGCCCCTTCCTGTGAAAGGGAAGAAAGATTGTCCAGATTTATGACAGCGCAGGCAAGAGCATTGCTTTCATCCGTCATTCCCGGCGAGGAAAATAATAATGGATTGATTACAAACAAAGTATCTTTTTCTTGTATATCCAATCCGGTTTCTTCTTTAATTTCTCTTCTGGCAGCAGATAGAATGGGATTTTCTTCGGTTTCATCCTCAGAATCTAAAAGACCGGCCGGAGGACTCATTAAGAACTGACCGGTAGGATAGCGATATTCCTTTGTCATCAGAAGTTTTGGACTTTCGTTTTTGACTTTTAGAATCACAACACAGGTTACGGCATCAGGAAGCATTTGACGAAATTCTGCATCTGATTTGATTGCTACAATTTTTTCAAAAGGTCTTCTGGTGGCATCAAAATAATGCTTGCCCTCTTCGTATTGCAAATCAAATACCTTGATAAATTTAGAGTCAAATAAAGATTTTACGTTTTCTTTGCGAATAATAGGTTTCATGCTGGATTCCTTTCTGACTCATCAGATACTCTTTAATTAAGTCAGATATATTGTATTATGAAATTTACAAATTGGCAAATTTATAAGAATTAAAAATAAGAATAAAAAGCATATTTTTCCTTCTTTCCGACCTTTTAATCGGTTATAATTGTATTATCAGATGTTTGCAATAAATTTGCTAAGAAAGGAAAAATATGAAGAAAAAAGTAATAGTAGCAGGTCATATCTGTCTGGATATTACACCTATTTTTACGGGTAAAAAAATGAATCATTTATCAGATGTATTAGCACCCGGAAAATTAATTCAAATGGGAGCGGCAGATGTACATACTGGCGGAGCAGTAGCAAATACTGGTCTGGCAATGAAAATTCTTGGTGCGGATACCTTGCTGATGGGAAAGATTGGCAAAGATGCTTTTGGTGAAATGGTTTTAAATATTTTGAAGAAGTATGATGCGGATGATGGAATGATTTTATCGGAAGAAGAATCCACATCTTATTCGGTTGTGCTTGCAATACCTGGAATCGACCGCATTTTTCTACATAATCCCGGTGCAAATAATACATTTGATGTTTCGGATATTCAGGAAGAATCGTTGAAGGAAGCTGCCTTGTTTCACTTTGGATATCCAACACTGATGGCATCCATGTATGAAAAGGAAGGCGTTCATTTAATCGAGATGATGAAACATGTGAAGGAAAATGGAACGGCTACATCCTTAGATATGGCAGCAGTAGATGCAGACTCGGAAGCCGGGAAGGTAGATTGGAATATTATTTTGAGAAGATTATTGCCATATGTGGATTTTTTCGTTCCAAGTGTGGAAGAACTTTGCTATATGCTTGATAAGGAATGTTTTTGTGCGTGGCAGGAAAGAGCAGACGGCAGGGATATTACAGAGATTCTCGATGTGGATAAGGATATTAAACCGTTGGCAGATAAATGCATGGAATATGGTGCAAAAGTAGTGCTGATAAAATGTGGGGCTAAGGGAATGTATTATCGGACAGCGGACAAGGCAACTTTACAAGGAATAGGACCCAAAACAGAATTAAATATTGATAGCTGGGCGGCAAAAGAAGGTTTTGAAAAATCTTTTATTCCGGAGGCTGTTTTATCAGGAACGGGTGCCGGTGATACCAGCATAGCAGCTTTTCTTACAGCGATGTTAGACGGTTATCCGCTGGAAGAATGTGTGCAGCTTGCAGCAGCAACAGGGGCTTCGTGTGTTGCTTCCTATGATGCGTTAAGCGGTTTGAAATCTTTTGACGAATTAAAAGAAAAAATAGCAGCGGGATGGAGGAAACAGGATGTTAGTTAATATGAATGATTTATTACTACCGGCCAAAGAAAAAGGGTATGGAGTTGGTTTTTTTAATGCGGTCAATGTGGAAATGGCTCGTGCTGTGATTGAAACGGCAGAAGAATTGCAGGCGCCGGTTATGATTGGAACTGCAGAAATTTTGCTTCCGGCAATGGAACTGGAACGTGTGGCAGAGTATCTGATACCGATGGCTCAAAAAGCATCCGTTCCGGTTTGCGTTCACTATGATCATGGTTTGACCTTTGAACGTTGTATGGAGGCTTTGAAACTAGGCTTTACATCTATCATGTATGATTGTTCTACGACTGATTATGAAGAGAATGTAATGAGAGTGGCAGAAATGGTCAAGATTTGTCATGCAGTTGGAGTTACGGTTGAAGGTGAATTAGGTCACGTGGGAGATAACGAGGGAGCCGGCAAGTTATTAAATCCAAGTGATTATTATACGAATCCTGATATGGCAGAAGATTTTGTAAGGCGTACAGGGGTAGATTCTCTTGCAGTAGCAGTCGGAAATGCTCATGGAGATTATAAATTTGCACCGAAACTGGATTTTGAACGTATTCGAATTATCGCACAGAAAACCAATCTGCCATTAGTGCTTCATGGAGGAAGTGGACTTTTGGACGATGATTTCCGTATTGCAATACAGAATGGTATTAGCAAGGTAAATATTTTTACAGATATTGATAAGGCCGGAAAAAGAGGCATTGAAAAAGGACTTGCGGAAGGTGCTGCAACAATGATGGGGTTGATTCCTTATGAAATTGATGCAATGAAAGAAGTGGTTGCAGAAAAAATGAAATTATTTGGTTCTGTAAACAGAGGATAAAAATTCAAAGAGATTTTTATACAAGAACGGAGGGCATGGGATTCGAACCCACGGTGCCTTGCGGCACACAGCTTTTCGAGAGCTGCACCTTAAACCACTCGGACAACCCTCCTCATTCATAACATATCAAATTATATCGGTTCAAAGTTTGTTCGTCAACTGTCAACTGACCTTTTTCGAAAAGCTTTTTCGGAAGAAAGCATTGTGATACTTTTTAAAATATTATATAATTTAATTAATGTGTTGTGAAAACATATTTTATGGGATTGTAAGAAGGAGGAACTAACATGAAAAGAATCGGTATGTTGACCAGCGGTGGAGATTGCCAGGCACTGAATGCTGCTATGCGTGGCGTGGTAAAATGTTTATCCTGTAGTGGAGAAGATGTAGAGATTTACGGATTTTTAGAGGGCTACAAAGGATTGATTTACGGAGATTTCCGTATGTTAACAGGAGCAGATTTTTCTGGTATTCTGACGAAGGGTGGTACGATTCTTGGAAGCTCCAGAACTCCTTTTAAATTGATGAGAGAGCCGGATGAGAACGGACTTGATAAAGTAGAGGCAATGAAGCAGAATTATTATAAGCTGAAATTGGATTGTCTTGTTATTCTGGGTGGTAACGGAACTCATAAGACAGCAAATCTGCTTCGTGAAGAAGGACTGAATGTGGTAACACTTCCTAAGACAATCGATAATGATTTATGGGGAACTGATATGACTTTTGGTTTCCAGAGTGCAGTAAATATTGCAACTGACTGTATTGACTGCATCCATACAACAGCTTCTTCTCACGGACGTATTTTTATTGTGGAAGTTATGGGACATAAGGTTGGATGGTTGACTTTGAATGCCGGTATTGCTGGTGGTGCAGATATCATTCTGATTCCGGAAATTCCTTATGACATTGATAAAGTAATTGAGGCGATTGAGGCTCGTTCGGCACGTGGTTCCAAGTTTACAATTATGGCAGTTGCAGAAGGTGCTATTTCCAAAGAAGATGCGAAGCTTTCCAAGAAAGAATACAAAGAGAAGATGAAGAATTACAAATATCCGTCTGTTTCTTATGAGATTGCTGACCGCATCCAGAAAAAGACCGGCAAAGAAGTGCGTGTAACAGTTCCGGGACATACACAGCGTGGTGGTAGTCCTTGTCCTTATGACCGTGTATTTGCAACACGTCTTGGTGCAGAAGCAGGAAAAATGATTCTGAATGGCGAATACGGATTTATGGTAGGATATAAGAACAGAGAAATCGTGAAAGTGCCACTTGAAGAAGTTGCCGGCAAATTAAAAATGGTATCTCCGGATGCAACTATCGTTCAAGAAGCAAAAATGACCGGCATCAGCTTCGGTGACTAAAAAGATTGCTGTATAGAGTGCATGCGGCAAGGAGGAAAAAATGTCATATACAGCACTTTATAGAAAGTTCCGACCGGACTCTTTTGAGAGTGTCAAGGGACAGGAACATATTGTAACAACGTTAAAAAATCAGATTAAGGCGGAACGTATCGGACATGCTTACCTTTTCTGCGGAACAAGAGGAACGGGTAAGACGACGATTGCGAAGATTTTTGCCAAAGCAGTAAATTGTGAAAACCCGGTGGATGGAAGTCCGTGTGGTGAGTGTGCGACCTGTAAGGCAATTGCAGCAGGGGTCAGCATGAATGTAATCGAAATCGATGCGGCTTCCAACAACGGTGTAGATAATATCAGAGAAATCGTAGATGAAGTATCTTATTCTCCGGCAGAAGGAAAATATAAGGTTTATATTATCGACGAGGTTCATATGCTTTCCATAGGAGCATTTAATGCACTCCTTAAAACATTGGAAGAGCCGCCGTCCTATGTTATTTTTATTTTGGCGACAACCGAAGTGCATAAGATTCCGATTACGATTTTATCCCGCTGTCAGCGGTATGATTTTAAAAGAATTACCATCGACACGATTACAGACAGACTTCGCGAATTGATGGAGAAGGAAGAAATTGCAGTAGAAGAAAAAGCACTTCGTTATATTGCCAAAACAGCAGATGGTTCTATGCGTGATGCGCTTAGTCTGTTAGATCAGTGTATTGCATTTCATTTTGGACAGGAACTTACTTATGATAAAGTACTGGATGTTCTTGGGGCAGTAGATACGGAAGTGTTCAGCAGATTGCTTCGTAGTGTGGTGGAGCAGGATGTTTTGGAATGTATTTCTCTGTTGGAAGAAATTGTCATGCAGGGAAGGGAATTGACACAGTTTGTTACAGATTTCACATGGTATCTGCGCAACCTTCTGCTTATCAAAGCATCCGACGACATAGAAGATATTATAGATGTATCTTCCGATAATCTGGCAAGATTAAAAGAAGAAGCTCAGATGATAGAGGCAGATACAATCATGCGGTATATTCGAATTTTTTCAGAGCTTTCCGGTCAGATAAAATACGCAGCACAGAAGCGTATTTTGATTGAGATAGCTTTGATAAAGTTGTGCCGTCCAAGCATGGAAACGGATCAGACTTCTGTTTTAGACAGAGTCCGTACGATAGAAGATAAATTGGAAAAAGGTGTGATTGCAGCACTGGCAGCAGGTGGAGCATCTGTTCCCTATACAGGCGAACAGGGAATGACCGCGCAACCGGCAGCACCGGTAAATCGTCCGAAGCTAGATAGGGCAATTCCGGAAGATGTCAAAATGATTGTCAGTAAGTGGCCGTCAGTTGTGGCGATGACTTCCATGCCAATGAAGCAGTATCTGAAAGATGCGCGCTTGAGTCTTGGCGGGGATAACAAACTGATGATTGTAGTAGAAGATGGACTGCCATCGGATTATTTGATGAAACATGAAGGAAGCAAGCAGCTTTTGGAACAGATAATATCCGATTTTGCAGGGAAAGAAATTGAAGTGACGATTCAAAGCATAAGAGGCGAGCAAAGTTTTGAGCAAAACTATGTAGATTTGAGTCAGATTATTCATATGGAAATAGAAGAGGAAGAAGAGGAAGGACAATAACAATGGCAAAACGTGGAGGATTTCCGGGCGGAGCAATGCCTGGCAACATGAACAATTTAATGAAACAGGCGCAGAGAATGCAGCGTCAGATGGAAGAAAGCCAGAAAGAATTGGAAGTAAAAGAGTTTACGGCAAAAGCTGGCGGCGGTGCAGTAGAAGTAACTGTTACCGGTAAGAAAGAAATTACAAAAGTAAAATTATCACAGGAAGTAGTCGATCCGGATGATGTTGAAATGTTGGAAGACCTTGTTATGGCGGCAACCAATGAAGCGCTTCGTATGGCAGAAGAAGCTAATGCAGAGGTGATGAATAAAATGACCGGCGGACTTGGACTCGGCGGAGGATTTCCTTTCTAATGGATTTGTACAGCGGACATATCAATAAACTAATTGAAGAGCTTGCGGCACTTCCGGGTATTGGAAACAAATCAGCACAAAGACTGGCATTTCATTTAATTAATATGCCAAAAGATAAGGTGGACAGACTGGCAACGACAATCATGGAGGCGAAAGCGAACGTCAGATATTGTAAAGAATGTTTTACACTGACAGACCAGGAAATCTGCCCGGTTTGTGCAAATCTTGGCAGAGACCATAAGACAATTATGGTAGTGGAAAATACCAGAGATTTGGCGGCATATGAGAAGACTGGAAAATATACCGGTGTATATCATGTACTGCATGGTGCGATTTCTCCAATGTTGGGTGTGGGACCGAACGATATTAAGTTAAAAGAATTGATGCAGCGGCTTCAGGAAGAGGTTAATGAAGTGATTATTGCGACCAATTCCAGCTTAGAAGGTGAAACCACTGCAATGTATATCAGCAAGCTGATAAAACCAACCGGTATCAAGGTAACAAGAATTGCAAGTGGCGTTCCGGTAGGCGGTGACCTGGAATACATTGATGAAGTGACTTTGCTGCGAGCGCTGGAAGGTCGAACAGAACTTTAGATTAAGAATAAATTATGAGGGAAGAGAGGATAAATTTATAATGGGTATTGCAAAAGAAATATTTGGTACAACCAAAGAGGGGAAAGAAGTTTATGCTTTTACATTGGAAAATGCCAAAGGCATGAAAGCAAGAGTAATTAACTTCGGTGCAATTTTAGTTAATCTGTATGTGCCTGATGCAGAAGGAAATACAGAGGATGTTGTACTTGGTTTTGATAATCTGGAAGGCTACTATGGCAACGGTAGTTTCTTTGGTGCAACAATCGGACCGAATGCTAACCGCATCGGTAATGCTAAATTTGAAATCAATGGAAAGACCTATCAGGTAGATGTGAATGATGGACCAAACAATTTACACAGCCATATAGAACTTGCTTATCATAAACGTGTATGGGATGCAGTTGTTAATGATGATAACAGCGTAACTTTTTCTTTGGAAGCGCCGGATGGCGATATGGGATTCCCGGGAAACAAGAAAATTTCTGTGACCTATAGTCTTTCCGATGATAATGAGTTAAAACTGGCATACCACGCTACTTCGGATGCAGACACGTTGATTAATATGACAAATCATACTTATTTTAATTTGAGTGGTCATAAAGCGGGTAAAATTGAAGACCATATTTTGACACTTTATGCAAGCAATTACACACCGGTTGTTCCGGGAGCTATTCCGACTGGAGAAATTGCATCAGTAGCAGGAACGCCAATGGACTTTACAACAGCAAAACCGGTTGGACAGGATATTAATGCTGATTTTGAACAGTTAAAACTGACATTGGGATATGACCATAACTGGGTAATTGACAATGCAGATGGTACATTACGCGAAATTGCTTTGTTAGAAGATCCTAAGAGTGGCAGAAAAATGAAAACCTATACGACTCTGCCGGGAGTACAGTTCTATGCAGGTAATTGTATCAGTAAAGAAAATGGCAAGGCTGGTGCGGTTTATGAGCCAAGAACCGGTATGTGTTTAGAAACACAGTATTATCCGGATACTATCAATAAGCCGCAATTTCCATCTGCTGTTTTCGGACCGAATCGTGAATACGATGCAGTGACGGTTTATCAGTTCGTGTAAGGTTTTTGCCAATGATGATTTGTGAATTGCTCTATTGAATGAGATAGTTATTGTGATACTTGGGATATGGATTGTGAAGATTTTTTTCATGATTCATATCCTTTTTTACGAATGCGCACAATTTGATAAATTTCGCACTTGTCATATGCTATATTGAGAAAAAGTATGCCTCTATATGGCGTAGGAAAGGTGTGAGGAACAGATGGAAACATCCGATATTGTGATTCACAAAGGAGAAAAAGATGAAAAATACCAATTATATGTAGAAGATTATGTAATGTCCTATTTGAAAAAGCAAAGCAGTGTACAAAGAAATAGAAAACTCTTCTTTTTTGGGAAAAAGGAATTGCGAGAGAAAAAGTACTACATATACGGAGCGGGAATTCAAAGACAAATTTCTCATTTTAACCAATATGAAAAACTTCATGAAATTACCTGCCGCTATGTGATGGACATGCCTGTTTTTTCGATTCAGGAAAAAAACAAGACATATGAGTTGACCGGATACTACATTTTTTATCAAAATAATGAAGCCATGCAAAATTATATGATAGAACTGCGAACAGAACAGGAAAAGGAGAAGGCGCAACCGCAGACGGAGTTTCGCCAGACCGGGCGTGGAGAAATAGCAGATAAGCAGACGGAACGCGCAGCCAATACCGAACAGAGGATTTTTGACATTCAAAAGCAGAGAATGCAGGAAAGGGAGCAGGAGAAAAAGGAAGCTGTAAAACAAGTTAAAAGGACAAGCCATTCGCAAAAATCAAAAGGAGGATTTATTGCGATACAGCTGACAGCAGTTTTTATTATTCTGGCGGCGATTGTTATTAACACGACCAATAGCTATGGTAAATTGGAAGAGTTGAATCAGGCAGCGGTAGAAGTCTTTTTTGCAATTGAAAATGAAGATGCGGCAGAAGCAGAAGAAGTTGTTCGGATGGAAGGTTCAACGCTGTATTTAACCCAACTGGATGAACATGTGGCAGAAGAAAATGCAGAAGCAGCCGAAGAAGCGCCGGAGACAGAAAGTGCAGAAGCAGCCGAAGAAGCGCCGGAGACAGAAAGTGCAGAAGCAGCCGAAGAAGCGCCGGAGACAGAAAGTGCAGAATCAACCGGAGAAGTGATAGAAACAGAAAGTGCTGAAGCAAGTGAAGAAGTAACAGAGCAAAATACAGAAACAAATGAGGAAGCTGCAAAAGATTTGGCGCAATATTATCAGATTGAAAAGGGAGATACTCTATATACAATCAGTCAGAAAGTGTATGGAAATACAGATAAAGTTAAGGAAATTTGTGAACTAAATCAGATTAAAAATCCGGATAATATAAAATATGGTCAAAAAATATTACTGCCATAGCCGAATCTATGGTACAATAAATCTTGTCTATGTTAATGGATAAAAACAGATAGATTTTTATTAAATGAGGAATAACGTATGACGAACGTTAGAGATTACTTTAAAAAGAAAGAAAAACGTGAAGAAACGGCTCAACGTATTAACTACAAAGAAAAAATTAAGAGTCATAAATTTACAATTTTTTACAGAACAATACTTGTATTAGTTTTATTAGCGGCAGCAGCAGCGGCACTTATGATTCAGTGGGAAAATAAAATTTATACAGAGAGTGTTGTTGTTTCTTCGGTGGAAATTACAACGCAGCAGAATGCTACGTTAGTTCCGTTTTCGGGATACATACTTTCTTATAGCAAGGATGGAACGAACTGTATTGATGCAAAAGGCAATGCAGTCTGGAATGAAACTTTCGAAATGCAGAATCCAATGATTGATGTCTGTCAGAATGTAGCCGCTATTGGCGATTATAATGGCAGAGATATCTATGTAATGGATACGAATGGTCTTTTGGGACAGATTACGACAAACAAACCACTGCGTGATTTTTGTGTTTCGGCAAACGGAGTAGTAGCTGCTGTTTTGGATGACTCGGATGTTACTTTGATTTATCTTTATGATACGCAGGGCCAGGAACTGGTGCATTTTAGAACAACAATGGAAGAAAGCGGTTATCCGTTCAGCGTATCAATTTCCCCGGATGGGAAACTGGTGTGTGTATCCTATTTGTTTGTAGACAGTGGTGAAATGAAATCCAGTGTTGCTTTTTATAACTTTGGAGCAGTTGGACAAAACAATACAGATAATTATGTCAGCGGTTATGATTATTTAGATGTTATTGTCGGATATACAAGATTTCTGGATACAAAAACGGCGTTTGCCGTTTCGGACGACAGAATTATGTTTTTTGCAGGGGCACAAAAGCCGGTTAGCATTGCGGAATGTTTGTTAAGCGAAGATATACAGAAGATATATTATGGACAAGACTATGTGGGATTGGTATTTATCAGTACAGATAGTAGTAACAGATATCGTTTAGATGTGTATAATAAATCAGGTCAGCTAGCCAGCTCAATTGATTTTGATATTGAATATTCAGATATTGTATTTGCTGAGGAACAGATTATTATTTATAATGAGTCAGAGTGTCGGGTTTATAATATGAATGGAGTACAGAAGTATGCAGGAATGTTTGATAAAGCTGTATATGCATTGGTACCTACTTCATCCTCATATAAATATGTATTGGTAACAGCGGATTCAATAGATACAATTGAATTGAAATAGAAAGGTGTTGGAAGTTGACTTGAAAATAGCATTTTTATTAATTTTTTTACTTATAGCGATTGGCAGAGTAAAAAAGGGATTTCAGAATGGTATCATTAAAGAAATAGTAAGCATTATATCAACTATTGTTTCGTGCGTATGTATCGCTCTTGTCTTTTTTATGGTAAGTAGTATTATGGCAAAGGCATTTAGTACTTTGGTGATATGTGTAATTGCTCTGGTTGGAATCGGAATTGTTTCGAAACTATGTAATTTGATGTTTAAACCAATTTTAGGAATAACGAATGTTTCTGTTATTGGAGGTCTTAATAAATTATTAGGCGCAGTTATGGGATTTTGCGAAGCAGTTATTGTTGCTTTTTTCTTATATAAATTGCTTGATTATTTCGGGATTTATATTTTTTGAAAAAAATATTAAAAAGGGTGTTGACATTTAATTGTATTTGAGGTAAATTAGTAAAGCACGCGAGATACGGGATATAAAAAATCCCTTGTTTTTAGCGAATCGGTACGGTTTCATCCTTCCGAAAAGCCAAAAATAAATCGCAAAAAATAAAAAAAGGTCTT
>JAGAPK010000074.1 GCA_017623295.1 Lachnospiraceae bacterium | reverse complement strand
CTTCTTATTTACCATGATCAATTCACTCATAATATATATCCCTTACCCTTTCAACTTGTGTTTTTCCGAACGTTCGGAAAAGCTGTTTATTTGTTATATTTAGGTTCGCGCTTACCTTATAAATACATTTTAAACTTTGCGGCTACAGAATCCTGTTATAATTTATTTGACAAAAATCTGGTTTTATATCCGGTAAGTTCTAAGGATGAAATTACATTGGAAGTAAAATATAATGGATTTTTGTATACCTATATAAAAGATGCTGTGAGTCAGGCAGATAAAATGCAGATATCGAACAGCAAATATGTACGAGCCAGAATGGTTTCAAAGAAAGGAAGAAAATAAAATGAAAGAATTATTATATAACAACTTAGTTAGTACACAGGGAGCTTTGACACTGGAAGATGTTATTATCAACTTCCTGGCAGCATGCGTTATCAGTATTTTAATTTATATTTCTTACAAACTGTCACATACAGGTGCTGTTTACAGCCAGAAATTCAATGTTTCACTTGTTATGCTTGTATTGGTAACAACACTGGTTATGAATGTAATTGGTAACAATATTGCACTTTCACTTGGTATGGTTGGTGCGCTTTCTATCGTCAGATTCCGTACAGCCATTAAAGATCCTCGCGATACAGCATATATTTTCTGGGCCATTGCAGTAGGTATCTGTTGTGGTGTATCTGATTATCTGATTGCCGGAATCGGAACCTTTATTATCTTTTTATTCCTGACATTCTTTGGTTTTGTAAGAGATAATGAAAGAATTCTCATTGTAGTTCGTATGGAAGACAAAGCAATGGAAGCTGTGAATAACAGTATTTCCTCTTTGTTTGAAGGTAAGGCAGTTTTGCGTGTGAATAATCATTCCGTAGAAGAAAAAAGTGCAGAAATGATTTTTGAAATTTCCGATAAATTAGTAAAGAAATCTGAAAAAACAAATGGTATGTGTAACAAGGTAATTTCTGAAATTGAAGGAGTAAAATCCGTAAGTATTGTTAGACAGGATGATGAGATTAATCAGTAGGAGGCAAGGTCTATGTCACGTAGAAGGAGCATAGAACTCATGACTGTTATCAGTCTGCTTTGTATTGTGGTACTTTATTTATTTGGTGTGCTGCGCTCCACATTGAATGAGGAAGAGACGGCTGCCAAAGAAGGTGTTTATGAAACATTACCGAAGGATATTTCAACCGAAGAACCATTGGCACATATAGGAGAAGACTTTTTGGTGGATGAAGGGTTTCATTCCAATTTGCCGATTGTGATTTTGAAAATTGACGGAGAAGTTACACAATATAAGGATTTCAAGAATAGTCAGGAAATTGCATATGAAGATATAGAACCATATACAGATGGACAGATATGGGTTCTGGATAATTCAAATCCGGAGAAAGAAAATTATCTGACTGATTCGCCGGTTTACAGCAGTAATATGAAAATCAAAAAGAGAGGTCATACATCCTATTATTATGATAAACCTCAATATTTGATGAAGATGTACGACGAAGATGGTTTGGAGAACAAAACAGAAATTTTTGGAATGGGAGAAGGCGACAGCTGGATTCTCAATGGTAGTATGGCGGATAAAAGTATGATGCGTAATTATCTGTCATATCGTATTGCATCAGAAGTGGGCGGTGGTGCAATGGCACCGGATTGTAAGTATTGTGAAGTGGTTTTGGAAACGGAATCCGGTTACGAATACCAAGGGGTATATCTGTTAATGGAAACAATTTCCCGAGGCGAAAACAGGGTAAACATCGATAATAGCAAAGATGGTGAGAAGTATACCAGTTATATTGTCAGAAGAGACCGTTATACACATTTTGATGTTATGCTTGATACTTATGGTCGTCTTAGTGGCTTATCGGCTGAATGGATTGGTATCAAATATCCGGCAGCGCAGAAGGTGACGGAGGAAATGAAGCAGTATATTGAACAGGATTTCTCCAGAACAGAGCAGATTATTTATTCAGAAGATGAAGGCGTTTTTAAGGCATACGATAAATATATAGAGATAGATTCTTTTGTTGATTATTTCCTGATTAATGAATTTTTTGGAAATTATGATGCGGGAGAACACTCAACCTATATGTACAAAAATTCCGGCGGAAAGCTCTATATTGGTCCGGTGTGGGATTTTGACCAGGCAATGAACAATTATTACGCCGATGAAATGGACCCAAGTACACTGGCATTTCAGACAAAGCCATTTTTTGAGCAGTTGTCAAAGGATACCCGTTTTATTGATTGCCTGAAAGAACGATATAGTGAATTACGGAAAGGACCACTTTCCGAGGAACATGTTTTTGCAGTTATAGATGAAACGGATGAATATCTGACATCTGCAAGAGAGCGTGAATGGCATCGTTGGGCAGCGGATTATATGGATGACAGTATGTCCAGTATGTACAATTATTATCTTCAGGATTATGAAAAGGAAGATGTGATTATCAGTCGTTTTAATGATGATTACGATCAGGAATTATATATTATTCGTAATTATTTACATAAGCATGGAAATGCCATTCAGACAGAACTGACTAAATTATATGATCTGGCAGAATACAATAGCTCCATGAAGAATGAAAATGAGCTGTTTTTACTTGTTATTATGGTATTGTTCTTAGTGCCATCCATATTAATCAATCGAAAAGGGTAAGAAATATGATATTTCAAGAAATTTTGACAGCAATTCCAACAGAAGAAGTGCAGGAGAAAACCTTCTTTATGGAAGCGTTAACAGCACCTTATATTATCTGGGGAATTAGAATTGTCTGTATTGTGGCAGCTATATCTGCTCTCATAATTTATATAAAAATGAAGCGGAAGAAGGGAGAGTAAAGGATGCTTTTTTCTAGTGTAGTATTCCTGTTTTATTTTTTCCCGATAGTATTTTTATTGTATTATTTGTTTTCCTTTTCCAGAACATTGCAGAATGTTTTGCTTCTATGCGCCAGTCTGGTGTTTTATGCATGGGGTGAACCGATATATGTATTTTTAATGATTGGTTCGATTGTATTTAACTCCCTAATGGGATGGCTGGTAGGAAAACAGGATGGAAAAAGTAAAAAAATTTGGTTGTGGGTTACGATAGCTGTTAATATTGCAGTTTTGTTTGTATTTAAATATCTGGGATTTGTTCTGGAAACTTTGGGATTGGAAGAACTTGGAGTTGATTTGCCGCTTCCGATTGGTATTTCCTTCTTTACGTTCCAGGCATTATCTTATGTAGTGGATGTATACAGAGGAACGACCAAACCGGATAGCGTGTTTAACGTAGGCTTGTATATATCGTTCTTCCCACAGTTGATTGCCGGTCCGATTATTCAGTATAATTCGGTTGCGGATCAGATTAAAAACAGAAAATCATCCTTTGATAAAATAGCAGTAGGTATTTGCCGTTTTACAACAGGATTGGGAAAAAAGGTACTTTTGAGTAACTGTTTTGCATCCATTGCAGATACCGTATTCCAGTTGTCTTCCATCGGAACGGATAAAGATGTTGTTCCTGCCATGTTGGCCTGGGTTGGAAGTATTGCTTATACATTACAGATATACTTTGACTTTTCTGCATATTCCGATATGGCGATTGGTCTGGCATTATGTTTTGGATTCAAATTTGGAGAAAACTTTAATTATCCTTATATTGCAACATCTGTTTCAGATTTCTGGAAAAGATGGCATATTTCCCTGACAGACTGGTTTAGAGAATATATATATTTCCCGCTTGGCGGAAGCCGGGTTGCGAATCAGGACTTTATGGTTCGAAATATGTTCATTGTATGGTTACTTACCGGTATCTGGCATGGTGCAAACTGGACATTTATTTTCTGGGGATTGCTTTACTTTGTATTTCAGTTGGCAGAGAGATTTTTTGAATATCCTGAAAAGATAAAAAGTAACTTTATAAAACATGTATATACCTTGCTTGTTGTAAATACAGCATGGGTCGTATTCCGTGCAGACAATTTGTATCAGGCAGGACGATATTATATGAACATGCTTGGCTTAAATAACAATGGTTTTTATAGTGATACAGCAGTTATGCTTATTCGTGAAAACTGGGTATTTCTGCTTTTGGGTATCGTATTTTCAACACCGATTGCAAGAAATATGAATGAGATGTTCTATGCGAAACAGGGAACAATTGTTAACCGGATTTATACAGTAATATACCCGGTTGTTATGCTGCTTATTCTGGCTGTCAGTGTTTGTTATCTGGCAAGCGGAACCTATAATCCATTTATTTATTTCAATTTCTAGGAGTGAAAAGGCATGAAGGAATACATTCTGAAAAAGAGAATATTTGCAGTTGTATTTATCATTGTGATATTTTCATTTTCCATAATGAATTTTATACACAGCTTTGAGCCGCTGAAAGAAGAAATTGTTTCTTCAGATGAAGTGATTACGGTATCAGAGTTAGAAACAGCAATCAATGAGAATCTGTATGGAAGAATGAACTTTGTTGAAGCATACGGATATGTGCAAGTATTGCTTGATAAAAGAGAAGTAAATAACTTTTCTTATATTCGGGATGAAGAAGGTTACCTGCATTATTCGGCTTTTTACAGAGATGATGACCCGATGATATTTGAATATGCTATGCGTGTAAAACGTTTGCAGGAGTGTGTAGATGCAAAGGGAACAAAGGTACTTTTTGTAGTACCGCCCGGAAAGTATATTGCAGAATACACGACATTGCGCCCGGGATTGTCAGTCAATGACCCGAATCCTACGGTGGATGAATTATTGTTTTATCTCAACCGATTAGGTATATCAACCTTAGATTTGAGGGAATGTTTTCCAAATGAAGAACTGACCTATGAGGAGACCTTCTTCAAAACAGACCATCACTGGACGATACCGGCAGCGTTCTATGCAACCGGAGAGGTTGTTAAGAAGATAGAGGAAGATTTTGGAGAAAATCTTGATCCGGAAGGATATTATACCAACCTTGACAATTATGAACTGATAACTTATAAGTCCGGTATGCTTGGTTCTATGGGCCGAAAGACCGGTGCATCATACAGTGGTATGGAAGATTTTACAGCTATCTGGCCGAAATTTGAAGGCAATTTTCATAGAGAGTCCATTGCAAGAACCGATGATGGAATTACTGAGAAGCAAGGTAATTTTGTGAAGACTATGATGAATACAAATATTTTGTTAAATCATGCGGATGTTTATTCTGATTCACAGTATTCCTTGTATCTGAATGGTATTTTGAATTATGAGAAAATTACGAATCTGGATAATCCGGATGGAGCGAAAATATTTCTGATTCGAGACTCCTATTTCTCACCGGTAATGACCTTCATGGCACCGATGTGTGGAGAAGTGGAAGCAATCTGGTCATTGGAGGAGGCTGCAAGTCTGGATATTGAAACTCGTGTAAAAGAAGGCACTTATGACTACATTATCGTAGAGATATATCCATATAATATAGCAGATGCAGCATTTGATTTTTTTAAGGGGGAATGATAGATGACAAAAGAGAGGGAAAAAGGAAAAATCAAACGATTTTTTCAGGATTCAAAAGGTAAAGTATGGTTTTTTATCAATATGTTTCTTACCGTTGTGTATCTTACATGGCGAATCTTCTTTACTATTCCGTTTGAATATGGAATCGTATCTATTGTAGCAGGTATTGCTCTGCTGATTGTAGAGGCACTTGGTATGGTAGAAGCATTTATTCATTTTGCCAATATGTATTCGGTAAGAGGATATGAGTGTCCGGAAGTGCCACTTGATATGTTCCCGGATGTGGATGTTTTTATTGCTACTTACAGTGAAGAGTGCAGTCTGCTTTATAAGACAATTAATGGCTGTAAGCATATGGAATATCCGGATAAAAGCAAGGTACATATCTATTTGTGTGACGACAACAGAAGACCGGAAATGAGAGAACTTGCTGCCAGAATGGGTATTAACTATCTTGACAGAGAGAATAATGAAGGTGCCAAAGCCGGTAACTTAAACAATGGTCTGGCACATTCCAGTTCACCATATGTAGTAACATTGGATGCGGATATGATTCCAAAGAGTGATTTCTTAATGAGAACGATTCCGTATTTCGTAGATGCTGAGATTAAGAATAAGGGACGTAAGGAAGAGGATAAAGTAAAGATTGGCTTCTTACAGTCTCCACAGGCATTCTATAATCCTGATTTGTTCCAGTTTAACTTTTTCTCAGAAGGAAGAATTCCGAATGAGCAGGATTATTTCTATAAAGATATTCAGGTGGCAAGAACAAGGACAAACAGTGTAATTTATGGTGGCTCCAATACGGTGCTTGCCAGAGAGGCATTAGAGGCAGTTGGTGGTTTTTATACACATGCGATTACAGAAGATTTTGCAACCGGTATTTTGATACAGAAAGCAGGATATGTCAGCCTTGGAATTGGTGAAGTGCTTGCATCAGGAATGTCCGCAAGTGATTTACAGGGCTTGATTCAACAGCGTATTCGTTGGGGACGAGGTGTTATTTCAACAGGAAGAAAAATGCATATTTTTACTTCCAAGGATTTGTCCTTTGCGCAGAAGATGAACTACTGGGCATCCATCTGGTATTGGTATGCTCCGGTAAAAAGATTGATTTATATGCTTTCTCCGTTGTTGTATGCGGCGTTTGGCTTTATGGTATTTAAATGTACTTTGCCTGAAGTGCTTCTTTTCTGGTTACCGATGTATGTTTCCAGTAATATCAGTTTGAAGATGTTAAGCCGAAACATCCGTAATACAAAATGGACCAGTATTTATGAAAACGTGTTATTCCCGTTTATGCTGGTGCCGATTCTGTTAGAAACAGTTGGTATTTCTTTGAAGAAATTTAAAGTTACCAAGAAAGAAACGCAGTTAAATGAAAAAGGAAAGAATGTAGTTTATATGGTTCCGTTCCTGATTTTGATTGTGTTGTCTGTTGTCGGTTTAATCCGCTGTATCACAATTATGTTCGATAGTGGCTCATTTGGTCCTATCGTAGTAGTTTTCTGGCTGGTATACAATTTATACCTTTTGATAATGTCCTTATTCTTCGTAGATGGACGTGTGCCTTATCGTAAGACAGAACGTGTTGCGGTAGCAATACCTTGTAAAATGTATAATGCAAAATACAATTTTACTTGTGTGACAAAAGATATTTCCGAAGAAGGCGTTGCAGTATTTCTGGATAAACCGTATTATTTCCCGGAGGGAGAATGGTTGGATGTCGAATTGGATTTGGAGAAATATCATGCGCATCTTCAGGTTCAGGTTGTATATGTAAGCCGTATTAATGATAAGTGGAATTATTCCATGAAAATACTGGACTACAAAGATACCTATGATGATTATTTGCAGATGATGTATGACCGTGTTCCGATATTGCCGACTGAAATCAAAAAAGACAGTGGAACTTTCGAGGATTTGAAGCTGAATACAAAGAAGCGTGTTGTATCACCATTTTTCCAGAAAAGACAGTTCCCGAGAGTTTTGCTTGATGCAGATGTATCCTATCGGATTCCGAAAGATGCATTAAAAGATGCAGGACTTCCGGAAGAAGGTATGATTCATTTATATGATTTCAATTATTGCTATGCCTGCATTGATGATAAAAATATGCCGAAAAAAATTACATTAATGCCACAGGAGCAATGGCATCTGGAATGTGAATTTGAAACAGAACTGCAGTCAGGTCTTAAATTGTACCGCGTTTTGAACTGCGACCAGATATGGCAGAATGAACCGGCTATGGAGGGATTACTGGCATGGTTAGTTAAGACCAACGATGAAGCCTGCAAGCGGACACAACAACGTGCAGAGCAGAAGAAAGCGGAAGAGAAGGCAGAGAAATCAAAAGAAGATTTCAATGAAACCAACCTTGTCTAGTCCGGAAAATGGAGATTAGTTATGAAAAAAAAGAGGATAGCAATCGTAATATTAGGTTTGTTATTGCTTATTGCTGCGATAGTCGCTTGGAAATATTATGAAATGAGACATCTTCGATTTGTAGAAAACATGGGAGCCGGAATTAACATTGGTAATTCGCTGGATTCCACAAGACTTGAAGAGTATGAGGAAGGCGCCTCTGTGAAGGACTATGAAGTTTCATGGGGGAATCCTGAGATTAGTGAAGAACTGTTTCAGGCAATCCGGGATGCTGGATTTTCTACCGTAAGAATACCGGTTACATGGGATGAACATATCGATGAAGATGGGAATATTTCCGAAGATTGGATTAGCCGGGTTCAGGAAGTTGTTGATATGGCTCTTGCACAGGATTTGTATGTAATTCTGGATACGCATCATGAGGAGTGGCTTGATCTTCAAGTAGAAAAAGAAGATGAAATTATAGAAAACTTCCGTAAAATATGGTTACAGATAGCAAACAGATTTCGTTTTTATGATGAAAAACTGTTGTTTGAGGGAATGAATGAACCGCGATTACGTGACAGTGAAGACGAATGGACAGCCGGCACAGAGGAAATGCAGGCGTTGGTTAACCGATTGAATGAAGTTTTTATTGAAACAGTACGAAGCACCGGAGAAGGCAATGAAGACAGATACCTTCTGATATGCCCATATGCGAACCGATATGAATATGATGCCTTGAAAGCATTGGAAGTGCCAAAAGGAAATATTATTGTTTCAATTCATTTTTATTCGCCACATGATTTTTGCCAGGAGGAAGACGGAACTGCTGAATGGAGCAGACAGGATACAGAATCTGTCGAAAAGATAGAAAATACCTTTGGAGATATGAATAGCCTGTTTGTACAAAAAGGAGTACCTGTTATCATAACAGAGTTTGCCTGTCGTGACAAAGATAATATTGAAAATCGTATGGAATGGTTACAATTATACATGGAACAGGCAGAAGAAAATGATATCGGATATATTTGGTGGGATAATGGCAGTGATTATCGGCTGCTAGACCGTGAAACCTGTGAAGTGGTCTATCCGGAATTAGTGGAAGAACTGGTAAAATAGTATTTTGGAATTATAAATGAGCATTATAAGTTATGGAAAGAGAATCTCTTAGGAGGTTCTCTTTTTTTGATAAAAAATAAAGTCCGTTTTATGGTACACAAAAACTGATATCTTATAGACAGAAGTTAAGCAAACGAATGAAAAAGTATTGTCAAAATCGAACATTTGTTTTATTCTATAATTAGAACATCTGTTCTGGTTTGGAGAGGAGAATAGTATGGGAAAGAGAAATGGTTTATTTGGAGTAGTAACTGTATTGTTAGTTATGGTGATTTTGTTTTGTACATCACAGACTGTTCTGAGTCAGGAGAAAGCAGATGTGAGAAGTCAGAAAAAATATTATGCGGCAATGGAGCAGGAATATTTATCCGGTGTGAAACAGATGTTGACCGATATGGGCTATCAGAATAGTGGTGTAACAATTCGATGGGTAACGGATGAAGAGGGAAGTCGGATTTATACGGTGATGATTCATCATCAGAAGATAGATAATCTGAGTATGCAGGAACAGAAATTATTACAGGAAAAGCTCTCAGGAACAGAGTTTGAAGATGATAATTGTATATTTGTTTATGAATTTTTGACGGTATAATCTTCCAAAATTTTTAAGAAGAGAAAGGAATGACATTTACCGGGTTTGGGATTATAATAAGGATTGAATTGCAAAGTCAGAATGAAATTACTTTGTATTCTTTAGAAAGTAGCATGAAATGGAGAAAAGTATGAGACATAATCCACAACCACAGGAAATTTATAGACATTTTAAAGGTAACCTGTATCAGATTTGCACGCTTGCCAAGCATAGTGAAACTGGTGAAGTGATGGTCGTATATCAGGCATTGTATGGTGATTTTCAGATTTATGTAAGACCGCTTGCTATGTTTATGGAAGAAGTAGACAGAAACAAGTATCCGAATACATCACAGCAATATCGTTTTGAACTGCAAAGTGCGATGGCGGAGAATGAGATGGTTATACGACATACAACAGATAAAGCAGAAGAGCAGATACAGGAAGAAAAACAAGTAGTATCAGTTACAGAAAATGAAATGCAGGAAGAACTGAATATTGATCCTCTGGTATTGGAATTTCTGGATGCGGATTCTTATGAAAGACGATTAGAGATTCTAAGTATGCTTCATTGTCGTATTGATGATGAAATGATTAATACAATGGCTGTTGCAGTGGATATCGAAATTAAAGAAGGCGATATAGAAGAAAGATATGATGAATTGAAGAATTGTCTTCTAACCTTTGAAAAATACGAGTGTAACAGACTTCGCTAGGAGAAATCCCATGAACTGACAGAGAATCAGTAGAGCAGACTTCGAGGTAGAAAGTGCAACTGCTAACAGTGTTTTTTTGTCAGGAGGAAATGGTATGGCGTATGATTTGGAAAGCAGACTTGTTGTAGGTGTTTCTTCAAGAGCATTATTTGATTTGTCATGTGAGAATGAAATATTTGAAAGAGAGGGCGTAGAAGCTTATTGCCGCTATCAGGTAGAACATGAGAATGAAGTATTACAGCCCGGACCGGGATTCCCATTGATACAGGCATTGCTTAATCTGAATCATTTGCCGGGTAAAGAAGGCTGTGTGGAAGTGATTATCATGTCAAGAAATAGTCCGGACACTTCGCTTCGTGTTTTTAATGCAATAAAGCATTATGGATTAAATATTACCAGAGCCGTTTTAGCAAGCGGAGCTTCACTTGCGCCGTATCTGGAGGCTTTTCGAACAGATTTATTTCTTTCAGCATATGAAGATGATGTACAAAGTGCCATTGATTCTAATATTGCGGCAGGAATTATTTGTAGTGACGGAATACATACCTATGACTGTGAGCATCAGATTAAGCAGATTCGTATTGCGTTTGATGGAGATGCAGTATTGTTTTCCGATGAATCTGAGAGAATATTTCAGGAGCAGGGATTGGAAGCTTTTGAAGAAAATGAGAGAAAGAATGCCAATAATCCATTGCAGGCAGGACCATTTGCCAGATTTTTAAAGACGTTATCTGAATTGCAGAAGGATTTTACAACCGAAGAAGCACCAATCAGAACTGCCTTAGTAACTTCCAGAAGTGCGCCGGCGCATGAGCGAGTTATTCGTACCTTGCGGGCATGGAATGTCAGGATTGATGAAGCTTTTTTCCTTGGCGGTGTACAGAAGAAGGATATTCTGAAAGCTTTCGGAGCGCATATCTTTTTTGATGACCAGTTAGTGCATACGAAAATTGCTTCTGAGGTAGTACCATCAGCGCGTGTACCATATAAAAATAAAGTACCGGACAGTGGATAGTGTGGTCGACATAATGTATATGTCTTGAACAAAAGGTTTACATAATATGAATTATAATAATATAGAAGAAGCTAAGTTTCTTTCCAGACCGAACCGGTTTATTGCTTATGTGGAATTGCATGGCGAGAAGACGAAGGTGCATGTGAAAAATACCGGTCGATGTAAAGAACTTTTGGCAGAGAATGCGACGGTGTATTTGGAAAAAAGTTCTAATCCGGAGCGTTCAACAGCATATGATTTGATAGCAGTAGATAAAGCAGGACGGCTTGTTAATATGGATTCTAATGCACCGAATAAGGCAGTGGAAGAATGGCTTTACAAGAAAGTCCTTTTTCCGGATATATCGCTTGTCCGACCGGAGACAACTTATGGAAATTCACGTTTTGATTTTTATATAGAAACAGAATCCGGGCGAAAAATATTTATGGAAGTGAAAGGTGTTACTTTGGAAAAGGATAACCTTGTTTCATTCCCGGATGCACCATCGGAGCGTGCGGTAAAACATGTGGAAGAGCTGATACAGGCGAAAGAAGAAGGCTATGAGTCTTATATTTTGTTTGTTGTCCAGATGAAGGGGGTGTTTTCCTTTTCGCCAAATTGGGAAACACAACCGGAGTTTGGTAAGGCATTGCAGAAAGCAAGGAGAGCAGGTGTTCATATTCTTGCTTATGATTGTTATGTGACACCGGATAGTATGGAAGTGCAGGAAGAAGTGCCGGTAGTATTATCTGCTTTGGATGAAATTGCTAAGCCACTTTTAGCATGGTATGACAGAGGAAGAAGAATCTTACCCTGGAGAGAAGAACCAACACCTTACCATGTGTGGCTTTCAGAAATTATGCTTCAACAGACAAGAGTGGAAGCTGTGAAACCGTATTATGACAGGTTTCTTAAGGAATTGCCGGATATTCAAAGTCTGGCAGATGTTGAAGAAGAAAGACTCTTAAAGCTATGGGAAGGGCTTGGATATTATAATCGTGCAAGAAATTTGAAGAAAGCAGCGCTTGAAATCGTTAATAATTATGAAGGTCAAATGCCGGGAACCTATGAAGAACTGCTAAAACTTCCGGGAATCGGCAGTTATACAGCTGGGGCAATTGCTTCGATTGCATTTGGAAATGCAGTACCGGCAGTGGATGGAAATGTACTTCGAATACTTGCAAGACTTCGTATGGATGACAGAGATGTTTTAGATGTGAAAGTTAAAAAGGAAATAGAGGAAGAATTGGCAGATGTGATACCTAAGGACAGACCTGGAGACTTTAATCAGGCGCTTATGGAACTGGGAGCGATGGTTTGCATTCCAAACGGTATGGCGAAGTGTGAGGAATGTCCTTGGAAGGAACTCTGCCAAGCAAGAAGTGAAGACTGTGTATTGGAATTTCCGAAAAAGGCGCCTAAGAAGCCAAGAAATATTGAAAAAAAGACAATTCTTGTAATTCGGGATGAAGATAAGGTGGCATTGCATAAACGTCCCGAAAAAGGCTTGCTGGCAGGAATGTATGAATTCCCTTCTATGGAAGGACATCAGACGGAAAAGAGAGTGTTGGCTTATTTGAAAGAACTTGGTGTTTGGCCGCTTCGTATTGAAAGGTTACCGGCAGCAAAACATATTTTTAGTCATAAGGAATGGCATATGATTGGTTACGTTATTCGTGTGGATGAATTGGAACGAATGCAGCTTAAAGAACCCATATTTTTTGTCACTCCACAGGAAACAGAACAGAACTATCCGATTCCGGCAGCTTTTGCTGCTTATACAGAATATATGGATATTAAGTTAGGAATCTGATACAATAGTAAAATAAATGCACAAACAAAATGGAGGAAAACGATGAAACTGTTATCAATAGCTATTCCAAGCTATAATTCAGAAGCTTATATGCGTAAATGCATTGAGTCGTTGTTAGTAGGCGGAGAAGATGTTGAAATCTTAATTGTCAATGATGGTTCAAAAGATAAGACAGCAGAGATTGCTGATGAATATCAGGCAAAGTACCCAAGTATTGTGAAAGCAATTCATAAAGAAAACGGTGGACATGGTTCAGCAGTAAATGCAGGTCTGGAGCAGGCAACCGGACTTTATTTTAAAGTAGTGGACAGTGATGACTGGGTAAAAGAAAGTGCTTACATGGAAATTCTCAAAACGTTACGTGAAGTAGTTGCCGGTGATACCACTCTGGACATGCTTATCAGTAACTTTGTTTATGAGAAAGAAGGCGAAAAGAAACATAAGGTAATGAGATACAAACATGCATTACCTCAGAATAAAATCTTTACATGGGATGAAGTAAAACATTTTTACAAAGGCCAGTATATTTTGATGCATTCGGTTATTTATAGAACGCAACTTTTAAAAGATTGTGGTCTGAAATTACCGGAGCATACTTTCTATGTGGATAACCTGTTTGTATTTGAACCACTGCCATATGTGAAAACCATGTATTATCTGGATGTAAATTTCTATCGTTATTATATAGGAAGAGAAGGACAGTCTGTTAACGAGCAGGTAATGATATCCAGAATTGACCAACAGATTAAAGTCAACAAAATAATGTTGGATTACATTATTGATAAGAAAGCAGAAATCAGCAAGCAGAAGAAACTGCGTACATATATGGTGAACTATTTGGAGATTATCACAGTTATTTCATCGGTACTTTTGATTCGTTCCGGTACAGAAGAAAATCTGGAGAAAAAGAAAGAACTTTGGGATTGTATCAAAAAGAAAAATTCACTTCTTTATATGCGTTTGCGCTATGGTATTATGGGTAATACGATGAATCTTCCGGGCAAGGGTGGTAGAAAAATATCCGTAGAAGCTTATAAGATTTGTCAGCGATTCTTCAAATTCAACTAAGTATAATATAAGTATAATAAGTGAAAATTGTATTAAAGATATACTTAAAATAAAAAAATCGGGACTAGAGAGTCTCTGGTCCCGGTTTTCTTCTTTTTCTATTTTCGAAGCTGTTCTTCATATTCAACAGAACATCCGAACGATAAACGATTAAATACATAACAGTTGCCATAATGAAAGCGGTAGTTACATCAAATACGGAATGCTGTTTTAAAAGCATGGTTGACATAATAATAGAAACACAAAGGATTAAAGATGCAATACGAATTCCTTTTCTGGTTTCGAAGTGTTTGCTTTTCACAATTGCAAAGTGACAACCAAGTGAATTATAAACATGGATACTTGGCCATAAATTTGTAGCAGTATCCGTTTGATATAAAGCAGCAACCATTTTGGTAAAAATATTATCTCTTGGCATTACAAATGGTCTTAAATGATGTCCGTTAGGCCATAAGGTAGAGATAAGAAGGAAAATGGTCATTCCTGTAAACAGGAAGGTACAACATTTAAAATAATCTTCTTTATCTTTAAAAAGAAAATAGCCAAGTACAACAGCGATATATAAAAACCATAATAAATATGGAATAACAAATACTTCGCAAAATGGTATATAATCATCCAAAGCGACATGTATGACTTTATAATGTGTAACGCTTTGTTCTAAGTGGCCGAACCATAACAGATAAATCGGAAAATAGATTATCAATGGAAGGGCATGTTTATATTTATTACAAAATAACTTCATTTGTTTCCTTCTTTCTTTATTGCAGAACAAAAAACTATATGCATAAAAATTATCTTATCAGATTATATAGAAAAGTCAAAATGCGTTTTGAATAAAATTTCTGCCTATTTTTTCCGAAAAATAGCAATATTGTTCAAAGAAACAGGACATTCCATAATTATGCAAGAAAATGTACCTTTTGTTGTTCACAGGATAAGTATATGTGGTTGGATTTTAAATATACCTCGCCATCTGTATGAACCCATAAAGGAACGGAGGTTTTAATCTCTATTTTGGTGGCACGATAGAAATATATCTTTGGGAAGATATAGTGTTTTCCAAAATAAGCGGTAGGAAGCGCCAACAAAATAAGCAGTTTTGGAAGCCCACCAATAACGCAAATGTCCATCAGACCATCGGTAGCATCTGCATCCGGACCGAATTTGAAGCCGCCACCTTCATATGGATGAATCATAGAAGCAACGAAAAGAAAGCGTTTTAAGTGAATTGGAGGCTTGTCATCAACATAGATATCACATGACACGGCTTTTGCAGTAAATAACTGTTTGAGAGCTATGCCAAGATAAGTCAGCTTTCCGAGTTTTAACTTATTAAACAAATTTTTTATATGGGAAGAAAGCGCTTCTTCACATACTGCAGCATCAAAGCCGATACCACTGCTGACTACAAAAAAGCGTTCTACAGAATCAGCTGACTTATGCAGACGGGAGTGGTCTCCTGACTGAGTAACATAAGTCAATTTCCCTAAATCAACCATATGTGAACCGGTTCCACTCAATATTTTTTCCAGAATTTCACGCGGATTTTTGGAAAGTTTCATGGCTCTTGCAAGGTCATTACTGGAACCGGTAGGAATATAGCCGATTCTGACTTTGGAAAAATCACGAATTCCCTGCAAGGCTTCATTGATTGTTCCATCGCCGCCTAAAATAATGATATTGATAATTTCATCTGCTTTTGTTATTTCCTGAGTGATTTCTTTTACATGACCAATATGGTTTGTTACCATGACTTTATAGGCAATTTCACGTTCCAGGAAAACTTGTTCCAAATCTTTCCAAATCTGCATGCCTCTGCCGGATTTGGAAGAAGGATTTACAATAATATAGTACATAATAGGAAAACCTCTCATTTGTGCTTTTGCAAAAAATATATACGACAAATTAGCAAACTTTGCAAACAAAATAAGTATAGCATGAAAAAGGAAAATCGTGAACTGCTAACGACATGATTGGTAGAATAATGCGTGATTGGCAGAATAAGACAGAAAACATATCAGAATTTGTTGCGCCACAATCCAACCATGTGATATACTTACGATAACTTTTTATAAAATATAAAATAAGAAGGCGTGAGCAAAAAGAAAGGTAGGAATTGGAATGTATTCATTAGATGAAGTAAAAGCAGTTGATCCTGAAATTGCACAGGCGATTGTGGATGAACAGGAACGTCAGAACTCTCATATTGAGTTGATTGCATCTGAGAACTGGGTAAGCAAGGCTGTTATGGCAGCTATGGGAAGCCCACTTACAAATAAATACGCAGAAGGATATCCGGGAAAAAGATATTATGGTGGATGTGAATGCGTAGACGTAGTAGAAGATTTAGCAAGAGAAAGAGCAAAAGAATTATTCGGATGTGAATATGTAAATGTACAGCCACACTCCGGAGCACAGGCTAATATGGCAGTATTCTTTGCTGTAATGGAACCGGGTGATACTTTTATGGGTATGAACTTAGATCACGGCGGACATCTTTCTCACGGTTCACCGGTAAACATGTCAGGAAAATATTTCAATTGTGTACCTTATGGTGTAAATGATGAAGGTTTCCTTGATTACGATAAAGTACGTGAAATTGCATTGGAATGCAAACCGAAATTGATTGTAGCAGGTGCTTCTGCTTATGCAAGAACACTTGATTTCAAGAAATTCAGAGAAATTGCAGATGAAGTTGGTGCTGTACTTATGGTTGATATTGCACATATTGCAGGTCTTGTAGCAGCAGGACTTCATCCAAGCCCAATTCCGTATGCGCATGTAACAACTACAACAACTCACAAGACATTACGCGGACCTCGTGGTGGTATGATTATGTCCAGCCAGGAAGTTGCTGATAAATATAACTTTAACAAAGCAATTTTCCCAGGTATTCAGGGTGGTCCTTTGATGCATGTAATTGCAGCTAAGGCAGTTTGCTTCAAAGAAGCATTATCTCCTGCGTTCAAAGAATATCAGCAGGGTGTTATTGACAATGCACAGGCACTTTGCAAAGGACTTCTTGCAAGAGATGTTAAGATTGTTTCCGGTGGAACGGATAATCACTTGATGTTAGTAGATTTAACAAATTATGATTTAACAGGTAAAGCAGTAGAGAAACTGTTAGACGAAGCACATATTACAGCAAACAAAAATACAATTCCAAATGACCCGAAATCTCCATTCGTAACAAGCGGCATCCGTCTTGGTACACCGGCAGCAACTTCTCGTGGTCTTAATACAGCCGATATGGATAAGGTTGCAGAAGCAATTTCTATCGTTATCAAAGAAGGCGAAGCAGGAATTGATAAAGCGCGTGCAATCGTAAAAGAACTGACAGATAAATATCCACTCATCTAATATGGTAAGAAGTAAGGGAGAAATGCAGTGATGCATTTCTCTCTTTTATTATGTGATTATATGAAAATTTACTGTGTAAAAATATTTTTGCGCTTTTTCTACAATATGGACTTGCCATAATTGTGCAACTGTGCTAGAATATCCCTCGGTGACAAACAACTGTCCTTTGTAGAAAGACATGGAGGAAGTTATGCAGGAATCGACCAAATACTTTGTAGTAAAGCAGAAAGCGGTTCCTGAGGTGTTGCTCAAGGTAGTGGAAGCCAAGAGATTAATAGACTCAGGAAAAGTTTTATCCGTACAGGATGCTGTAGAGCAGGTAGGGATAAGCCGCAGTTCTTTTTATAAGTACAAAGATGATATTTTTCAATTTCATGATAATGCACAGGGGACAACCATTACGCTGACTTTTCAGATGGATGATGAACCCGGTCTTTTATCAGATGTACTGAAGAACATAGCTGATTTTGGTGCGAATATATTAACCATCCACCAGAGTATTCCGATTAATGGAGTTGCATCTCTTAGTTTAAGCGTTCAGGTGCTTCCCACAACCGGAAACATATCGAGTATGATTGAAGCGATGGAAGCACAAAAAGGCGTACATAATGTAAAGATTTTAGCCAAAGAATAAGACAAAAAGAAAATCTAATGCATCATAGAAAGATGCAAAAGATTTTCTAAGTTTTGTCTGGAAGAATTGTAAAACAATTCTTCACAAAAAGAGAAAGTGAGGAAAAAGAAAAATGATTCATGTAGCAGTTTTAGGATACGGTACAGTAGGAAGTGGTGTTGTAGAGGTAATTGAAACAAACAAGACAGATATCAATAAGAAATCCGGAGCAGAGTTGAATGTTAAATACATTCTCGATTTAAGAGATTTTCCGGGTGACCCTTATGAAAATAAAGTAGTACATGATTTTAACATTATTTTGGAAGATCCTGAAGTTTCTATTATTTGTGAAACAATGGGTGGTAATGAACCGGCTTATACTTTTTCCAAGAAAGCTCTTATGGCAGGAAAAAGCGTTTGTACTTCCAACAAAGAGTTAGTAGCAAATCACGGACCGGAATTACTCCAGATTGCCAGAGAAAATAACTGCAACTACTTATTTGAAGCAAGTGTAGGTGGTGGTATTCCGATTATCCGTCCACTCAACTATTCTTTGACAGCAGAGAAAATTGATGCCATTACAGGTATCTTAAATGGTACAACAAACTATATTTTAACAAAGATGGATAAAGAAGGCGCTGACTTCGAAGATGTATTGAAAGAAGCACAGGAAAAAGGATATGCAGAAAGAAATCCAGAAGCAGACGTAGAAGGTTATGATGCATGTCGTAAGATTGCCATTCTTTCTTCTTTGATGACAGGCAAAAATGTAAAATTTGAAGATATTTATACAGAGGGTATTACAAAGATTACAGCAGCAGATTTCCTGTATGCAAAGAAAATGAACCGTTCAGTAAAGCTTCTTGCAATGAGTAAAGAAACAGAAGACGGATTTTTTGCAATGGTAGCTCCTTTCATGATTCCGACCGAGCATCCGTTATACAGTGTAAATGATGTGTTCAATGCCGTTTTTGTACATGGTAATATGTTAGGTGATTCTATGTATTATGGTCGTGGAGCAGGTAAGCTTCCGACAGCAAGCGCAGTTGTTTCTGACGTAGTAGACTGTGCAAGACACCAGGGCAAAACAATTATGTGCTTCTGGGATGCAGAAAATGTATCATTAATGGATGTAGCAGATACCAAACGCAGGTTCTTCGTTCGTGTCAGTGCAGATAAAAAAGAAGCAGCTATTGCGGCTTTTGCATCCATTGCAGAAGTAAACGCAGGTTTTGCAGATGAATTTGCTTTTGTAACAGATGTTATGAGTGAGAAAGAATTTAACGACAAGATTGCTTCTATCGGTGGTGCAATCAACAGAATTCGTGTAGAAGCTTAATAGATAAGAAAAAAAGTGTGGAAAGCAGATTTTCACATTGCGCAACAAATGCGTGCGCAGAAATGGAGATAATCATGAAGTATGTAGTTGTTTTGGGCGATGGTATGGCAGATGAAACAATTGAAAGTCTGGGTGGTAAGACACCACTTGAGTATGCTGTAACACCGACAATGGACAGATTAAGTAAAAAAGCAGAGATTGGAATGGTACATACAATTCCGGAAGGAATGAAACCGGGGTCTGATACAGCAAACTTGTCCGTGCTTGGATATGACCCGAAAAAATATTATTCAGGACGTTCTCCGCTTGAAGCACTTAGTATCGGTGTGCCGATGAAGGATACTGATATTGCAATTCGTTGTAATATCGTAACCATTTCCGAAGATGATGTTCCTTTCGAAGAAAAGACCATTATCGACCATAGTTCCAGTGAAATCAGCACGGAAGATTGTGCAGTTTTGTTAGATGCAGTCAGAAAAGAACTGGAAACAGAAACTTATAAATTCTATGTAGGAACAAGTTACAGACATTGTCTTATCTGGGATAAAGGTGAGGTCGTAGAATTAACACCGCCTCATGATGTTTTAACCCAGGTAATTGGACAGTATTTACCACAGGATGAAGCACTTCGTGAAATCATGAAAAAGAGCTATGATATTCTGGTAAATCATCCAATCAATATTGAACGTAAGAAAAAGGGCTTAAATCCGGCAAACTGCTGCTGGTTCTGGGGAGCAGGTACGAAGCCGATGCTTTCCTCTTTTGAAGAAAAGACCGGTAAAAAAGGTATGATGGTTTCTGCTGTTGATTTATTAAAAGGTATTGCAGTCGGAGCCGGTATGGGCGTTGTAGAAGTAGAAGGTGCCAACGGTGGGCTTCATACGAATTATGAAGGCAAAACACAGGCAGCTTTAAAAGCTTTATTAGAAGATAATTATGATTTTGTATATGTACATCTGGAAGCACCGGATGAGATGGGACATCAAGGCAGTGTGGAACGCAAGGTTCAAGCGATTGAGTATCTGGATACCAGAGTGATTGGACCGCTTACAGAGAAACTGGATGAGGAAGGTGTAGATTATCGTATGTTGGTATTGCCGGATCATCCGACACCAATTCGTGTAAGAACGCATACATCTGACAGTGTACCATATATGCTGTATGACAGTACCAATCCGCTTGATAAGACTTGGAATTATAATGAAAAAGAAGGTGCTGCAAGCGGTAACTTTATTGCACAGGGATATACAATTATTGATCATTTATTTGCAAAATAGAGTTATGAGGAATAGAGGAGATTTAAGGATATGAGAAAAGTAGTGAAATTCGGTGGAAGTTCTCTTGCAAGTGCAGAACAGTTTAAAAAAGTCGGAGCAATCATTCAGGCAGATAAGGAACGTAAATTTGTTGTACCTTCTGCGCCGGGTAAAAGATATTCTGATGATATTAAAGTAACTGATATGCTTTATACATGCTATGATTTAGCAGAAGCAGGTAAAGATTTCAAAGAGCAGTTGAAGGCAATTCAGGCAAGATATCAGGAAATCATCGATGGTCTTTCTTTGACTTTATCTTTGGATGATGAATTTAAAACAATTGAGAAAAACTTTAAGAACAAAGCCGGAACAAATTATGCAGCATCTCGAGGTGAATACTTAAATGGTATTATTATGGCTAATTACCTCGGCTTTGAGTTTGTGGATGCAGCAACCGTTATTTTGTTTGATGAAAACGGCGAATATGATGCAGAGAAGACCAACGAACTCATGCGGGCACGTCTTGCCAATGTAGATGCAGCAGTTATTCCGGGCTTCTACGGTGCTTATGCGGACGGAACAGTTAAAACATTCTCTCGTGGTGGTTCCGATATTACAGGTTCTATCGTAGCAAGAGCAGTCAAAGCAGATGTTTACGAAAACTGGACAGATGTTTCCGGTTTCCTGATTGCAGACCCAAGAATTATTTATAAACCACAGGGAATTGAAACAATTACCTATAAAGAACTTCGTGAGTTGTCTTACATGGGCGCAACGGTACTTCATGAAGATGCTATTTTCCCGGTTAGAAGAGAAGGTATTCCGATTAATATCAGAAATACCAATGCACCGGAAGATAACGGTACATGGATTGTAGAAAGTACCTGTCAGAAACCGAAATTTGTTATCACAGGTATTGCAGGCAAAAAAGGTTTCTGTGCGGTTAATATTGAAAAAGATATGATGAATTCCGAAATCGGATTCGGACGTAAAGTTTTGCAGGCACTTGAAGACAATGGAATTTCCTTTGAACATGTTCCATCCGGTATTGATACTATGACTGTTTTCGTGCATCAGGATGAATTTATGCACAAGGAACAGAAGGTTGTTTCTGCAATTCATAGAATGGCGGATCCGGATGCAATTGATATTGAAGCGGATCTTGCATTGATTGCAGTTGTAGGTCGTGGTATGAAATCCACAAGAGGTACAGCTGGTAGAATTTTCTCTGCACTTGCGCATGCAAATGTCAATGTAAAAATGATTGACCAGGGTTCCAGTGAGCTAAATATCATCATTGGTGTGGCAAATGCAGACTTTGAAACCGCAATTAAGGCAATTTATGACATTTTTGTGCTTTCTCAGCTATAAAAACCTTTACTTTTTGTGCAAAATGTAATATAGTGTAAATAGTACAATTTTACTATATTACATTTTGGGGGCTTACAAATGGCGAAGACAATAGGAAACTCACTAGTTTATACAAACGACAATTGTATCGGATGTAATAAATGTATTTCAGTATGTCCGGTACTTACTGCAAATCATGCGGTAGAAGAGAATGGAAATAACAAGATTGTTGTTGATGGCAGTCAGTGTGTTGCATGTGGTGCTTGTTTCGATGTGTGCGAGCACAAAGCAAGAAGCTTTAATGATGATACAGAACGCTTCTTTGAGGATTTAAAGAGGGGCGAGAAAATTTCCATTTTACTTGCACCGGCATTTTTGGCAAACTATCCAAGAGAATATGAATCCGTTCTTGGCGGTTTGAAGAAAATGGGTGTTAATCGTATTATCAGTATCAGCTTTGGTGCAGATATTACAACATGGGCGTATATTAAGTATATTACAGAACATAATTTCACAGGTGGTATTTCACAGCCATGTCCGGCAATTGTTGGATATATTGAGAAATACATTCCGGAATTGATTCCAAGCTTAGTGCCGGTACATTCACCAATGATGTGTGGTGCTATTTATGCGAAGAAATATATGAAGGTTTCTGATAAACTTGCGTTTATCAGTCCATGTATCGCTAAGAAGAATGAAATTGATGATCCAAACTGTGGTGGATATATTTCTTATAACGTAACATTTGATCATTTGATGGAATATATCAGAAAAAATAATATTTCCGGTAGTCCTGTATCTGATGAAATTGAATACGGACTTGGTTCTATTTATCCAATGCCGGGCGGTTTGAAAGAGAACGTTTACTGGTTCTGTGGCGAAGATGTATTTATTCGTCAGATTGAAGGTGAACGTCATGCTTACGAATTCTTAGAAGATTATAAAGAGAGAGTTCTTGGCAAGAAAGATCTTCCGTTTATGGTCGATGCACTGAATTGCGGAAAAGGCTGTATTTATGGAACAGCAGTTGAAGAAGAAAAGACCAAGACTGATGATATTCTTTATGAAATTCAGAAGATTAAGGAAGCAAGTAAGAAGAATGGTAAGAAAGATACCTGGAGTAAGAAACTGACACCAAAACAGAGACTTGCACACCTTAATAAACAGTTTAAAGACCTTGATATCAATGACTTTATCAGACATTATACAGATAAGTCCAAAGGCGTTGAGATTCATCGTCCGAATACTTCTGAACTGGAAGCTATTTTTGCATCTATGGAGAAGAATACGGCAGCAAGCCGTAAGATTAACTGTTCTGCATGTGGTTACAAGAATTGTACCGAAATGGCAACAGCTATTTACAATGAATGTAATAATAAAGAGAACTGTGTTCATTACATAAAAGACGAAGTAGAGAAAGAAAAAGTTCTGGCAGAGCAGCTGACAGAAGAAATGCGCGAGTCACATAGAGAAGTAGAAGAAAAGAATGAGATGATTGCGCAGCTTGTAGCAGAGGTTGCAGCAGATTTCGACAGCTTGGATACTTCCATTGAAGAAATGGCAGTTGGTAATAACAGCAATGCAGAAGAGAGTACAGGAATTTCCACATCCATGAGTGATGTTGTTGCTTTCTGTGATGAACTGAAAGAAGCCTTGACTCAGATTCAGGAATTGCTTGTGAAGTTGGAAGAGAACAACGTAGAAATTACGAATGTTGCAGAAGAAACAAATCTTCTTGCATTGAATGCAAGTATTGAAGCAGCCAGAGCCGGAGAATCCGGAAGAGGTTTTGCAATTATTGCAGAAAATATCAAGAAACTTGCTGATTCTTCCAAAGATACAGCTAGTGACAGTGATAGAAACAAAGAAGAAATTCAGACAGCAATCAATGGTCTGTTAACCGATGCTGAGAAATTGATTTCCGTCATTGATGGTGTAAATGTCAGAGTTACTAATCTGGCAGCATCAACAGAAGAAATTGCGGCATCTGCTGATATGGTAAGTTCTATTTCTTCAGGCTTAAGAGAAAAAATGGATCGTTTGAAATAAGATAAATGATAAAGTATATCTTATAGGAATAATAAAAGGGTTTTGCATCGAGGATGCAGAACCCTTTTGTATGTATTAGTAACCAAGTTCTTCCGCTACAAGGTAGACCTTGATTCTTCCGGTATGTCCGCTTCTTCTTGTAACAACAATCTGGTTACAGAAGCAATCCGGTGAAAGACAATCGTGGCAATGGCCTGTTGTTGCGCAAGGTAGTTTTCTGTTTAAACGAATGGCATTTGCAGGAGATGCCATATTTCGTACTCTGGCAACACCACTCGGAACATCTGTAACAATTTTGTTCATACCAACAACAAGAATAACATGACTTGGTCCCTGAATCAGACAGGCAACACGATTTCCGTTTCCGTCAATATTGATTAATTCACCATCTAAAGTAATTGCATTTGTACTCATAAGATAATAATCAGCTAAAACAGTTCTGGAAAAAATCTGTCTGGATTCTTCCGGTGTTTTGGCAGTAGTACGGTCAATCAAGTCATAAGAACTATTATGAATTGCATCCATCAACCCACATTCTTTCAATGTTTCACTGCCACCCCAGCTGATTACACTTCCTTCCGGTATGGAATCCATAATAGCATTGACACATTCCTCACTTGTTTCAAAGTAGTAACCTTCCATATTGCGTTTTTCGAGGTTTTTAATAATGGACTGTGCCTGTAAAGCAAAGGCTTCTTTTTTATGCGACATAGAATTATCCTCCTCTTTCGATATTTACATGATATTTATATGAAATTCTCATTAATAGTATAGCATTAGAGGATGTGCGTATGCAAGAAAGGGAACGTAATACTGTTTCCTTTCTAATTTGGTCAATAAATATTCATTCAAAAAAAGGATGAAAATGGAAAAGTTTGAAAATTATAACACATTTTGAAAAAAATGAAAAAATTAAAATAAAATTGTAAAAATGTGTTGACAAATTAGAATCGCATGATATAATAAAAACATAAACAAGCAAATTCACATAGATGAAAAATAAAAGAAAGAGAGGTACAGTCCACCAAAACCTTAAATTAAAAATCCATTTTAAAGTACAAATGAATAAAGAACAAAAGAAAATTTAAAAAAAAAAGAAATCGTAATCAAGTACAGAAGAAAAAGTAACGCATAACAAAAGAAAAAATAATAAGACGTTACAGTATATGCATACAAAAGAAAAATGGAAAGAATACGAAAGAAGAAAAAATGGAGGTAAAGGCCATTGGATAGTATAGTTTAGAAGCGGGTGTTGATCGAAAGGATTGATGCCCGCTTCGCATTTTGCTTTAAATATGCTGTCTTATATAAGAGGAAAATAGAAGAATAGGAAAAATTATGTGGTAAAAGGGGCAAAAATAGGTTATTATATACTATATATAGTAGAAATACTGGGTTATTTTGTGGTTAGACGGGAGGTTTAACATGGGAAAATTATTTAATCGTGCAAAGGATTTTTTTGATGATGGAGAATTTGACGATGACGAATTAGAAGATGACGAAGAAGATATGGAAGATGATGAAGACATTGACGACGACGATGATATAGAGGATGACGAAGACATCGACGACGACGATGATATAGAGGATGACGAAGACATCGACGACGAAGAAGATATGGAAGATGAAGAAGATATCTACGATGATGATGACATAGAAGACGACGAAGATATCGACGATGATGAAGATATAGAAGATGATGAAGAAGAACTAGAGGATGATGAGGAGGAAGAGGATGAAGGTGATAGACGAGAATATCGTCGAAGAAGACGTATCCGAAACCAAATCATTGTTTATGGCGTAGTTGGCATTTTTGTTGCGATTTTAGTCGGAGTTGGCATTTTTGCAGGACATCGTATTTCTACTTCTATAAAAGAGAAACGTTTGGCACAGGAACAGGCAGAATTGTTGGCACAGGAACAGACAGAACCGGAAGATTTGGTAATTGAAGCACCACCGGAAATAGAAGAAGCAACTTATGATGAGCAATTGGAAGAAATTGTTAATAGTTGTATTTCAGAAATGCCATTAGAAGATAAAGTGGCGGGTCTGTTTATTGTTACGCCTGAGTCTTTGACTGGTGTCGGAACTGTTACACAGGCTGGTGAAGGAACACAGAATGCATTAAATGAATATGCAGTAGGTGGTTTTATCTATTTCGATAAAAACATTGAGGATAAAGAACAATTGACAGAAATGTTAAGTAACACTACACCAAAGAGTAAATATCCGATTTTCCTTACTGTTGATGAGGAAGGTGGAGAAGTCAGTCGTGTTGCAAATAGCAGTATTGAAGTGATTCAGGTGGATGATATGGCAACGATTGGTTCCACGGGTGATACGTCTGCTGCTTATGAAGCTGGTGTAACAATTGGTTCTTATTTGAATGAATTAGGATTTAATCTCAATTTTGCTCCGGTAGCAGATGTAGCGGCTGCAAATGATGAAGTCTTAGGAAATCGTTCCTTCGGGGAAGATGCAGCAGTTGTTGCGGATATGACCGGAAGTATTGTTGAAGGTATGGAAGGAACGGGAATTAGTGCGTGTATGAAACATTTCCCGGGCATTGGAACTTCCGAGGGTGATACTCATGATGGCAGAGTAGAGATTACAAAGTCATTAGAAGAAATGAGAACTTCTGAGTTCCTTCCGTTTGAAGCTGGAATTGAATCTGGTGTAGATTGTATTATGGTAAGTCATGTTGTTGCCAGTGGTATTGATACAGAGGGTGTACCAAGTTCACTTTCTGAACCGGTTATTACGACAGTTCTTCGTGGCGAGTTAGGATATGATGGTATCGTTATTACAGATGCATTGAATATGAGTGCAATCACAGAATATTATACTTCGGAAGAAGCAGCTGTTATGGCAATTGAAGCAGGAGCGGACATGCTTCTCATGCCGGAAGATTTTGAAACAGCATATAATGCTGTTTTAACCGCAGTACAGGATGGAACAATTTCAGAAGAAAGAATCAATGAATCCTTGAGAAGAATCTATCGTGTTAAATATGCTGACAAGTTAGAATAAAAGGAAGGGGCGAAAGAAACTGGATAAATGAAATGAGTTTTGAAAGTCCTAAAATTGTGTAAAAATCATGTATTTTCATAACAATACAAAAAATTTAAAAAATTTTTAAATTAACCGTTGACAAAAGATTTAAAGTGTAGTAATCTATTACTTGTCCGAGGGATACAACAGAAACGGACAAGTGATATGCGCGAGTGGCTCAGTTGGTGGAGCACGACCTTGCCAAGGTCGGGGCCGCGGGTTCGAGTCCCGTCTCGCGCTCTATAGTTTAAGCGAAAAGACAGTCGAAGAGACTGTTTTTTTTGTTTGAAACGAGCCCTACTGGAGCTCGGAGGTTCGAGGTCTGCGTTCCGTAATGCTTATTAGGAGTATGATAAAATTAAGAAGATTGTATTTGACACGGGAGGAAAGATTATATGGGATTTGTGATTGCAGGGGATATACATGGAACATTAGATATTACTAAAATAGTGGATTTTTTTGATGGAAGGGAAGATGAGTTTTCTAAGGATGATTATCTTATCATATGCGGCGATGTAGGTGTTTGCGGTTTTTCAGTAACAGAACAGAATGTAACCAGAAGGATTTTGCGAAATCTACCGGTTACCACATTGTTTGTGGACGGTAATCATGAGAATTTTGCAGAATTAAATTCATATGGTGTTGATGAATGGAACGGCGGTAAAGTACATTTTATAGAGAGTGATATCATACATCTGATGAGAGGTCAGGTTTATAATATTGGCGGAACCACTTTTTTTACCTTTGGTGGAGCTTATAGTATTGATAAAATGTACAGAGCAGAAGGAATTTCATGGTTTCCTGAGGAAATTCCTTCTCGTGAGGAGTATGAGGAGGGGTGGAAAAATTTAGAAAAGGCCCATTTTAAAGTAGACTATATTTTGAGCCACACAGGTCCAAGGGAGATTGCGGCGGCAATGGGCTATAAAGAATTGTCCGATGATGAAGTAGAACTGCGGCAGTACCTTCAGAGGGTTGCAGACTATACGGAATTTGAAGCATGGTACTTTGGACATTTCCATGATGATACTGAAGTGGAGGATATGTTTTACTGCTTGTATAATGATATGATTGAACTGTAAAAATGGGGAGGTAAAATATGAGCAGATTAAATGCAAAAGAATATAAACGATTTTGCTGAGGTCAGCAAAATCGTAGATGCCGGAGCAACATCAAAGCCAGTGATAGACTATGAACTGTCTAGATATGCGTGTTATAATTGTTATTATTTAAACTGCTCTAAAGACCCGGGTCCACCATCCGGCGGTTAAGTCCCCGTCTTTTTTTGAAAATATTAGTTAACATTTGAAAGGATATATTTAAATGCAAAATATTCAAGACAAGCTGGTTGAAAAATCTAAAGAAGCCTTTTGCATGGCGATAGAATTATATAACAAGCCAACAATAAAGTATCGTGTGGAAGGTTTTGCGTTATTTATATGCAATGCGTGGGAGCTTATGCTGAAGGCACATATGATAAAGACAATGGGAGAGAATAGTATTTATCACAAGGATAATCCGCAGAGAACACTATCCTTGGAAAACTGTGTTCAAAAAGTTTTTACCAATAATAAAGATCCGCTTCGTATCAATTTAGAAAAAATTATTGAATTACGAAATACCAGTACTCATTTTATTACAGAGGAATATGAAATGGTATACGTTCCTTTGTTTCAATCATGCGTATTGAACTATAACGAGAAGATGCTGGTGTTTCATAATATAGATATGACTGCGGTGGTTCCTCAGAACTTTTTGACATTATCTATTAGCATGAAAGCTCTTGATGAGTCTGAGATAATTGCTAAATATCCGGAAGAAATTGCAAATAAGCTGTTGAGTGTAAATGATTCTATTACTGATATGATTGTTTCGCACAATGACAAATTTGCTATCAAGATAGAGCATCATCATTTCATAACAAAAGATAAAGCTAAGGCAACATCGTTTGTTGGAATTGATAATTCGGCTGATGCCAAAGTAAAAATTGTGAAAGAACTGAAAGATCCTAATGTGACACATAAGTACAGTACAAAGAGCTGCGTTGTCGAAATAGGTGCCCGCTTAAACCGACTTGGAATTACCTTGAGGTACGGTGAGGAGACAAAGCGTTTTAATACATACCATTTCAATTTGTTTTGTAAATATTATGGGATAAAAGAGAATCCCAAGTTTTGTTATCAACATCAGCTGACTCATACATATGGTTACAGTATACAGACCATTGACTTTATTGTGGAAGAAATAAAAAAAGATCCAGATAATATTATTCAGAATCTTAAAGAGTATTTGGCAAAAAATAAGCTAACCCCAGGGGCGAAGGCATTCTCAGTCTTGCGACTTACTCCCATTCGGGAACCCAGCCTTATCCTTCACGAGTTAACTTATTCATATTATAGCATATGCGAATAAATTGTCAATTATACAGGGGACAATTAATTAGATTTAATTAAACCGGGAACAGTTTTGGGGACAAGCAGTGGATAGAGTGCTTGTCTCCTCGTGTTTTCGGTCCTTTTTTGTTGCATTTCAGACGTTCATATTTTACATTATTAGGATTATTTGCTATACTGAAAAGAACAGTTAAAAGTCCGTTCAAAAGCTTAAAAATGAATTCAGAGGAATACATATGGGAATTTTAATTAATTGTGTCATGATTATGTTGGCAACTGTGGTAATGGTTGCAGGAATACATTTTTATATACGAGAAAAGGATGCAAGACAATTGCGGAGTTATATGCTCTTTATGGCAATTTTTGCAGCAGCGTGGTGTGGCGGCTATGGCTATATGGGATTTTGTGAAGATGAATCTATGGCGTTATTTGGAAGAAATATAGGTTTGTCCGGCTGTATAGGTTTTTTGCTTACAGAAGCACTTTTTTTGTTGCAGCAGTGTGTCGTAGCGAAAAGCATTCGAAAAGTTTTAGACATTATAATTGTCTTGATTGGTGCGATTGATTTGATTGTTTTTGGACAGGCAGAAAATATCTCTTTTACCAGAGTTGATTATCGTACCTGCTATTATGCAGAAAAAACTTTCGGAAGATCCTTTCATAATATATTCATTGTTGTAATAGCGTTAACAATGTCTTTGACGGGACTGTTTCTATATCGACAGGGAAAGAAACTGCGTGATAAACAAATTATCAAGACATTGTATGTTACCAATTTGATTCTTTTGGCTTTTGCATTGCCGGATACCATTTTACCATCCCTTAATCTGCCTTCTTTTCCGTCTTCTGGATTGGGAGGAGTAACGGTATTTATCAGTATATGGTATGTTACTGTAAAATTGAATGCGTTTAACATTACGGCTCAGAATATGGGAGCTTATGTTTGGGGATATGCAGAGTCGGGAATTCTTGTTTTCACAACAGATATGGATGTTGCGCTTACCAACGATTTTGCTAAGAAATTTTTCCAGTTTAATTCTTATGCGGGGAAAAAATTTATTGATTTATTCCAGGTTTCAAGCGAGGAAAGTGCTGAAATGTTTCAGAAGATTCTTTCCGGAAAAGAAAGTAAGGATATTCATGTGGTTTCCAGAAAAAACCAGATAAGTTGTTCTTTGAATTTTACGGTAATCCGAGATTCTCATGATGATCCTTATTGTCTTATTTGCTTTGTGTATGATTTGACAAAAGAAGAAGCGATGTTGTTAGAAGCACAGCGTGCGAATCAGGCAAAAAGTGAGTTCCTTGCAAATATGTCACATGAAATTCGTACTCCAATCAATGCGGTACTTGGTATGGATGAGATGATTTTGCGGGAGAGCAAGGATGAAGAAATCAGAGGTTACGCTACGGATATTCGTAGCGCGGGACAGACCTTGTTATCGCTAATCAATGATATTTTGGATTTTTCCAAAATTGAATCCGGTAAGATTGAAATTCTTCCGGTAAAATATGATGTAGCTTCATTGTTAAATGACAGCTATAATATGGTTGCCATGCGGGCGAAGGAAAAGCAACTCAAATTTTCTCTTGAAAATGAAGAAACCATTCCGTCTGTTTTATATGGAGATGAAATCAGAATACGCCAGATTTGGACAAACCTTATGACCAATGCGGTAAAATATACGAAGGAAGGTTCTGTTACAATCAAAATCAGCTGGAAGAAGCAGGAAGATAACAGGATGCTTCTGATTTGTGCCGTAGAAGATACGGGAGTGGGTATTTCGCAAGAAAATCAAAAATTACTTTTTGAATCCTTCCAGAGAATTGAAGAAAAGAAAAATCGTAATATTGAGGGAACAGGTCTTGGGCTTACCATTACAAAGCAGTTAGTTGATTTAATGGGTGGAACGATACGGGTTGAAAGTGAATATGGAAAAGGTTCTATTTTCACGGTAGAGATTCCACAGACCATTGTAAAGGATGTTCCGCTTGGAGATTTTGCGAAAAAGTATATTGGTAGTACGGAAACAGTTCAGGATTATGAAGAAAAATTTCAGGCACCGGATGCTAAAATTCTTGTAGTAGATGACGTTCCAATGAACTTAAAGGTTATGTCAGGTTTGTTAAAAAATACAAAAATACAGATAGACACGGCTTTGAGTGGTAAGGAATGTCTGGAAAAAGTACAACAAAATGTGTACCATATCATTTTTATGGATCATATGATGCCGGAGATGGATGGTATCGAAACGTTGGGAAGAATGCAACAGATTCCTGATTGTATAAATAAGGATACGCCGGTGATTGTTTTAACAGCGAATGCAATTCTTGGAGTAAAAGAAGAGTATATAAGCAGTGGTTTTTCTGATTATCTTTCCAAGCCAATTAAATGGATTGAGTTAGAAAATATGGTACTTAAATATCTGCCGGAAGAGTTAATACAGAAAGAAAAAACGGAGCGGGTAGAAACCGTGAAAACGGAAGAATTAGAACAAAAAGAGAATTCTTCCGCAATCTCTCCGATTGAAAAAATAGATTTTCTTGATAAGGAAACAGCAATGCAGTACTGCTGTGGGGACAATGATTTCTATTGTGAAATGCTGAATTCATATATAGATGGTGATAAACGTACATCATTGGATGAATGTTTTGAAAAACAGGATTGGGAAAACTACCGGATTCAGATTCATGCATTGAAGAGTACTTCACTATCCATTGGTGCTGTTGCCTTATCGGATGCGGCGAAGCAGTTAGAGGAAGCTGCGAAAGCAGGAAATGGTGATTATATTACAGAGAATCATCAGACCGTAATGGAGCAGTATAGTGAAATTCTGCAGAAAATCAAAGAGATATTTACCAAATCTATTTCTATATGATAAAATGTTACTAAATAAAATAATAAAAATTTATATGAAAAGTAGCAAAACATAGTAATGGGGAAAGACAGGTGCACAGTTATGAAAAGAATACTAGTAGTAGATGATGATGGAATGAATTTGCGAATGGCAGAATTCATTTTGGGAAAAGCAGAAGCATATGAGGTGTTAAAAGCATCATCAGGAACGGAGTGTCTGGATATCTTGGCGAAAGAGAATATTGATTTGGTACTTTTGGATGTGGAAATGCCGGGAATAAATGGTATTGTGACATTAGAGCATATTAGAGAAGATGCTAAAACAGCATCTATGCCGGTCATGTTCTTGAGTGCGGACGAAACGGCAGCAACGCAGGAAGCGGCAGAAAGACTTGGTGCGCTTGCTTTTATCAGAAAACCATTTATGCCACAGGATTTATTGGATAATGTTCAAAAAGTATTGTCGGAGTAAAATATGCATAACGAATTAACGAAGAAAGACATCGAAAAGATGGAGGAAGAAATAGAATATCGCAAGCTGGTAGTGCGCAAGAATGCTCTAGAGGATGTAAAAGAAGCAAGAGCGCACGGCGATTTGAGCGAGAATTTCGAGTATTATGCTGCGAAGAAGGTTAAGAATCAGAACGAAAGCAGAATCCGTTATCTGGAGAGAATGATTAAGACGGCTGTGATTGTATCAGATGAGTCAGCAGAAGACGAAGTTGGCATGAACAATACCGTTGAAGTTATGTTTGAAGAAGATGGATCCATTGAGAAGTACAAGCTGGTAACGACGGTACGAGGTAATTCGCTGGAAGGTCTGATTAGTACAGAATCCCCAATGGGAAAGGCACTTCTTGGACATAAGGTAAATGACAGAGTTTATGTAGAAGTGAACGCAGGATATGGTTACTATGTTGTAATTAAGTCGATTGAAAATACTGTGGATGATGGAAGTGATAAGTTAAGAAGTTTTTAGGAGTGTCATATCAGAATGGCACTCCTTTTTGCATATCCGTTTTTGAACAAGCATAAGGTATAGGTATAAGAGCATGACAAGCCATCGAAAGAGCATCTTATAGAAAACGGGCGACAGGAGGAAACGGATATGTATGAAATGAAGACGGCAGCAGAAACGGTCAGATTGCTGCAGACAGATAAGGAAAAAGGACTGGACAGGCGGGAGGCACTGGAACGCAAAAATAAGCAAGGAGCGAACCGTCTGAAAGAGCAGGAAGCAAAAAGCATCGGTCAAATGATCTTGGGACAGTTGAACGACCCATTGATTCTGATTTTGGTAGTGGCAATGGCGATTTCTATTCTGCTTGGGGAAGTGGGAGATGCCATTATCATTGTGACAGTAGTTGTTTTAAATGCTGCAATTGGTGTAATTCAGGAAGGTAAGGCAGGAAAGGCAGTAGAAGCCTTGAAGAAAATTTCTTCTCCGCAGGCAATGGTAATACGGGAAGGAAAGGCATTTAAGGTGGCTGCAGAAGATTTGGTAACGGGTGATGTGGTTGTTTTAGAGGCAGGAAATATGGTTCCGGCAGATTTACGATTGATAGAAACAATCGGGATGCAGGTGGAAGAGTCTACCCTAACAGGAGAGTCTGCTCCGGTCGAGAAAAATGCAGATTATGTAGAAATGGTGCAAGGTGATAACAGTTGTGAAAATATGGCTTATATGTCCACTTATGTTACAAAAGGAAGGGGTATGGGAGTTGTTACCGCGATTGGTATGGACACGCGAATCGGTCACATTGCGGATATGCTGCATGCCACCAAAGAGAAGTTGACACCATTACAGGTAAAATTGGGTGAACTGGGGAAAATGTTGAGTATACTGGCAGTCGGAATCTGTGCACTTCTTTTTGTAATCGCAGTTTTGCAGAAAAGAAATATCGGGGAGATGCTGTTAACTTCCGTTTCACTTACGGTTGCGGCTGTCCCGGAAGGGCTTCCGGCAATTGTTACAATTGTACTTGCCCTTAGTGTATCCCGTATGGTTCGGGCAAAGACAATCGTGCGAAAGCTTTCTTCCGTAGAAACATTAGGAGCAGTTGATATTGTCTGTTCGGATAAAACAGGAACTCTGACCCAGAATAGGATGACGGTCAGAGAATGTTATGTAGATGGCAGAATGATAGAGCAGGAGAAATTTAAGCATACTTTTGCAAAGGAGTTGTTACAGGGGGAACTACATACAGGCAACAGTTTGTCACATTTTCTCTTAGGATGTATTCTCTGTAACGATGGTATGTCATCAGAGGAAGGGGATTTTGGTGACCCGACAGAGATGGCGCTGATACATATGGCAGAAAATTGCGGAATTGAAATATCATCGGTGCGAAATCGATTCCGCCGAAAAGAAGAAAAAGGGTTTGATTCTGAACGAAAAATGATGACAACCTGTCATATGATGGGAAGTGCAAACAGTTCCCATCCACTTGTGGCATATTCCAAGGGCGCAGCAGAAAAGGTATTGGAGAAGTGTAGTTCTCTCTATCAGAATGGGCGACTGCGAAATATGAGTGCGGGCGACAAGGCAGAACTTTATGCTGTGTTAGAACATTTGATGAGTGAAGGCAGAAGAGTTTTGGCGATTGCAATGGAGCAGGATGGTAAAATGCAGGAAAAAGATATGGTTTTCTTAGGTTTTATCAGCATGCAGGACCCGGTCAGACCGGAAGCTGTGGAAGCAGTGGAAGAATTCAAAAAAGCAGGAGTGGCAACAGCCATGATAACCGGCGACCACCAGAATACCGCTTTTTCCATTGCAAAAGAACTGCATATTGCATCTTCCCCGAAGGAATGTATTTCCGGCAGGGAATTAGATGCAATGGATGAGAAGACATTTCTAAAAAAACTGCCGCAACTACGTGTTTTTGCAAGGGTAACACCGGAGCATAAGGTACGTATTGTAGAAGGGTTTAAGAAATTGGGCAAGACGGTAGCGATGACGGGGGATGGAGTGAATGATGCACCGTCTTTGCAGGCAGCAGATATTGGCATTGCAATGGGCAAAAATGGAACCGATGTTGCCAGAAATGCAGCAGACTTTGTTCTGATGGATGATAATTTTGCAACGATACATCTGGCAATCCGGGAAGGCAGAGGAATTTATGAGAATATAAGAAAGTCAGTGCTTTTCCTGTTGTCATCTAATCTGGGTGAGATAATGACGATGTTAGTTACTATCATTGCCGGATTTCCGAGTCCGTTAAAAGCCAGCTTTATTTTATGGATTAATCTGATTACGGATTCTCTTCCGGCACTGGCGCTGGGAGTAGACGATAACGAAACGGATTTGCTCATGAAAGAACCGCCCAGACGAAAGGAAGCATCCTTATTTGCCAAAGGCGGTCTGTTATGTGTGATATGTTATGGCTTAGTAATCGGTGGGGTAAGTCTTGCCGCTTTTCTGAAGGTTCCATATGACAAACTGGTTGCAGAGGGATTGCCTGTAAGCTTACATAACATAATACAGACCTATCAGATTTCTGCTGTTTTGACGAAAGCACAGACACATGCTTTTATGGTGCTTGGAATGAGTCAGCTTTTTCATGCAATTGGTATGAGAGATGTGAACCGTTCTATATTCAAAATGAATCATAAGAAAAATCCATATATGCTTTTAGCAGTTGGTATAGGCTTGCTTTTGCAGCTTGCAGTAACCGAAATTGAACCACTTATTCGTCTGTTTGGAACGATTAAACTGGATTTTATGGAATGGATGCAACTGCTTGCGTTGTCTTTGACACCGATGATTGTACATGAGCTTCTGGTAGCGGTTTATTATGGAACAGATAAGGCAGCAGATAAAAAGGAGAACGGGCAAGTGCAAGATATTATGGCACAAGACAGCTTAGTGCCAGTAGAAGAAGAAACAGTCCACTAAGCCAGGACAGGTCAAGGTTGCTCTTCTTAGAAATCAGTAAGCCGAGTCCGAAGCCGATAAAAAACAAGAGAAAGTGAAAGAGGACTGCCAGAAGGAAAAAGGTTAGCAGAGAATTAACCTGACAGGAGAAAGCCATACTGGCAATCATGCTGTCCAGAGAAAGAGCAAGACTTAAACAAAAGGCTTCTTTGGCACTCAATACCTGAATATCCTGTTTGTTAGCATCTTCCGGAGAAAAATATATGGTAAAAATAATATTGAGCTGCTTGATTTTACATGCCCAGTTTCCGATGATACTTGGATATTTTTCTGCGTAATGACGTATCAGGCTTTCTAGCAGTTTCTCACAGCCTAAGAGGAACAGCAGCAGAAATGAAAGTACAGAAAACAAGTCTGCCGGGAAAAGGGAAAATAGCAGAGAACCGATTTGGGTCATCAGAGTAATGGTAATCGAAGGAATGAATATCAAAAAAATGGCGCCAAGCGGCTTGATATGAACTTTGGAAGTACCATATGAGAGTCCGGCAGTGAAGGAATCTATGGAAACGGCAAGAAGAAAGAGCAACACGGGGAAAAGAGAAAGAAACATAGTGCTACCTCTGGTTTGAATAAAATTATGATAGAATAATTTTAATTTATCCTATGCAAAACTTTGGAAATTGACTGTACGGTTTTTGGGAAAAATGGTATGATAGATAAAAGGAGGCATGCTTATGGAATTAATGTTTATTGGAGCCGACCATGAGGTAACTGGCAGTTGCCATTATCTTCGTGTCAATGATAAGAATATTTTAGTGGATTATGGTATGGAGCAGGGAACACAGGCGTTTGAAAATTGTGAGTTGCCGATGGAACCTGCATTGATAGATTATGTTTTTCTGACACATGCGCATATCGATCATTCCGGTATGCTTCCGCTTCTATATGCCAGAGGTTTTCGTGGCAGTATTTATACAACGGATGCTACGGCAGATTTATGTAGTATTATGTTGCGTGATAGTGCGCATATCCAGATGCAGGAGGCAGAATGGAAGAACCGCAAGGCGAAACGTAGTGCAAACAATGCGGTAATTGAACCGCTTTATACGATGGAAGATGCGGATGGAACAATCAAGCGAATTGTTCCATGCGAATATGAGAAAGAAATTCAGATTTGTGACGGTGTTAAAATCCGTTTTACGGACATTGGACATTTGCTCGGTTCTGCAAGTATTGAAGTATGGGCAACCGAGGGTGATGTGACGAAGAAAATTGTTTTTTCCGGTGACATTGGTAATGTTAACCAGCCGTTAATCAAAGACCCGAAGATTACCAAAGAAGCAGATTATGTGGTAATGGAATCTACTTATGGTGATAGATATCATGGTGATACCAGACCGGATTATATCGGGGAACTTACCAGAATTCTGAAAACGACTTTTGATAAGGGCGGCAATGTAGTAATTCCTTCTTTTGCGGTCGGAAGAACTCAGGAAATGCTTTATTTTCTGCGGCAGATTAAAGAAGAGAGACTGGTAGAAGGCCATGAGGACTTTTTGGTCTATGTAGATAGTCCGCTTGCAGTAGAGGCAACCGGTATTTTCCAGAAAAATATTGCAGAATGTTTTGATGAAGAAGCAATGGAATTGGTGCAGAAAGGAATTAACCCAATTACTTTTCCGGGGCTTCGACTGGCAATTACAAGTGATGAATCCAAAGCAATTAACTTTGAAAATACACCGAAGGTTATTATTTCTGCTTCCGGTATGTGTGAAGCAGGACGTATCAGACATCATCTGAAACACAATTTATGGAGACCGGAATGTACCATTCTGTTTGTTGGTTATCAGGCAATTGGTACATTAGGCCGTGCGATTGTAGAGGGTGCGAAGGAAGTTAAGCTTTTTGGCGAAGTAATCGAGATTCGTGCTAATATTGAGAAGTTAGCGGGTCTTAGTGGTCATGCGGATAAGGGCGGTTTGATTCATTGGATAGAAAGTTTTGAAACCAAGCCGGAGCGAGTTTTTATTGTGCATGGTGAAGACAGTGTGTGTAAACTGTTTACAGAGTGTCTGAAAATAGAGCATGGCATTAAAGCGTATGCGCCTTATAGTGGTACACGATATGATTTGCTTGCGAATGAATTCATTTATGAAGCAGATCCGGTGGTACTCAAGAAGAAGGCACATGCGGTATCCGATGTCTTTGCAAGACTTGTGGCAGCAGGACAGAGACTTGTGGCAGTTATTTACAAGAATGAAGGTTGTGCAAACAAAGATTTGGCGAAGTTTGCTGATCAGATTAATGCACTTTGCGATAAATATGACAGATAGCAGGAGAAATAGAAATGAGTTTAGCAGATACAATATTCATTAATATGTGTAAGGACATTCTGGAGAATGGAACAAGCACGGAAGGGGAGAAGGTAAGACCACATTGGGAAGACGGTACACCGGCATATACGATTAAAAAATTTGGTGTAGTGAATCGGTATGATTTAACCAAAGAATTTCCGGTAATTACGCTTCGTAAGACAGCCATTAAGAGTGCAACGGATGAAATGCTTTGGATATGGCAGCAGAAGTCCAATAATATCAATGATTTGCACAGTCATATCTGGGATGAGTGGGCAGATGAAAATGGCTCCATCGGAAAGGCATATGGCTATCAGCTGGGTGTAAAACACCAATACAAAGAAGGAATGATGGATCAGGTTGACCGTGTGATTTATGATTTGAAAAATAATCCATTCAGCCGTCGTATTATGACGAATATTTATGTTCATCAGGATTTACACGAAATGAATTTGTATCCTTGTGCTTACAGTATGACTTTTAATGTAACACAGAAAAAAGGCGAAGAGAAACTGACCTTAAATGCCATTCTAAATCAGCGTTCACAGGATATTCTGACAGCAAATAACTGGAATGTGGCGCAGTATGCGGTGTTGGTGCATATGCTGGCACAGGTTTGTGATATGCAGGTGGGCGAACTTGTACATGTAATTGCAGATGCCCATATTTATGACAGACATATTCCAATTATCAAGGAATTGATTGAACGTCCGACTTATGAAGCACCAACTTTCTGGTTGAATCCGGAAGTGAAAGATTTTTACCAGTTTACCAGAAATGATGTAAAACTGGAAAATTATATAGCAGGACCGCAGGTAGAAAACATTCCGGTTGCTATTTAAAGAGAAGGAGAACGTAAGATGAATTTAATTGTTGCAGTTGATAGTAATTGGGCGATAGGCTGTAAGAACAGTCTGCTCGTCAGCATTCCGAATGATCACAAGTTCTTCAGACAGGAAACGACTGGTAAAGTAGTCGTTTTGGGAAGAAAAACATTGGAAACTTTTCCACAGGGAATGCCCTTAAAAAACAGAACGAATATTATTCTTTCTACGAATCCGGATTATAAAGTAAAAGATGCAATTGTTGTACACAGCAAGGAAGAACTACTTGAGGAACTGAAGCAATATAACACCGAAGATGTTTATATTATCGGAGGAGAAAGCGTATATCGAATGATGTTGCCATATTGTGATGTGGCACATGTTACGAAAATAGACCATGCCTATGAAGCAGATGCGCATTTCCCGAATCTGGATGAAATGGAAGAGTGGGAGATTACAGCGGATAGTGATGAACAGACCTATTTTGACATTGCTTACCAGTTTGTGAAATACGAACGTAAAAAATAAGAAAGGGGCATAGGGAATATGGGTGAGGACAAGAATCAGGATAAAAACCGGGATAAGAAAAACGGTTTTACCTCAAAATTGGAGAAACAGGCGGTATCCCTTCTGCTTGCCAAAGAGCAGTTAGAAAAGAAAAATATAGAGTTAGAAACTGCTATGACAGAAGCCAGGAAGGCAACCCATGCAAGAGATTTATTTCTTGCCAATATGTCACACGAAATCAGAACACCAATCAATACAATTCTTGGATTAAACGAACTGATTTTGCGAGAAAGCCAGGAAGAAAATATCAGAGAATATGCACTGGATATTAAGCAGGCGGGAAGTATTTTGTTATCGCTTATCAGTGATATTCTGGATTTTTCACAGATTCAGTCAGGCAAGATGGAAATACTGGACGGCATTTATGATATTAGTTCAATGTTAAATGACCTGATTAACAGTATTACAGTTCCAATTCGTAAGAAAAAATTGCAGCTGGCACTGGACATTGCCCCGGATGTACCATACAAATTATCCGGTGATGAAATTCATTTGCGCCAGATTATTGGCAATCTTTTATCCAATGCAGCAAAGTATACCAAAGTTGGTACAGTTACGTTGCACCTGACATGGAAGCAGCATTCCGAGGACGAAATTTTACTGGAAGTAGCGATTGAAGATACTGGCATTGGTATTAAAGAAAAAGACATCGAGAAGATTTTTGGTACTTTTAACAGACTGGATATGGAAGCAAGCCGTACGGAAGAAGGTACAGGACTTGGTCTGGCAGTTACCAATCGTCTGGTAGAAATGATGGGCGGTAAACTGACGGTAAAGAGTGAGTATGGAAAAGGTTCTGTTTTCTCTTTTGCCGTTGTTCAGAAGGTTATTGATAAGGCACCGCTGGGCGATTTTAAGAAACAGTATGATAAGAGCTTGAAAAACTCGATCAGTTATAAAGAGAAATTTATTGCACCGCTTGGCAAAATTCTGGTGGTTGATGACAATGCCATGAATCTGGCAGTAGCCCAGGATTTGCTTCGTAAGACAAAGCTGCAGATTGATGTGGCGGCAAGTGGCGAGGAATGTCTGGAACTGATTAAGCGAAAAGAATATCATCTTATTTGCATGGATCATATGATGCCGATTATGGATGGTGTGCAGACCTTGCACGCAATTCGCGAACTAGAAGGAAATCCATCCAAAGATGTTCCGATTATTGCCCTGACTGCCAATGCTGTTATTGGTGCCCGTGATTTTTATTTGCAGGCCGGTTTCCAGGACTATCTGACAAAGCCAATCGAACCGGAGAAACTGGAGGATATGCTGCTTAAATATCTTCCGAAAGAATTGGTATATATGACAGAGGATACCAATGAAGAAGTAACCGAAGGCTTTGAAACGGTTGGTCTGGATGAAGAACGCCTGACAGATATCGGAATTAATGCAGAACACGGACTCAAATATATGGGCGGAAGTAAAGTGCTTTATGAAAAGGTTTTGCGGGATTTCCACGACATGTTGCTTGAGAAAGAAGAACAGCTGAAAAATATGTTAGAGAAAGGCGATACTTCCGGTTATGCAATTATCGTTCATGCACTCAAAGGTAATGCAAGAAATATTGGTGCAGATGAACTTGCCGAGCTTTCTTTTGAATTAGAGAAAAAGAGTAAAGCCGGAAGACTGGAAGAAGTAGAAGTACAGTCTCCGATTTTGTTTGGTATGATGCGTACACTTGGCGAGAATCTGGAACTTTATCTTGGACCTACTGTTTTGGAGGAGAACGAAGCCGGAGAAACAGAACCGGAAGAAAAAATTCCGTTCTCAGAAGCGGGCTGGAAAGAACTGCTTCTGAATCTGCATAATAAACTGGATGACTTTGACGGCGAAGGAGCCGCAGAGTGTATGAAAGAATTAAAGAAATATCAACTTACAGAAGAAAAGGAAAAATTCCTTCGTATGTGTGAAAAAGCAGTAAATGACTTTGCGTATGATGTGGCAATGGATATTGTAACTTCTGCACTGTAGGCTTGACTTTTGGGGATAAAAGTATAATATAATGTATGAGCGTTTTTGAAAGACATACTTTGAGGGAAAGAAGGAGTAAGAAACATGGAAAAGAAAAATATTGACTGGGCAAATCTTGGTTTTGGTTATCAGCAGACAGACAAAAGATTTGTTGCAAATTATAAAAATGGTGCATGGGATGAAGGCGCATTAGTGTCTGATGCAAACATTACTATTAATGAATGTGCAGGTGTGTTCCAGTATGCACAGACTTGTTTTGAAGGTATGAAAGCTTATACAACAGAAGATGGACATATTGTAACCTTCCGCCCTGATTTAAATGCACAGCGTATGGAAGATTCCTGCAAGAGATTGGAAATGCCGGTATTCCCAAAAGATCGTTTTGTTCAGGCAGTTATTGATACCGTAGCAGCAAATGAAGCTTATGTGCCACCATACGGTTCCGGTGCAACATTATATATTCGTCCTTATATGTTTGGAAGTTCTTCCGTTATCGGTGTTAAACCGGCAGAAGAATATCAGTTCAGAATTTTCACAACACCGGTTGGACCATATTTCAAAGGTGGTGTAAAACCTCTTACTATCAAAGTAAGTGATTTTGACAGAGCAGCACCAAACGGTACAGGACATATCAAAGCTGGTCTTAACTATGCAATGAGTCTTCATGCAATTGTAACAGCTCATGAAGAAGGTTATGACGAGAACATGTATCTGGATGCTAAGACAAGAACATATGTAGAAGAAACAGGTGGTGCAAACTTCTTATTTGTAACAAAAGACAATAAAGTAGTGACACCAAAATCCAATAGTATTTTACCTTCTATTACACGTCGTTCCCTGATGGTAGTTGCAAAAGATTATCTGGGACTGGAAGTAGAAGAAAGACCGGTTGCTTTGGAAGAATTAAAAGATTTTGCTGAATGTGGTCTCTGTGGTACAGCAGCAGTTATTTCTCCGGTAGGAAAAGTAGTAGATCATGGTAAGGAAATCGCATTCCCAAGCGGTATGACAGAAATGGGCCCTGTAACGAAGAGGTTATATGAAACTTTAACAGGTATTCAGATGGGTCGCATTGAAGCTCCGGAAGGATGGATTCAGGTTATCAAATAATAAAGTAGATTGTGAAAGGATTAAGTTGTGTGTATACACACACAATTTAATCCTTTTTTAGAGTGTGGAGAGAGCGAAATGTGTGATAAAATAAGAGAGCAGTATCCCTATTTATATGAAACACACCTTCATACATTGGAAGGAAGTGCGTGTGCGCATTATACAGCCAAAGAAATGGTAAGAGCTTGTAAAGAGTATGGATATACCGGAATTTTTGTTACCGACCATAACTGGGGTGGCAATACAGCAGTGAACCGTAAACTTCCCTGGGATGAATGGGTAAATCTGTTTTGTAAAGGCTATGAAAATGCCAAAGAAGAAGGAGATAAAATCGGTTTGGATGTATTTTTCTCCTATGAAGCCGGATATGCGGGAACGGAATTTTTATTATATGGAATTGATAAGGAATGGATGTTGGCAAATCCGACACTTCGTCATGCAAGTATCGAGGAACAATATGAACTGGTGCATCAAAAAGGTGGTATGGTAATTCATGCGCATCCTTATCGGGAAGAAGATTATATCCCGGAGATTCGCCTTTTCCCGGAGTGGGTGGATGGTGTAGAAGCAGTAAATGCCATGCATTCTAACAGCAAAAGTGTGTCACATAATGCGCCAGAGTATGATGAGAAAGCCATCGCATATGCCAGAGAGCATAAATTTCCGATGACAGCAGGCTCGGATATTCATTATACCAATTTGTTAGGTGGCGGTGTTGCTTTTAAACGTAAACTGACATCCGGTGCAGATTATGTGAAGGCTGTTTTATCAGGCGAGGACTATGTATTGACAAATGGGGAATACTGGTATGATAAGGAAGGTAATATACTTTCAGAAGTAAAGAAAAGTAATTAAGCTATTATCCGAAACTAGAGAATGATTGTATATGGAGAGTTATGAGAAAGAAAAAGCATATGGAAAAGAAAAAACATATGAAAAAGAAAAAAAGAATTGTGGCATTAGTATTATGTATCTGTATGCTGACCTTTAGTCTGACCGGATGTGGTAAGGAAAATGGTGAGAGCGTAAAGGTTGTGCTGACGACAGGATTTGATAAAGATGAAATATTCCGTATTGAAACCATGTCCTGTACGTTGCCGGAAATCATGGTATATCTGACCAATATTCAGAACCAGTATGAAAGTGTTTATGGCGAAGAAATCTGGAATACCAATCTGGAAGGGGTTACGCTTGAGGAAAATGTGAAGGACATTGCACTTGCGCAAATTGCACAGATTAAAACAATGAATCTGATGGCAGAACAATATGATGTAACACTTACCAAAGAAGAGAAGGAACAGGTTAAGAATGCTGCCAAAACCTATTATGCTTCTTTAAATGAAACGGAAATTGAACTGATGGGAGTCAGTGAAGATACAATTGTCAGCTTATATAGTGAATATGCCCTTGCCAAAAAGGTATACCAGTATATTATCAAGGATGTAAATCCGGAAATCAGTGATGATGAAGCCAGAACGATTACGGTGCAGCATATTTTACTGAAAACCTATGCACTTGATGGAACCGGAAAAAAGATAGAATATACGGATACTGCTAAGCTGGATGCTTATAAAACCGCTTGTGAAGTACTGGAAAAAGCACAGGCAGGTGAAGATTTTGACGAACTGATACGCCATTACAGTGAAGATGATAAAGCAACTTATTCTTTTGGTAAAGGTGAGATGGATGCAACCTTTGAAAAAGCTGCATTTAATTTAGGAAATGGAGAAATCAGTGATATTGTAGAAACGGAATACGGATATCACATCATTAAATGTATCAGTACATTTGATAAAGAGGAGACAGATAGCAATAAAATCAAAATTGTGGAGCAACGAAAAGAGGAAGTTTTTGGACAGGAGTATGATGCTTTTGTGGCAACTCTGACCAGAAAATTGAATGAAGATTTATGGGAAGAAGTTCGTTTCATTCATGACGATAATGTTGTTACAGCAGATTTTTTTGAAGTCTATAATGATTATTTTGAATAACATTTTCTCTGTTTTATCCATGAAAATTTAGCGTGGAAAAAGGCGGAATTTGGCAGTTTAGAAAAAGTTTAGAAATGCTGAAAACCAGTAAATATGCGGGTTTTGACGAAATTATTAGCACTCAATGCGGTTGAGTGCTAATTTCGCCTTGACTTTTAAGCTTGACAGCATTACACTTTCTTTTAGACGAAAGAACTTAAGCGTTATACAAGGTTATGTAAGTAAGAAAGGAATGTGATTTTTTATGGCAGCAAAACACGGTAGCTTATCCATTAACAGCGACAATATTTTTCCAATTATCAAGAAGTGGTTATATTCTGACCACGATATTTTCTTCCGTGAGTTGATTTCTAACGGATGTGATGCAATCACAAAATTGAAGAAGCTTGATATGATGGGCGAATACTCTTTGCCGGAAGATTACAAAGCAAAGATTCAGGTTATTGTTAACCCGGAAGAGAAGACTTTGAAGTTTATTGATAATGGTATTGGTATGACTGCTGATGAAGTAGAAGAGTACATTAACCAGATTGCTTTTTCAGGAGCAACCGATTTTATTGAGAAATATAAAGATAAAACAAATGAGGATCAGATTATCGGTCATTTTGGTTTGGGATTCTATTCTGCCTTTATGGTAGCCGATGAAGTGCATATTGATACACTTTCTTATAAAGATGGTGCACAGGCTGTTCACTGGGAATGTGATGGTGGTACTGAATTTGATATGGAAGAAGGCAGCAGAACAGAAGTTGGTACAGAGATTACTCTTTTCATCAATGAAGATTGCCTGGAGTTCTGCAATGAATATAAGGCAAGAGAAGTAATTAAGAAATATTGTTCCTTCATGCCGACAGAAATTTATCTTTCCAAAGCAAATACAACAGAAACGCAGATTATTACAGAAGCAGAAAAGCTTGATACCGATACAGTTGTAGAAGAAATTAAAAAAGAAAAAGAAGAGGACGAGCAGAAATTAAAGATTACAAAACGTCCGGAACTTTTAAATGAAACACAGCCACTTTGGGCAAAACATCCAAATGAATGTACGAAGGAAGAATATCTGGAGTTTTATCGTAAAGTATTCCAGGATTACAAAGAGCCTTTGTTCTGGATTCATCTGAATATGGACTATCCGTTTAACTTGAAAGGTATTTTGTATTTCCCAAAAATCAATATGGAATATGAATCCATTGAAGGAACGATTAAGTTATATAACAATCAGGTATTTATTGCAGATAATATCAAAGAAGTTATTCCGGAATTTTTACTTCTGTTAAAAGGTGTTATTGATTGTCCTGATTTACCGCTTAACGTATCCAGAAGCGCACTTCAAAATGATGGTTTCGTAAAGAAAATCAATGAATATATCACGAAGAAAGTGGCAGATAAGCTTTCCGGTATGTGCAAAACCGAAAAAGAAGAATACGAGAAATACTGGGATGATATCAGTCCATTTATCAAATTTGGCTGCTTAAAAGATGATAAATTCTGTGAGAAGATGACTGATTATATTCTGTTTAAGAACCTTGATGGCAACTATATGACTCTTCCGGAATGTCTGGAAGTTAACAAGATTGATCCAGATGAAGCAGGAGAATCTGCAACGGATGAAAATGGTGAAAAGGTAGAAGCAGAAGTAGTAGATGAAAACGGCGACACTGTTACTGGTGAAGATGCTGATAATGCAGAAGAAAAGAAAGAGAAAGTTATCTACTATGTAACCGATGAAAAACAGCAGAGTCAGTATATCAATATGTTTAAGGCTGCTAAGATGGATGCAGTAATTCTGACACATAATATCGACCAGCCTTTCGTTTCTCAGTTGGAAGCAAAGAACGAAGGAATCAAATTCCAGAGAATTGATGCAGATTTAACTGATACTTTCAAAGCCAAAACTTCCAAGAAAGCAGAAAAGGAAATGGAAGAACAGGCAGAAGAAATTGCTAAGATTATGAAGAAAGCTCTGAAAAAAGATGCAATCAACGTAAAAGTTGAGAAGCTGAAAAATAAGAAGATTTCTTCTATGATTACCTTATCCGAGGAAAGCAGAAGAATGCAGGATATGATGAAAATGTATTCTATGCAGGGCATGGGAATGGATATGGGTATGTTCGGTAAAGAAGGCGAAACCCTGATTCTCAATGCAAACCATCCGTTAGTTCAGTATGTACTGGAAAATAAAGATGGTGATAATGTGACAATGATTTGTGAACAGTTATATGACCTTGCATTGCTGCAACAGGCACCGCTTGAGCCGGAAGCAATGACTAAGTTTGTTGCAAGAAGCAATGACATTATGATGTTATTAACAAAATAATTGTTTGGTGATTAGCAGAGCGTACCTGCATACAATAATGAAGAAGAAAGTTATTGTATGCAGGTATTTATTTTGCAAAAATTATGTGCTATTATTAAGATACTCGTCAATTTGACATTTTTTTACAAAAAACAATTTAAATTTAAACATAGAAAAGTGATAGGGGAGGATAAAATGAGCAAAATCAAAAGAACAATCATGACCTTGTTGGCAGTGGCAGTTGCCGTAATCGTAGCAGTTGGTGCAGCGGTGTTGCCGGAAAGTAATGCGATACAGGTAGAAGCAGCCGGTCGTCCGGTTTCCATTACATCCTGTTTGATTTCGGGAGCAAATGTAAATTGCCAAATCAGTGCAAGCAGTGTTCCATCAAGTGATGATGGTAAATACTATATTTATGCGGATGAAGTTTATCAGGATGGACCAACAGGTAAAGTAGTAGCAACAGTTGATGCAGGAAAAGCTGTTACAGCGAGCTTTGCTTTGAATTACAATACAGCAGATTCCAATTTGAGTCGTAAGTTTCTTGTTGCAGTAAAACAGAATGGACAGATGGTTCAGGTAAGTGATGAGCATTATATTACAAATCCAGAAGCAATGGCAGCTTATACATCTGCCCGTAAACCGGCAGGAATCAAAGGTATTTTACCGGACCTTACAAAGTGTTCCAATGGAGAGTTACAGGAACTTGGCGTGCAGCAGGTTGTTTACAACATGTATGTAGATGACATTTGCTCAGATGCATCTGTTCCGGGTGCGATTCCGTTTAACTATAATGGACAGATATACTATTTTGACAGTAATATGGTTGGTAAATATGATTCCATGATTAGAAGTTTTAATGCTTATGGAATGCAGGTTACAATGGTTCTTTTGAATCGCGGCGAGGGTGCTTATTCAAAAGATTTAGTACATCCGGCAGCTACCGGTGCGGAGTGTCCGGGATATGCTTTGAATGTGGCAGATGCTGCGGGTACGAATCATTTGAAAGCAGTTGGTGCATTTTTAGGACAGCGTTACTCCGGTCATCAGAATTGTGGCCAAGTTGATAACTGGATTCTTGGTAATGAAGTAAATGCAAGAACTTCATGGTGGTATACTAATTCTTCATCACTTGATTTTAACGTGAATATTTATGTAAAAGCATTCCGAATCATTTACAATGAAATGAAGAGCATGAACGCGAATGTTAGAATTTACAACTCCATTGACCAGGAGTGGAATCGTAAATCTAATCCGGGCAGCTTCCTTGCAAAAGATTATCTGGATCAGTTTAATTATTACATGAATCGAGAGGGAAATATTGATTGGGGACTTTCCTATCATCCATATAACTCTCCGCTGTACGATCCTTATGCATGGAATGGTCCGGCAGTATGGGTGAAAAATAGCATTACAACACCATATATTACGATGCAGAATATTGATATTTTGATTAACTATATGCATCAGCCACAATTTTTAAATCCGGCAGGAGAAGTCAGAAGTATTTCATTAGCAGAGATTGGTTACACTTCCAGTTTTGGAGATGAAGCACAAGAGGCGTCCATTGCATATGGATATCTGAAGGCAGCATCACTTCCGGATGTAGATGCATTTATGTTGTTCCGTCAGACAGATAATGCGCATGAGATGGAAAGTAATTTAGCACTTGGTTTATATGATTTGAATGGCAATAAGAAACCGGCTTACTATATTTATCAGAAGCTTGGTACAGCAAATGAAGCGGCAGCGAAGGCAAGAGCATCTGAAATTATCGGTATGGACATTGACCAGATGATTAATCAGGGAATTATGTGGACACGTGGCGGCGATGGCGTTGTACAGTAAATAGTTTGTGACGAGTACAGAGTACCTGCATATAATAACTAAGAAGAAAGTTATTGTATGCAGGTATTTATATGAGCGAAAAAATAATGCGGAGTGCGCAGATGGCGGGTGAACAGACGGGCGGACTGCAAATAAATGTCACTTCGAATATTGGACTGATACCGGTTCAAAATGCAGTAATTTCGATTGCTTATACTGACCTTCCGGAGACAACAGTAGAGAAACTGGAAACAGATAATTCGGGTCAGGCACAGGAAGTACAGCTTGCGGCACCGCCTTTTGAATATAGTCAGGTACCGGAATCGCCAAGACCATATTCAGAATATGATTTGACAATAGAAGCAGAGGGGTACGAACCGGTTATGATTTCCGGTGTGGAAGTGCTCCCGGATGTTACAGCGGTACAGAATATCCGAATGATACCAGTAGAAACATCCGAAGAACCGGAAGAAACAATTGTCATCCCAGATCATACTTTATATGGGATTTATCCACCTAAGATTCCTGAGGATGAGATTAAACCAATGGATGAAACGGGCGAAATTGTTTTAAGTCGTGTGGTAGTGCCGGAGTATGTTATTGTACATGACGGTGTTCCAAATGATTCCAGTGCACCAAACTACTATGTCAGGTACAAAGACTACATCAAAAACGTAGCTTCCTCTGAAATTTATGCAACTTGGCCGGAAAGTGCTATTTATGCAAACATTCTGGCGATTCTGTCTTTTACATTGAACAGAGTATATACGGAATGGTACCGTAATCAAGGATATAATTTTACCATCACATCTTCTACTGCCTATGATCAGAAGTGGATTTACGGTAGAAATACTTACCAGAATATTGATCGTCTGGTTGATACCATTTTTGCTAACTTTCTATCAAGACCGGGTGTAAGACAGCCCATTTTCACATCTTACTGCGATGGAAAAAGAGTTACCTGTGACGGACTTAGCCAATGGGGATCAAAATATCTGGGCGATGAAGGATATTCGGCAATTGAAATCATTCGATACTATTACGGAAGTGATATGTATATTAATACAGCGGTCAGTATTTCGGGCGTACCGTCTTCATTCCCGGGATATAATTTGTCTATTGGAGCATCCGGTGATAAAGTAAGGCAGCTTCAGCAACAGTTGAACCGTATTGCACAGAATTTCCCGGCTATTCCAAAGGTAACAGTGGATGGTATCTATGGACAGGGAACGGCAGATGCAGTCCGCGCTTTTCAGAGAGTGTTTGGATTACCGGCAAACGGAATTACAGATTATCCGACATGGTATGAAATTTCTAATGTTTATGTGGGAGTCAGTAGAATTGCAGAACCCGGTTGATAATGGCAAAAGTGGATAGCGTATAAGGAGCTTTGTCGAATCAGTATTTTGCGGCAAAGCTCATTTCTTATTATATACTTTCTTTGCACCTTGCAGAGAGTACCCGAAGAATGATATAATTTATTTAAATATGAGCAAAGCGTGGTGTGGAAATTGAAACAAATCATTCATGAAATATTAGATGGAAATTTTAAGTATGATAATGGTTCTTTGGATTTTTCATGCCCACGTATTGAGTTGTCGGTTCAGGCAGGTAGTGAAAAGGAAGGTTCTTTTACCGTTTACGGACCACAGGGAACGGTCACGGAAGGATATGTGGTATCTTCTGATTTGCGTATGAAGTGCATTACCCAGTCTTTCAGTGGAAGTCAGGACGAGATTTTTTACCATGTTGATGCAACGGAAATGGAAGCCGGAACGGAAATCAAAGGAGCATTTAATATTGTATCAAATCAGGGAGAATATTATCTCCCTTTTTCTGTTGCAGTAGTTAGTGATGTTATAGAATCCAGTCTTGGTCCGATTAAAAACTTATTTCATTTTACAAACCTTGCCAAAAGTAACTGGTCAGAAGCGGTAAATTTATTTTACGGTGAAGACTTTGAACGTATTTTTGCCGGAAATGACAAACAATATTATGCAGCATACAAGGGACTTTCCAAAGTGCATGGTAACGAGCATAACATGGAAGAATTTTTGCTGGAAATAAATAAAAAGAAACCGGTGGAATTTATACCGGAGGAAACAGAGATAAAATTGGAAGATCCGATTGCCTTGTCGCGTTATGCCCTTGTCATTAACAGAAACGGATGGGGATATACTTATTTACGCATTGAAACCGAAGGGGATTTTCTGAAGGTAAGTGAAGATGTGATTTCGGATGATGCTTTTCTTGGTAATATGTATCGTCTGTATTATTACATAGAAGATGATAAATTGCATGCCGGAAATAATTATGGCTGTATCCGTCTGATTAGCTGTGAACAGGTAATCAGTATACCGGTTACCGTAGTCAATCATATGAATCAGCACAGTGGCAGAAAGCTGCTTGGTCTGCGCAAAGAGAGAAAATGGACTTTGATGCAGCTGATGGAATATTATCAGGCATTTCGATTGAAAAAAATCAGTACCAAAACGTGGATGCAGGAAACCGGGAAATTGGTAGAGCGGCTCCAGGAAATGGATGACAAGGATATGGCAGCCAGACTGTTCCACGCACAACTTCTTATTACAGAAGAAAGATATAATGAAGCAAAGTGGATTTTGGAGCAGAACCGGGAAAAAATTGAAATACTTCAGGAAGAACAACCGGCACTTTGGTGTTATTATCTATATCTGACAACTCTGTACAGTAAAGAAGACAGTTATGTGGATGATGTTGCCAGAGAGATAGCAGGAATCTATGAAAGAAACAGAGGTAATTGGCGAATTGCATGGTTACTTTTGTTCTTGTCTGATGAATATACGAAAAGTCCGACCAGAAAGTGGGGATTATTGGAAGAGTTGTTCCAGTGTCATTGCACCAGCCCGATGATTTATGTGGAAGCATGGCATTTATTATGTATGAATCCGGCAATGTTGTTGAAACTGGGCGAATTTGAATTGCAGATACTTAATTATGCGGTCAAGCATGAACTCATGAAGGCTGAGATTATTATACAGCTTTTATACCTGGCAGAGAAACAGAAGGGATATTCGGAGCGATTATTCCAAATTCTGACGGCATGCTATGAAGAAAGACCACAGAATGATATTTTGCATGCAATTTGTTCCACTTTAATAAAAGGTAATAAGTATGGCAGCAAATATTTCCGCTGGTATCAGGCGGGTGTGGAACAGAATCTGAGAATTACCAGATTATATGAATATTATATGATGTCGGCACCTTTGGATGAGAAGGCAGTTTTGCCGAAAATGATTTTGATGTATTTCTCTTATCAAAGTGATTTAAGCTATGAGATTACAGCGTACATATACGCGTATGTATATAAACATCAGGAAGAGTTCCCGGAAATTTTTGCAAGCTATATGCCTGCAATTGAGCACTTTGTAGTGGAACAGATTAAGCGGGGAAGAATTAATAAAGATTTGGCATATCTTTATCGAAATGTAATAAAGCATCCTATGGTGGATGGAGAAAATGCAGAAGAACTGATGACTCTGCTTTTTATGCATGATATTACAATCGAGAGTGAGAATATAAGGCAGATTATTCTGGTATATCCGTATTGCATGGTAGAACGGGCATATCCGGTAATTGGTGGAAAAGCGCAGGTTCCGATTTATGATGCGGACTGTAAGATTATTTTGGAAGATGGAGAACACAACCGTTATACAAGCAGTGTACCTTATCAGTCAGAACGGCTTATCACAACCGGAAAACTATCTATTATGGCGGCTCCTTTTCTTGAGGAACATCTTGGCTATAATATTTATACCTGTTTTGACCATAAGAATTTCGTCATGATACAGGAAGAAAACGTAGGACGGTTTAAACAACTGGCAGATTCGGTACTGATTGCAGAGTCATATCGTCAGGATATTCGTATCAAATTAGTGCAGTTTTATTATGAAAAAGACAGAATGCGTGAACTGGACGAATATTTACTGGCTTTGGAACCGGAAATGATTGCTATTGATGACAGGAAAGACATTGTGCGCATTATGGTATTACGCGGAATGTATCCGGAAGCTTATGAGTGGATTCGCTTCAGTAGCCCTTATGGTGTGGATGCGAAAGTCCTTGTAAAATTGTGCAGTCGATTACTGGAACAGAATGATTTGGAAGAAGATGCCATGATGACCGGTATCTTGTATTATGTTCTGAAAAAAGGAAAATACGATGAACAGGTACTTCGTTATCTGGTAAAATATTTTGATGGCAGTATCAAAGATATGCGGGATATCTGGAAAGCAGCAAATGATTTTGGAGTCGATACCTATGAGCTGAGTGAAAGAATCCTTTTGCAGATGCTGTATACCGGTTCTTATATCGGTGAGAAAACAGATATTTTCCGTTCATATAGAAGAGAGGGCGGCAAAGAGAAGCTGATTGCAGCATTTTTATCCCAGTGTTGCTATGACTATGTAGTAAAAGAGAAAATAACAGAAGTATTTTTCGTTCAGACGGTTATGCAGATGTATCAGAAAGACATGCCGCTTCATCTGGTATGTAAGATTGCTTTTTTGAAATATTATGCGGAAAATCAGCAGGAGATTACCGAAGAAATCAGGGAAGTGATTAAGGCATTTTTAAAGGACATGATACAGGAGAAGATTGTATTGCCGATGTTCAAAGAATATCAGAGTTATCTTCCACAACTGGATCAGTTCCTGGATAAATCGATTTTGGAGTATCGTGCAAAGCCGGGACACAGGGCGGTTATTCATTTTCTGATTCAGAAAGAAGACGGCAGTGAACAGGAGTATTGTAAGGAAGAAATGCGTGATGTTTTTGCCGGAATCTGTGTGAAAGAATTTGTCCTGTTCTTTGGAGAAAGATTGCAATACTACATTACTGAGGAAGAAGACGGTAAAGAGCAGCTGACAGAGAGCGGTACGATTAGCAAGAGTGATATCGGCAATAATGCGCAGGAAAGCCGTTTCAGTATGCTGAATGATATTATGATTGGAAAAACACTTCAGGATTACGATACCGTAAACAATGTGTTAGAAGAGTATTATAAGAAAGACTTTATGGTGGATAAGCTGTTTACCATGCTGTAAGTGAGGAAACAATTATGTTCTTTGAACGAAAAGAAGAGGGAAAAGTGCATAAGGGCAGTGTGTTAGTAGGATATGATTTGGGAGATGATTTTTCTCAGATTAGCTACTGCATTTTCGGAGAAGAGGATGTAGAGAGCGTTGCCACTGTTGTCGGGACGAAACAATACAATATTCCTACGGTATTATGTAAACGAAAAGGAATCAATCAATGGTTTTATGGCAAAGATGCGCTGAAAAACTGTGGTGAGGATGGAACGTTAGTGACAAATCTTGTGGAGGCAGCGAAAAAGGGCGAAATGCTTTCCATAGAAGAGGAAGAATATGATCCGATTGCACTCCTTACTTTATTCCTGAAAAGAAGCTTAACTTTGATGAGCTTTATAGCTACGATTGAAAATATCGATGCGTTGATGTTTACCGTAGATAATCTGGATGACCGTATGGTGGAAGTTCTGGCGAAAGCAGCAGTGAATCTGAATTTAAAAACATCAAGAATCTATTTTCAGAGTCATACGGAAAGCTTCTATTATTTTGTATTGCATCAGCCGGAAGAATTATGGCAATATCAGGTGCTTGCCTGTGAGCATAATGGAAAACGTCTGAAAACCTATCGGCTGGAAGCAAACAAGAAAACAACACCAATTGTCGTGTTAATTGAAGAACAGGCTTATAATACATTAGTATTGCCGGGAGAAGACGAAGAGGAAGCGATTAAGAAAGACAGCTATCGTCTTGCAGATGAGAAGTTTCTGGATATTTTACAAAGACAGTGTAATGACAGAATCGTATCTTCCGCTTATCTCTTGGGAGATGGTTTCCGGGATGGATGGGCAGAAGAATCGCTGCATTTCTTATGCAGAAACCGAAGAGTTTTTCAGGGGAATAATTTATTCAGCAAAGGTGCCTGCTATGGTCTGCTTGAGAAAATAGAGCCAAGTAAGGCGGGACAGGAACATATTTTTTTAGGACCGGACAAGCTGAAAGCCAATATTGGTATGAATGTAAAAAGAAGGGGAAAAGATTCCTATTTTGCATTGCTGGATGCCGGAGAAAACTGGTTTGAGGTTCACAAGGAATGTGAGTTTATTTTGCCGGGAGAGGAAAATAAAATTTCTTTTGTTATTACACCGCTAACAGGTAAAAATGCCGGAGAACAGGAAATTATTCTGGAAGATGCCCCGATGCGAAAGGGTGCATTTAGTAGATATAAAATGGAAATGAAAATGCTTTCTACGGAATGTGTAGAAGTGCAGATAACGGATTTGGGATTTGGAGAGTTGTTCCTTTCCACTGGAAAAGTATGGATAAAACAATTCAACGTAGTATAAAAGCAATGACTAGGAAAGGAACGCCGGGAAGGGCATGGTAGGAGCATGAGTAACATCATACTGGAAACAGGAAATTATGCAGAAATTCCATATTTTTTTGATAAAACTTATGTAAACCTGTATTCTGCGGAAGAACTATGCTATTGTCTGGCAGAGAATGCAGAACTTCTGGATCAGGAAATTGTAAGTGAGAAACTGGCACGCTGGCTGGATGAACAGTGTGGTTTGTCACAGCTTGCCCATGCACTTTATTCTCTTGTAAATCAGAAGGGCTCACCCAGTGCATATGTTGGAACGATTCTGGAATATGTAGGGCTTTATTCGGCTGAACAGGTTGCCCATATTGAAACGGTCATTAAGAACAATGCAGGCCTTAGTTCGTATGAAAAGCAGAAGGCGAAGGCAGACTATATGTTGCAGAATAAACGATATGCAATTGCGATAGAGCAGTATGCAGCATTGTTTGCACAAATACCTGAAGAAGAAATAGAACTTCGTGGAAAAGTGAAACACAACATGGGAGTGGCGAATGCAAAGCTTTTTATGTTTGAACATGCTGCAGGAGAATTTATGGAAGCTTATCGGATAAGCGGTAACTCAGAGAGCCTGAAGCAGTGCCTGATGGCGCGGCGTATGTATAGCAAGGATAAGGAGTATATTGATTTTATTGCACAGAATCCGAATTACCATGAGATATCTTTGCAGGTAGAGCGATTGATAGAACAGGCGAAGGGACAATTTGATACAACCGAAGAAAATAGAATGTTATTTACATTACAGGTCTGCAAAGAAGAGGGAAGCACTACGGCAGGCAATACTGCACCCTATTATAGTGAGATTGAGAAAATCACAAATTCTCTGAAGGATGCTTACCGTGAAAGTGTAGCAAGATAGGAATTGTGATAAGATAATAGTAAAATACTATGCGCAAGGGAAAATAGAAAAACAGGGGAAAAAATATGAATTGGTTTAAAAAATTATTTTCAAGATTTAATAAAACAATTGAAGAACCGGATTATGAGGAAGAAGGGGACTGGGAAGATACCTCTTCCGAAGAAGGAACCCTTGATTTGGGAAATCGGGAAATCCGAGAAGAGTATGTGAGAAATTGTCTTGAAAAGATAGCCGATGCGTCCAAAGAACTGGAAAATCTGACTTTTGAATATAATATGGTAACTGCTTATCTGAAAGATATGGAAGAAATCGAAGCGTTACCGGAGGAGGAAGCAGAAGAACTGAAGTCTTGTGCCAAAAAGGTAGAACTTTTGCAGAGCAGCCGTGATGATTATGCGTATCGTAAACGTCGTATGAGCGACGAACGTTTTCATCAGATGGAACGAATGTTAGATGAAGTGGAAGAAGGCTGCGAAAAGTTAAAGAAGGCAGAAGATTATCAAGAACTTATCAAGAAAGATTTGAGCCGATTAGAAGGTGAAAAACATGCATACCTGTACCGGAAGAGTGAACTGATGGGAGCGATTGCAGATACCAAAGGAATGGCAATTATCTGCATTACAGCACTCGGATTGTGTTTGCTGCTGTTGTTGCTATTACAGTTTTTCCTGGAAATGAATACAGAAGCAGGTTATCTGATAACAGCCGGAGTTGCGGCAATCGTTTTAACAATCGTCTATGTGAAACATACAGAAGCCAGAAGAGAATTAAAAAGAGTTGAGGTTGGTATCAACAAAATTATTCTTTTGCAGAATAAAGTAAAAATCAGATATGTCAATAACACAAACCTGTTGGATTATCTTTATCTGAAATATAATGTATCCAGTGCAGAGGAACTGGAGAAATTGTGGCAGAATTACCATGAAGAAAAAGAAGAACGCGAGAAATACAGACGCGCGGAACTGGAACTGGATTATAATCAGCAGGAGTTAATTAAGATTTTGAAACGCTATCAGATTAGTGACCCGGCAATCTGGCTGCATCAGACAGAAGCAATTCTGGAGCATAAGGAAATGGTAGAAATCCGTCATAATCTGATTATCAGAAGACAATCCTTGCGTAGAAGAATGGATTATAACAAGGAAGTTGTGGCTGGTGGTTCCCAGAAAGAAATTAAAGAATTAGTAAATCGTTATCCACAATATGCGAGAGAAATCTTAGAAACGGTTGAAAAGTACGAGAAAAATGTGTAGAATAAAACCGTATTTTTACAAAATGCGAGTTTGATTTTAAAGAAAATCATGAGGAAAGGTAAGGTAATTACAATGAAAAAATTGGAACAGCTTTATGAAGGCAAAGCCAAAAAGGTATTTACAACAGAAGATCCGGATGTTTTAATCGTGGATTACAAAGATGATGCAACAGCATTTAATGGAGAGAAAAAGGGCACTATTGTTGGTAAAGGTGTTATAAATAACCGTATGACAAACCATGTTTTTAAACTTCTGGAAAAGGAAGGCGTTCCAACTCATTTCGTTGAAGAGTTAAGTGATAGAGAAACAGCGGTTAAAAAAGTAGAAATTGTACCGTTAGAGGTTATTATTCGTAACGTAGCAGCAGGAAGCTTTTCTAAGAGATTGGGAGTACCGGAAGGAACTCCATTCGCAGAACCTACTATTGAATTCAGCTATAAGAATGATGAACTGGGCGATCCACTTATCAATAGCTATTTCGCAGTGGCAATGAATCTTGCTACATGGGATGAAATCGAGACAATCAAGAAATATGCGTTTAAAGTAAATGAAGTATTAAAGAACTACTTCTTACAGGCAGATATCAAGTTAATCGACTTTAAGATTGAATTTGGTCGTTACCATGGCGAAATTATCTTAGCAGATGAAACAAGCCCTGATACTTGTAGATTATGGGATGTACATACAAACGAAAAACTGGATAAAGACCGTTTCCGTAGAGATTTAGGAAATGTAGAAGAAGCTTATAACGAAGTATTCAAAAGACTTGGTTTATAGGATTATCTTATCAAAATAGTATGGAAAAATAAAACAGAACAATAGGAGCGTAAAGCGAAAAAAATGGTTAGTCAGATGGAAAAATCGGACAAACTAGGGGAAGAATGTGGCGTTTTTGGTATTTACGATTTTGATGGAAATGATGTGGCATCTACTATTTATTATGGTTTGTTTGCCTTACAGCATCGAGGTCAGGAAAGCTGTGGTATAGCAGTAAGTGATACCAATGGCCCCAAAGGTAAAGTATTAAGTGCTAAAGAAATGGGACTGCTCCATGAGAATTTTACGCCGGATACGCTTGAGAAACTTAAAGGTGATATCGGTGTGGGCCATGTCAGATATTCGACAGCAGGCAGCAGTACCAGAGAAAATGCGCAGCCATTAGTTCTGAATTATGTGAAAGGTACTTTAGGACTTGCACATAATGGAAATTTAATCAATGCATTGGAATTACGTCATGAACTGGAATACTCGGGAGCGATTTTCCAGACTACGATAGATTCCGAAGTTATTGCGTATCACATTGCAAGAGAACGTTTGAACTGCGGTACTGTGGAAGAGGCCGTAGGACGTGCTATGCAGAAAATAAAGGGTGCCTATTCGTTAGTCATCATGTCACCTCGTAAACTGATTGGCGCAAGAGATCCATATGGTTTTAGACCGCTTTGTATCGGCAAAAGAGATAATGCTTATATTCTGGCATCAGAGACATGTGCACTGGACACGATTGGCGCAACCTATATCAGAGATGTAGAACCGGGAGAAGTTGTTACGATTTCTCCGGAAAAAGGAATTGAATCAGACAAAAGTATGTGCATTCCGAAGGAACAGCATGCAAGATGTGTCTTTGAATACATCTATTTTGCAAGACCGGACACACATTTTGACGGTGTCAGTGTTTATGATTCCCGTATTCTTGCCGGAAAATATCTGGCAATGGACTCGCCGGTGGAAGCGGATTTAGTAGTCGGAGTACCGGAATCCGGTAACTGTGCGGCATTGGGATATGCTATGCAGTCCGGAATTCCTTATGGACAGGCATTTGTAAAAAATACTTATGTCGGACGAACCTTTATTAAACCGAAGCAGAAAAACCGCGAAAGCAGTGTACAGGTCAAACTGAATGTAATTAAAGAAGCGGTAAAAGGCAAAAGAATTATTATGATTGACGATTCCATTGTACGAGGAACCACTTCGGACCGTATTGTCAGAATGCTTCGTGATGCCGGTGCCAAAGAAGTACATATGCGGGTAAGTTCGCCACCTTTTCTGTGGCCTTGTTACTTCGGTACGGATGTTCCGGCAAGAGAACAGTTAATTGCATATAACCGTTCAATCGATGAGATTTGTGAGATTATTGGAGCAGATTCACTCGGTTATTTGGAATTAGAAAGACTGGATGAGATTGCAAATCATCTGGGCATCTGTAAAGGATGCTTTACAGGAAAATATCCGTTGGAGCCTCCGAAAGAGGATATCCGAGGGGATTTTGAAAAATAGTGAAAATGGGAGATAGAATATGAGTACAGACAGATATGTAAGTCCGTTATCAGAGAGATATGCAAGCAAAGAAATGCAGTACATCTTTTCTCCGGATATGAAATTCAGAACATGGAGAAAGTTATGGATTGCTCTGGCAGAAACAGAGATGGAACTTGGACTTAGCCAGAATGGTAAGCCGGTTATTACGAGGGAACAGATTGATGAACTGAAAGCTCATGCAGATGACATCAATTATGATGTGGCCAAAGCAAGAGAAAAAGAAGTTCGTCATGATGTTATGAGCCATGTATATGCTTATGGTAAGCAGTGTCCGAAAGCAGCCGGTATCATTCATCTGGGAGCAACTTCCTGTTATGTAGGCGATAATACCGATATTATCGTTATGCGTGAAGCCCTTATGCTTGTGAAAAAGAAACTGGTAAATGTAATTGCAGAACTTGCAAAGTTTGCAGAAGAATACAAAGACTTACCGACACTTGCATTTACTCATTTCCAGCCGGCACAGCCGACCACTGTAGGAAAAAGAGCAACTCTCTGGGCACAGGAATTTTGTCTGGACTTAGAAGACTTAGATTATGTTCTTTCTACTTTAAAATTATTAGGTTCCAAAGGAACAACCGGTACACAGGCATCCTTCTTAGAATTATTTGATGGTGATCAGGAAACAATTGATAAAATTGATCCGATGATTGCAAAGAAAATGGGCTTTGAAAAATGCTATCCGGTATCCGGTCAGACCTATTCTCGTAAAGTGGATACAAGAGTCTGCAACATCCTTGCAGGAATCGCGGCATCTGCACACAAGATGTCTAACGATATCAGACTCCTTCAGCATTTGAAAGAAGTAGAAGAACCTTTTGAAAAGAGCCAGATTGGTTCCTCTGCTATGGCATATAAGAGAAATCCAATGAGAAGTGAAAGAATTGCTTCCCTGTCACGTTTTGTTATGGTAGATGCATTAAATCCTGCTATTACTTCTGCAACACAGTGGTTTGAAAGAACATTGGATGACTCTGCAAACAAGAGACTTTCTATTCCGGAAGGATTCCTTGCAATCGACGGTATTCTGGACTTATGCCTGAATGTAGTAGATGGTTTGGTAGTGTATGACAAAGTAATTACCAAACGTCTTATGAGCGAACTTCCATTTATGGCAACTGAAAATATCATGATGGATGCTGTTAAGATGGGAGGTAATCGTCAGGAACTTCATGAGAAGATTCGTGAACTTTCCATGATTGCCGGTGCAAATGTGAAAAAAGAAGGTAAGGACAACAACTTGTTAGAGTTAATTGCGCAAGATCCTGCTTTCAATATGAGTCTGGAAGATTTACAGAAAACGATGGACCCGGCAAAATATGTCGGACGTGCACCATTACAGGTAGAAAACTTCTTAAAAGAAGTGATTGCACCGATTCTGGAAGAAAATAAAGAACTTCTTGGTGTGAAAGCTGAAATTAATGTATAATTTATCCCGGTTGCGAAACACTATATTGGTGTGAAAAGCATATGATATAATTGTATATTATAATATGTATAATGAATATTGATTTTACTTATGAGTATGTTTGTTTTATAATCATAAAGTAAGAAACGAAGAAGGATGGGTTTTTTACAAGCCCATCCTTTTGTGGCTCTTGAGAAGTTTTTCAGACGAGAAATTTTATGCAAAATTTAGGAGGAAAATCATGGTAAAAGCAGTAGTAGGTGCTAACTGGGGTGACGAAGGAAAAGGTAAGATTACTGATATGCTGGCAGAGGAAGCGGATATTATCGTTCGTTTTCAGGGCGGTGCAAATGCAGGTCATACTATTGTAAACGATTATGGTAAATTTGCTTTGCATACATTACCATCCGGAGTATTTTATAATCATACAACAAGCATTATCGGAAATGGTGTGGCATTAAATATTCCAATTCTTTTTAATGAAATCAAATCCATTACGGACAGAGATGTTCCGATGCCGAAGATTCTTGTATCTGACAGATGTCAGATGGTAATGCCTTATCACATTCTTTTTGACCAGTATGAGGAAGAAAGATTAGGCGGTAAATCCTTTGGTTCTACTAAGTCTGGTATTGCACCTTTCTATTCTGATAAATATGCAAAAATCGGTTTCCAGGTAAGCGAACTTTTTGATGAAGAGTTATTGAAAGAAAAAGTAGAAAGAATCTGTGAAACTAAGAACATCTTGTTAGAGCACTTATATCACAAACCATTAATTGTGCCGGAAGAATTGCTGGCAACACTCCATGAATATAGAGAAATGGTTGCTCCTTATGTATGTGATGTTTCTGCATACCTTGACAAAGCAATCAAAGAAGGAAAGACTATCTTATTAGAAGGACAGCTTGGTACTTTGAAAGACCCGGATCACGGAATTTACCCAATGGTAACCTCTTCTTCAACATTAGCAGCATACGGTGCTATCGGAGCGGGTATTCCACCATATGAAATCAAACAGGTTGTTACCGTTTGTAAAGCATATTCTTCCGCAGTAGGAGCAGGTGCATTTGTATCTGAAATCTTCGGAGAGGAAGCAGATGAACTTAGAAGACGCGGCGGTGACGGTGGTGAATTTGGCGCAACAACAGGTCGTCCACGCCGTATGGGATGGTTTGACTGTGTGGCTTCCAAATATGGCTGTAGATTACAGGGTACAACCGATGTTGCTTTCACTGTATTGGATGTACTTGGTTATCTGGATGAAATCCCGGTATGTGTTGGCTATGAAATCGATGGTGAAGTTACAACAGACTTCCCTGTAACACATAAATTAGAGAAATCCAAACCGGTTCTGAAAACCTTACCGGGCTGGAAATGCGATATTCGTGGTATCAAGAAATACGAAGACCTTCCGGAAAATTGTCGTAACTATATTGAGTTTATTGAGGAACAGATTGGTTATCCGATTACTATGGTTTCTAACGGCCCGGGCAGAAATGATATCATTTACCGTGAGAGCAAGTTTAGTAAATAAGGAATTGAAATCAAGAATAAGGATAGAAATAGGAAAGGGAACCCCACGTGGTTCCCTTTTTGAATCTTCCCTAGACACACACCTTATACCATGCTATTCTGATATAAGACCTACTTATGAAAAAGAGGAATGCTTATGATAAACAATCTGGAATATTACAAAGTCTTCTATTATGTAGCCAAGCATAAAAGCCTGACTACGGCAGCTGGTAAACTTGCAATTTCTCAGCCGGCGGTCAGTCAGTCTGTTAAGCAACTGGAAACTTCATTGGGTGCAAAGCTTTTTACCAGAGCCTCCAAAGGTGTGAAGTTAACCAAAGAGGGAGAACTTCTTTATGACTATGTGGCGAAAGGTTATGAACAGATTGAACTCGGGGAAAAGAAATTGCAGCAGATGCTGAATCTGGATTTGGGTGAGGTGCACATCGGAGCCAGTGATATGACACTACAGTTTTATCTGTTGCCGTATCTGGAGCGTTTTCACGAAAAATATCCGGGAATTAAGGTTAAAGTTACAAATGCACCGACACCGGAAACCTTGCAGAATCTTCAAGAAGGAAAAATTGATTTTGGTGTTGTCAGTACACCTTTTGAAGCGAAAGAAGAAATGCAGGCGATTGTAGTGCGGGAAATAGAGGATATTTTTGTCGCGGGAAGAAAGTTCATTTCATATAAGAACAGAATGTTGGATTTACAGGAATTAGAAGAAATGCCGCTTATTTGTCTGGAAGGAGGAACCAGTACGCGTAATTATATGGATTCCTTTTTGCAGAAAAATCAGGTGGAAATCAAACCAGAGTTTGAACTTGCAACCAGCGATATGATTGTGCAGTTTGCACTGCGAAATTTAGGCGTTGGTTGTGTCATGCGGGATTTTGCAAAAGAGCATTTGGAGTCGGGTAAATTGTTTGAATTACGATTTAATCAAATTTTCCCCCAAAGGCATTTCTGTGTGGTGACAGATATAAAGAATCCGGTTTCTGCGGCGGCAAGAAATTTGCTGGAATTGGTATATGAAGCATAGAAGGATAAAGTGAGGATAGAGAAATGATAAAAACAATTATTTTTGATATTGGTAATGTACTTGCCGATTTCACATGGAGAGAATTTTTTATAGAAAAAGGTTGCACCGGTGAAAAGTTTAATCGCATCGTGAAAGCGACTGTTGAGAATGTGAAATGGAATGAGTATGATAGAGGCGTGATTTCTGATGAAGAAATCTTGCAGAGTTTTGTAGAGAGCGATCCGGAAATGGAAGAAGATATTGTAAGATGTCTTTCCAGTTTGAAAGGAATTGTATCCAGAAACGACTATGCAATTCCTTGGATTAAAGAATTGAAGAGTAAAGGCTATCAGGTGCTTTACTTATCCAATTTTTCCAGAAAAGCAGAAGTGGAATGTGCTGATGCACTGGACTTTTTACCATATATGGATGGTGGAATTTTATCTTATAAAGAACAAGTAATCAAACCGATGCCGGAAATTTATAAACTCTTGATTGATCGTTATCAGTTGGTGCCGGAGGAATGTGTATTCATGGATGATTTGGAACGTAATTTAAAAGGAGCTGAGGCTTTCGGCATTCATACGATTCAGTTTGTGAATCAGGAGCAGGCGATTGAGGATTTGAAAAAGCTTGGGGTAGAATAAAATGATACAGGGAAATCCAACGAAATTATTGTTACAATTTTCACTACCGCTTGTCTTGGGGAATGTATTTCAACAATTATATACGTTTGTCGATACGATGATTGTAGGACAGCAGTTAGGTGTAAATGCGCTGGCGGCACTTGGAGCAACAGAATGGTTATGTTTTCTGATGTTTGGACTGATACAGGGAATGACACAAGGATTTTCCGTAAGCATTGCAAAATACATTGGAGCAGAAGAAACAGAAAGGGTGCAGAGAAGTATTTTTCAGGCGTTTCTTTTATCTGCTTTTGGTGCTGTATTATTTACGCTGGCAGGACAGATATTGCTTGTGCCGGCATTGAAACTTTTAAAGACACCGGAAGACATTCTACCTTTGTCTTATACCTATTTACAGATTCTCTATATGGGAGTTCCGATTTCATTTGCATATAATATGCTAGCAGCAATTTTGCGGGCATTTGGTAATAGTAAAGCACCTTTTATCAGTATGATTGTGGCTTCATTTTGCAATATTGTATTGGATGTACTGTTTGTTATGGGCTTTCAGTGGGGAATTCACGGTGCTGCTTTTGCAACGGTTTTAGCACAGCTTCTGGCAACGGTATGCTGTGGTTTTGTGCTCGTACGGATGAGCCAGGCTAAGATAAAGAAAGGGAATCGAAAACCGGACAGAGAACTTTTGAAGGAAGAGATTCGACTCGGGATACCGATGGGATTTCAAAATGTAATTACGGCTTTCGGTGGTCTGGTGGTGCAGAGCGTTGCAAATGGTTTCGGCATTCTATTTCTGGCAGGCTATACGGCGGCAAATAAACTTTACGGACTTTTGGAGATGGCAGCATCTTCTTATGGTTATGCGATATCTACTTATACGGCGCAGAATCGTGGTGCAGGAGAGAAGGCAAGAATTAAGACTGGGATAAAAGCGGCACTTCGCACTGGAATCATTACGGCATATGGAATGTCTTTCCTTATGTGGTTCTTTGGGAAAAATATTCTGGGTCTTTTTATTAAGGAACAGCAGGAAATGGTTGAGGCAGCGATTGGAATTGGCTATCAGTTTTTGTGTATTCTGGCGATTTTCTTTCCACTTCTTTATATGGTGTATATTATTCGTTCCTGTATTCAGGGGCTTGGAAATTCTATCATACCAATGTGCTCAAGTTTTGTACAAGTTTTCATGCGCATTTTCTGTGCCTGTGTTTTAACAGGAATAATTGGTTATAAAGGTGTTTTCTGGGGAGAGGTTTTGGCATGGGCAGGAGCTGATATTTTTCTGGGAACTTATTTGTATAAGAAAATGCGGTTGCTATAAACTCAGAATAGTTAACACAGAACAGTTATTGTATTTTATACCATTTTCACGTATAATCATAATGTGAAAAATCCATACATAGAAATGAGGATTAGAATGGATAAGAATGAGTGGTATCAGGTAGGGGAAGATATAAAGAAGCAGGTGCAGCAGGCGATTGATTCCAATGATTTTACGGAATTAAGCAAAAGTATCAGTGACACCGTCAATCAGGCGGTTGGTGATGTGAGCAAAAGCATCAATGATGCAGTGAACGATGTGCGAGACAGCATTCAGCAGAGTGTGCAGCAAACGGCAAACAGCAGAACGGTCAATCATACCGCACCGAACAGTCAGATGGCTCAGCACGAAGTTGGAGCACCGGCGAAACATCAGAAATGGGAAAGATATAACGGCAAGGTTTATTATGCGAAACCGAATTTAAGACCGGACCCGAAGCTTTTTAGCAGAAATCCGGCAGGTAGTGTTTCCGGTATTGTTTGTATGATAGTCGGCTTTGGTACAATGGGACTGGCAGGACTGTCTACGATTCGTACGATGATGAGTGTTCTGATAGGAGCAGAGTCTTTTGCAACCATGACATTGCCGGTTGTAGCGACAACCGCCGGATTGTCTGTGGGAGCCTACGGTGTAAAATTAAAAGGAAGAACAGACCGTTTCCGTCATTATGTGGAAATGGTAAAAGATAAATTATATTGTTCTATTGAAGAACTGGCAGATAAGACAGGCAGAAGTCAGCGTTTTATCAGAAAAGACTTGAAGAAAATGATGCAGAAGGGTATGTTCTTGCAGGCGCATCTGGATAAAAAGGAAAAATGTTTTATTGCCAGTGATGCTGTGTATGAACAATATATGCTGACACAGAATCAATATGAGCAGAAGCAGAAAGATGAGAAAGAGGCAGCTGTTCATGCGGAAGAAGCAAAGAAAGATCCGGCAAAGGCACAGACCGCGAAGGTATTGGAAGAAGGCAGAGACTATGTCCGCATGATAAGAATCTGTAATGATGAAATTCCGGGCGAAGAAATGTCTGAGAAGTTAGATAAACTGGAACTTCTGGTAACGCGTATTTTTGCACAGGTTGAGAAAGAGCCGGAACTTGCACCGGAATTACAGAAGATGTTAAGCTATTATCTGCCGACAACACAGAAGTTGTTAGAAGCATACAGAGATTTGGACAAGCAGAATATTGATGTAAAAAATATTTCTGAAACAAAGAAGGAAATTGAAACAACCGTCGATACCATTAATGATGCCTTTGAAAAGTTCTTGGATGATCTTTTCCGGGATAAGGCATGGGATATTCAGTCAGATATTTCCGTGCTGAATACGATGTTAAAGCAGGACGGTTATTTGAAAAGGGATTTTGAAACAGAGCAAAAAGGAGAAGGAAAATGAGTGAAGTAGAAGTAAAAGAAGCAACAGTGCCAACTCTGGTATTTGGAGAAGTATTAGATGAAAAACAGGTTCCGGTAACAGCAGAACCAAAACAGGAAGTACAGGAGCAGTTGGATGAAACCATTTTAACGGATGCAGAAAGAAAAATGGTGGATGAGTTCAGCAAACAGATTGACTTACATAATTCAACTGCCATTTTACAGTACGGCGTGGGAACACAGAAGAAGATGGCTGATTTTTCCGGCGGTGCGCTTGAAAATGTCAAAACAAAGGATTTAGGCGAAATCGGTGAAATGCTTTCCGGCGTTGTTTCCGAATTGCGTGATTTTGATGAAGAAGAAAAAGGATTTCTTGGTTTGTTCAAAAAGACATCCAATAAGATTGATGCTTTAAAAGTAAAATATTCCAAAGCAGAAACCAATATCAACAGAATCTGTCAGGCGTTGGAACAACATCAGGTGCAGTTGATGAAAGATGTTGATATCTTAGACAAAATGTATGATTTAAATTTATCTTATTTTAAAGAACTGTCTATGTACATTCTTGCAGGAAAGAAGAAGTTACAGGAAACAAGGGAAAAAGAACTTGCTGAGTTGTTAGCCAAAGCACAGGTAAGCGGACTCCCGGAGGATGCACAGGCGGCGAAGGATTTGGAAGCACTTTGTGACCGTTTCGAGAAAAAAATCCATGATTTAGAGTTGACAAGAATGGTATCCATTCAGACAGCACCACAGATTCGTCTGGTGCAGAACAGTGATACTATGATGATTGAGAAAATTCAGTCTACTGTTGTGAATACTATTCCTCTTTGGAAAAGTCAGATGGTACTGGCACTTGGCGTAAGTCATGCAGAGCAGGCAGCCAGAGCACAGCGTGAAGTATCTGACATGACAAATGAACTCCTGAAGAAAAATGCAGCTGTATTAAAGACAGCAGCCGTAGAAAGTGCAAAAGAATCAGAGAGAGGTATTGTGGATATGGAAACTTTGAAAAATACAAATGCTTCTTTGATTTCTACTTTAGATGAAGTGATGAAGATTCAGGCAGAAGGCAGAGAAAAGAGAAAGACTGCTGAACTTGAGATGCAGCAGATGGAAGACGAATTAAAGAAAAAACTCCTTGAAATCAGTGCAAAATAAATTTGTGCTAAAAAATGGAATCGCAGTAAAGTAAGCTAAGAAATAGGAAGAGAAGTATGCTGAGAAATAAGCCGGACGGATTTGTAAAAACATTTCCGCCCGGCTTTTTGTCATCTTGTGTCTTGGATGTGGCAACTTATGTTGCTCCCCCTTGTGAGGGGCAAAAGAGTATGTTATCTTTGGAACAGAAACGAGGCAGCAAATGGAAGAAAGCGAAAAAGCATATTTCAAAAGCTGTGCGTGTAATGTGGAGGATGGAATGAAGATAGAAATCAATGTAGATGAGAAAATAGAAGATACCCACATCCGGATTTCCTGTAAGAAACTGACACCGGAAATCGAAAAGATGCTGGCAGCAATCCGGATTCTTGATAAACAGCTGGCAGTAATCAAAGATGAGGAAACATTTCTGTTGGACGTATATCAGGTGGCGTATATCGAAGCCGTTGACAGAAAAACCTTTGTTTATACAAGAGAAGATGTATATGAAACTACTTTTCGTTTGTATGAATTGGAGCAACAGCTGGAAGATTGTGGTTTCTTCCGGGCAAGTAAGTCCTGTATTATCCAGTTGAAGTATGTGAAGTCCTTGAAGACGGATTTGAACAGACGAATCTGGGTAACGCTGGAAAACGGAGAACAGGTTATTGTTTCCAGACAGTATGCAGAAATCCTGAAAGAAAAACTGGGGGTAAAATAAAATGGAAGAAAGAAAAACAATTTTTGATTATTTAGGTCAGATATTTATGATGTATGGAATCTCCATAGCACTTATGTGTGTGTTCTGTGTTTTGTTTGGAGAAGGTGCAAAGAAATTTTCCAGCATGTTTGCACTTGGAAAAGAAGGGCTAAACATTACCACAATGGTACAGTTTTTGCTGATGTCGGCTTGTATAACGGGAATTCGTTTCTTGTTTTTTACCGATGTGATTATTAAAAAGATGTCATTAACAGCCAGAACCGTCTGGATGGTTATATCGGTACTTCTGGTTGCAGCAGGCTTTATTATGGTATGTGACTGGTTCCCGGCAGATATGTGGAGACCTTGGCTAATGTTTTTGATTTGCTTTGGTGTTTGCTTCATTGTCAGTATGTCCATAACGATTTTGAAAGAACGTATGGAAAATAAGAAAATGGAAGAAGCACTGGAGCGATTGAAAAAGGAGGAAAAATAGTATGAATCAGAACAATATAAATCAGAATAATATAAAGTCTATCGTAGCATTATCAAATGTAGTAAAACAATTTGGCGAAAAAGAAGTATTAAAAGGGATTTCATTAACGGTAAAACCGGGGGAGATTGTGGGACTGCTTGGCCCGTCCGGTGCGGGTAAAACAACGATGATTAAAATTGTAACAGGGCAGTTAGAAGCAACATCCGGTAAGGTAATGGTAGATAGCAGTAGTACCGAAATGGGAATGATGATGGATTCACTTGGTTTGTATGAACGTTTGTCCTGTTATGACAATTTGAAGCTGTTTGCAAAAATTTATAACATTCCGGTGGAGAGAATCGATGAAGTGCTAAAGAAAGTAGGACTATCAGAAGCAAAGAAAAGACCGGTAGATAAATTATCCAAAGGTATGCGTGGCAGACTGGCACTGGCTAGAGCTGTTATGCACGAACCGAAAATATTGTTCTTAGATGAGCCAACCAGCGGATTAGATCCGACTACGACCAATCAGATTCATGAACTGATTCTGGAAGAAAAGGCAAAAGGAACGACGATTTTCTTAACCACACATAACATGGCAGAAGCCGAGAAGTTGTGTCAGCATGTAGCACTTTTGCATGAAGGAAAAATTATAGAATATGGAGAACCAAAGGAAATCGGCAGAAAGTATAATCATCAGAAAAAATTGCAGATACGCTTGTATGACGGCAGATGTATGGAACTGCTAAACAATAAAGAAGCAGCAGAAAAAGTGCAGGATTATCTTGCACAGGAATTGTTAGAAACAATCCATTCCACAGAGCCGAATCTGGAAACAGTATTCATGGAACTGACCGGAAGTATGTTAGAATAATGGAGGAAAGTATATGCGCAACATCATAGCAATTTTTCAAAAACAGGTAAAAGAAACCTTTAAAAATAAAACAATATTGATTCAGTTTATCATGTTTCCACTAATGGCGATAATTATGGAAAATACCGTGAAAATAGAAGGTATGCCGGATAATTTCTTTGTAAATTTATTTTCCAGCATGTATATAGGTATGGCACCGCTTACCAGTATGGCATCCATTATTTCGGAAGAAAAAGAGAAAAATACGTTACGCGTTTTAATGATGTCCCAGGTAAAACCGATGCAGTATCTGATTGGAACCGGTAGTTACATATGGGGAATCTGTATGATAGGAGCGTGTGTGCTTGGTTTGACCGGAACTTATGAAGGCAAAGAGTTAGTAGCTTTTCTTGGAATTATGGCAGTTGGAATTTTAGCATCTTTACTGATGGGTGCAGCTATTGGTACATGGAGCCACAACCAGATGTCAGCAACATCTCTGACGATGCCGGTAATGTTTGTTTTTTCTTTCCTGCCGATGTTATCCATGTTTAATGAGGCAATTGATAAGATAGCACGACTTGTATATTCAGATCAGATTTATACCTTGTTGAACAATATGGGCTATCAGTCAGGGTATCAGCTTGAAATCGCTCTGGAAAATGTGGCAGTAGTAGGAGTCAATATGGCAGTGGCAATTCTCTTTTTCGCCTATGCGTATAAAAAAAGCGGACTGGCATAAGCAGTCCGCAGTAAAAACTTATTCTTCATCAAATTGATGTAGGTTTTCCTCTTTCCGGTCTTTCAGAATACCGGAGAACCAGATGAAAATCCAGCATAATATCGGAAGGCCGATTGTGGCATACAGACAGGCAGAGAAAAGCTTGTCAGAGCCCGGAAAATCCAGACAGGCTACAATAAAAGTAATCAAGTATAAACATACTAATAAAATCACACAAAGGAGAGCTGCAATTTGTTTTGGGGTTCTCTTTTTTTTCTGTTCCATAAAAGCCTCTTTCTCAATCCTTTTCTGAATCTTTAAGTCAGTATAAACATATCATATTCGGGTGCAGAATACAAATTTTTTCTTTGTAAAATATTTCTTATTTTAGGATAGTGACAAAAGTGCAAAAATAGCTTATGATGAAAGAAAGTTTAGCTAAAAAAATGTGATTGAAACTAATTATTAGCTAGAAGGGGCTATTCTTTTAGGTAAAAAAGAAAAGAGAGGGTATTTAGAATGGAGAAAATGCTTATCAACAAAAACTGGCAGATGAAAATTATCGGCGAGAATGTATATGGCATTTCGAATGACTGGATGGATGCCAAAGTGCCGGGGTCGGTATATAGCAATCTGTTAGAAAAAGGTCTGATGCCGGACCCTTATTATGGCATGAATGAATTGGATGCGCTGAAACTGATGGAACAGGATTTCAGCTTTCAGACAACATTTGTTTTGACAAAAGAGCAGCTGGAAATGGACTTTTTGTTGCTTCGTTTCGATGGAATTGATACCCTTGCGGATATTTACTTGAATGATGAATACTTAGGTCATTGTGACAATATGCACCGCATCTGGGAATTTGATATGTTGGAGGCTGCAAAAGAAGGCGATAATCAGCTACGAATCGTATTTTTTTCTCCAACAAAATTTATTGCGCAGGAGAATGAAAAAGTTTATACCGGTGGTTCTCATGAATGTATGAAGGGCTTTCCACATATCCGAAAGGCACATTGTATGTTTGGGTGGGACTGGGGTCCGAGACTACCCGATGCAGGTATTTTCCGTGATGTTTCAGTTTTATATGGTAAAAAGGCGCGTATTGAACAGGTTTACATAACACAAAACTGGGAGAATACGTTGGAAAAAGACTCTGTTACCGTAGTATTCGATGTAACCGCAGAGAGTTTTACGGACTGGAATGGCGGAGAAGATAAACTGGTATATAAAACAGCACTCTATGACCCGGAAGAAAAACTGATTGCAGTAAAATCTTCTGAGGAAAATGAAGACTGGGACAGCATTCTGGTAGAAAATCCGCAGAGATGGTGGCCGAATGGCTATGGTAAACAGCCTTTATACACCGTAGAAGTGATTTTGGAAGATGAAGAAGGTAATCAGCTGGATTTCTTTGTCAGACGAATCGGGCTTCGTACCATGACCGTAAATCAGGATAAAGATGAATGGGGCGAATGTTTTGCACACGAAGTAAACGGCGTGAAGATTTTTGCAATGGGTGCCGATTATATTCCGGAGGACAATCTTTTATCCAGAGTAACCAAAGAACGTACCAGAAAATTATTAGAAGATGCAGTAGAAGCCAACCATAACAGCATCCGTGTATGGGGAGGCGGCTATTATCTGGACGACTGGTTCTATGATGCATGTGATGAGCTGGGACTTGTTGTATGGCAGGATTTTATGTTTGCATGCGCATCTTACGAACTGGATGCTGATTTTGAACGTAATGTCAGTGCAGAAATTCGTGATAATGTAAGAAGAATCCGCCATCACGCCTGTCTTGGATTGTGGTGCGGCAATAATGAGATGGAAACGCAGACACTGGATAAAGCGTGGGAACCTTCCATCAAACAGAAATACGACTATATTAAATTGTATGAATATATTATTCCGAAGATTCTGGAAGAGGAAGACCCGGCAACCTTCTATTGGCCATCGTCTCCATCCTCAGGTGGAAACTATGATAATCCTTGGGATGAAAACAGGGGCGATACCCATTATTGGGATGTATGGCATGGAAACAAACCGTTTACTGAGTACCGGAAATTCTACTTCCGTTATATGTCTGAATTTGGTTTCCAGTCTTTCCCTTGTCTGAAAACAGTGGAAACCTTTACAGCACCGGAAGATAGAAATATCTTTTCCCGCGTAATGGAAATGCATCAGAGAAATAAGGCTGCAAACGGTAAGATTCTGGATTATTTATCAGCAACGTATCTCTACCCGGCAACTTTTGAACTATTGCTCTATGCATCTCAGTTGTTACAGGCAGATGCAATTCGCTATGGAATTGAACATTTCAGAAGACACAGAGGCAGATGTATGGGAACTGTCGTATGGCAGCTTAACGATATCTGGCCGGTAGCATCCTGGGCAAGTATTGATTATTACGGCAGATGGAAAGCACTTCATTATGCAGAGAAAAAAGCATTTGCACCGGTAATGATTTCCTGTGAAGAAGTTGGTGAGCTGAGTGAAAGACCATTCTGTATTGCACAGCCGGCACCGATTGAAAAGTCAGCCAGATTGCATGTGGCAAACGAAACAATGGAGCCGGTTAGCGGTATCGTAAAATGGGAACTTCGAAAACCGGACAGCAGCATTTTGAAATCAGGAGAAGAGGAAGTAACCGTTCCGGCGTTAGATGGTATCTGGTTAGAAAAACAGGATTTCTCAGCGTATGATGAACTGGGAATCTATCTCAGTTATTCCTTCATCGTAGATGGTAAAGTGGTATCGGAAAACACCTGTCTGTTTACCGCACCGAAACACTTCCGCTTTGAGAATCCGAAATTATCGTATCGAAGGGAAGGTAATGACATTATCGTGTCTGCTTTGGCTTATGCGAAGAATGTAGAGATTCAGGGAATTGACGGAGATGTAAAATTATCAGACAATTTCTTTGATATGAATGCGGGCGAAAAACGCATTACAATTCTGGAAGGTGATGCGAAAGAATTCTCCATTAAGTCTGTGTATGATATCAGATAAAACAAAAATCAGATAAAAAACAGAAATCGGATAAAATAAAAACCCCTGACATACGCCGTTGCATGCCAGGGGCTTTTTTAGGGGAGGATAAGTATTTCCTTATCTTTTGACTATTAACAGTATGACCTGTTTTTTTAAAATTATACAATATTATTGTACTAATAAGTGAAAAATAATTTACTTTTTCAATAAAATGTTATATACTGACGAGGTAACAACAAGATATTGTTGTTTGAATACAGGATAAAAGGTGGTATTTTAAAATGGCATTATTAAAACAGTGGCGTGATATGGCTTATTCCGAAACAGCCAATAAAGGTGATTTACAGAGATTATGGTCTGCATATTTTATGAAAGAAAAAGAAATCTATGCAGAACTTTTGAAAAATCCGGATGAAGTAGTAGAAGGAACCGTAAAAGAATTAGCAGAAAAATACAATATTGATGTTATGACAATGGTAGGCTTCTTAGATGGTATTAATGACAGCTTAAAAGAAGCTAATCCAATCGAAGAAATGGAAGAAGATACTAAGGTAAATCTTGGTTTTGATAAGGAACTTCTTTACAAAAATATGGTAGCTGCAGGAGCAGACTGGTTATACAATCTGGAAGAGTGGAACGATATTTTTGACGAAGAAACAAGAAAGAATCTTTACAAAGAACAGAAAGAATCTACAACTATCCACAAAGGACCAAAGGTATACCCAAATGACCCATGCCCATGTGGAAGTGGTAAGAAATACAAAAAATGCTGTGGAAAAAATGCATAAGATAAAGAATAAAAAAGATAATTTTATACTTTTATTAGCTGCATTGTTAACCGTTTTTGCACTTTTTGACTTTGGGCAGGGAACACAGTCAGAACAGGAAACATCATCTATCCATCGTATTGCAGAAATGGAAACAGAGGAAGAATTCTATGTTGTAACGACGGCAGAAATAGTATTGTCTGAGAAGAGAACTGTTTCCGGTAATACGGTTGCAACGGTTTCCGGCAATACGGTTAGTGCGGATAGTATTCCGCATGATGCATCGCTGGTTCTTTCGAAGGTAAATCATGAGAGAAAAGCGATTGGTCTTCCGGAACTTACGTGGAATAGTGAGCTGGCAGCGGCGGCAGAAGTCCGTGCAAAAGAGATAACGACGGTATTTTCCCACACAAGACCGGACGGCAGTAATTGGTGGACGGTAAATGAGAAAGCAGTTTATGGTGAAAACCTTGCAAAGGGTTATCAAAGTGCGGATGATGTGATGAAAGCATGGATGGCATCGCCAGAGCATAAAGATAATATTCTATACCCTGGTTTTACGAAGATAGGTATTGCTGTTTATAAAGTTGATGGACAGTGGTATTGGGCACAGGAATTTGGTTATTAAAAAAACTTCTTTACTTATTTCGATTTTTGGAATAGAATACGAATAGACAACACGTTGATGAGAAGAGTAAAATGTGGAACGTATCAGAGAGAGGTACAATTTGCTGCGAGTACCTTTACCGGAAGCATTTGAAAACTAACTCTGAGTGGCCCCAATCCGGTCCGGTGACTCCGTTATCGTCTAATGAGAGGTTCTGGTAAGTCGTCATAGGCGCGCAGAGCAAGCAGGGTGGAACCGCGTATATACGTCCCTTACATTGCAGTTGCAGTGTGAGGGACTTTTTTATTTTAGTGGAAAGGAAAGGTAGCTTATGGAGAATTTGGAAACGGTAAAAAAGACTTGGGCAGAAGTGAAAGAAACCTCAGCAGATATGTTAAAAGGTGAATATCTGGTAACCGGAAAGGAATGTTTTCTGGCAGGTGTCTGTCTTGTGTTATTGGGAATGGTAATCGGTTTGTTATGTGCACCGTTTACGCATGGATTCAATTTCACTTTTGGAAGTCATAACGGAAGCAATAATGGAAATCATAGCGCAAATAATAATAATGGTGATAAAGATAAGGAGAAAAGAAAATGAAAATTACATTAAAAGATGGATCCAGTAAAGAATATGCACAGCCAATGAGCATTTATGAAATTGCAGCTGACATTTCAGAAGGTCTGGCAAGAGTAGCATGTGCAGGTGAAGTAGATGGCAAGGTAGAAGATTTAAGAACAGTGATTGATAAAGACTGTGAGCTTAACATTGTAACAGCAAATGATGAAGCAGGACTTCGTGTTATCAGACATACGGCTTCACACGTTCTTGCAGAAGCAGTAAAGAGATTGTTCCCGAATGCAAAAGTAACAATCGGACCTGCTATTGATGAAGGATTTTATTATGACTTCGATGCAGAACCATTTTCCAGAGAAGACTTGGATAAATTAGAAGCAGAGATGAAGAAAATCATCAAAGAGGGTCATAAAATCGAACGCTTTACAATGCCTAGAGCAGAGGCAATAAAGTTCATGGAAGAAAAGGGTGAGCCATATAAAGTTGAGTTAATTCAGGACTTACCGGAAGATGCAGAAATTTCCTTCTATGATCAGGGTGGTTTTGTGGATTTGTGTGCCGGACCTCATTTGATGAGTACAAAATCCATTAAAGCATTCAAACTGATTTCTTCTTCTATGGCATATTGGAGAGGTGATTCTAATAAAGCACAGTTACAGCGTATTTACGGTACTGCTTTCCAGAAAAAAGAAGATCTGGCTGCTTACTTAGAGCACTTGGAAGACATTAAGAGACGTGACCATAATAAACTTGGTCGTGAAATGGAACTGTTTGCAACGGTTGACGTTATCGGACAGGGACTTCCGCTGTTATTACCAAAGGGAACAAAGATGGTAATGAAATTACAGCGTTGGATTGAAGATATCGAAGAAAAAGAATGGGGTTATGTTCGTACAAAGACTCCATTAATGGCAAAGAGTGATTTATACAAAATTTCCGGACACTGGGATCATTACAAAGAAGGAATGTTTGTACTTGGTGATGAAGAGAAGGACAAAGAAGTATTTGCGCTTCGTCCGATGACTTGTCCATTCCAGTATTACTGCTACAAAAACACACAGCATTCTTACCGTGATTTGCCAATTCGTTATGGTGAAACATCTACTTTGTTTAGAAATGAAGATTCCGGTGAAATGCATGGTCTGACAAGAGTTCGTCAGTTTACGATTTCCGAAGGACATTTGATTGTTCGACCTGACCAGATGGTAGAAGAATTTAAGGGATGTCTTGCATTAGCGAAACATTGCTTACAGACACTTGGTTTAGAAGAGGATGTAACTTACCATCTGTCTAAATGGGATCCGGAGAATTCTGAGAAATATATCGGTGAACCGGAAGTTTGGGAAGAAACGGAGCAGAATATCAGAGAGGTATTGAACGAACTGAATATTTCGTTTGTAGAAGATGTTGGTGAAGCAGCTTTCTACGGACCAAAAGTAGATATTAATGCAAAGAATGTTTATGGTAAAGAAGATACCATGATTACCATTCAGTGGGATGCCCTTTTGGCAGAACAGTTTGACATGTACTTCATTGACCAGAATGGCGATAAGGTTCGTCCTTACATTATTCACAGAACATCTATCGGATGCTACGAAAGAACACTTGCATGGTTAATTGAAAAGTATGCCGGCAAATTCCCGACATGGTTATGTCCTGAACAGGTTCGCGTTCTTCCGATTTCTGAAAAATATGCAGATTATGCAGAAAAAGTAAGAAAAGAACTGGCTAAGAACGGTGTAGATGTAACCGTAGATAATCGTTCCGAAAAGATTGGCTTTAAGATTCGTGAAGCGAGATTAGATAAGCTTCCTTATATGTTAGTAGTAGGACAGCAGGAAGAGGAAGACGGTACGGTATCTGTAAGAAGCCGTTTCGCAGGTGATGAAGGCGTGAAACCGTTAGATGATTTCATCGACCAGATTTGCAAAGAAATCAGAACAAAAGAAATCCGCCAAGAAGTTCAGGTAGAAGAACAGAAATAGGAAATCGGATATGAATAATGAAATGAAACATAATGTATCTTATAAGGATATTTTCGGATGGCTGCTTATTGGCATTGGACTTATAATGCTTATAAACAGCATCCGATTATGCTTCAGCAGAGATATCTGGTATGATGAATTATTCACCATAGGAATGATAGAACATTCTTATGGTGAATTAATTGGTTTTACGGCAAGAGATGTTCATCCACCATTATATTACTGCATTACCAAATTTATTGTTGACTTATGTAAACTAATATACGCACAGGCAGATGGCATTATGATTGCCAAAATAGTATCGGTTATGCCATATTTTTTCTTGCTTGTTTATGCACTTACTTTTCTGCGGAAAAGATTTGGTATGCTGGTTAGCGGCATTTTCTTCTTTTGTATTATAGGAATGCCTCAGATGAGTGTATATACGGTAGAAGTGAGAATGTACAGCTGGGCGTTATTTTTTGTGACAGCAGCTTTCATTCATGCGTATGAAATTGTGAAACAAATGCATGAAAAAGTAACGCCAAATGTGAAAATACATCGGATTGCCTTGGTGCTCTATGGACTGGCAGCAGCCTACACGCAATATTTTGCCTGTGTGGCAGTGGTAATGGTCTATTTATATGTATTGGTATATAGTGTTGCAAAAAAATCGCTGCGCAACTGGCTTGTGTGCGTAGCTGCCTGCATCATTGGTTATTTACCCTGGCTATTTGCACTTATTTCCCAGATTACAACCGTGCGTGAAAATTACTGGATTTTACCGCTTACATGGCGTAATCTTGGTGGCTGCGTGAAATTTCTTATGAAGCCTTCTTTTTCATCAGAAGGATTCAATGTGGTGCTGGCGGTGGTTCTTTTCCTGTTATATATAGGAGTATTTGGTACTTGGGCATTGCGCATCTGGAAGTGCAGAAAGCAGAGTGAAACGAAACAAGAAGTGTCAGAGCATATAAGAAAATTCTGGTATGCTGTTGCGGGATGTATGGTGCTTTGTGGACTGGTGGCATTTGGATTTATTGCATCTATTATAATAAGACCAATTTTCGTATATCGTTATATGATTCCGGCACTTGGATGTTTCTGGCTTGGTTTTGCGATTTGTCTGGATGCACTAGTGGCTATTAATTCCAAATTCTGGAAAGCAGCACAAATTTGTGCTGTAATTTTGCTTGCGATTGTCGGTATCCGCAATTATCGTGCTTTTATGGGCGAAGAAGAATACAAAATTGTGCTGATGGAAGAAACGGAAACTGCACTGGAGCAAATTGCACCGGAAGATATTGTTATTTATAATTTTGACCAGTTACAGGCAGTGACTGGATATTATGTAAACTGCGAAAACTATTTGTGGTGTGACACTCCGGAAACCTTAATTCTTGATATGTTTGGAGAAAAGGGCAGTATCGAAGGTACTACACAGATAAGACAGTGGCTTAACGAAGGAAGAAACCTCTGGTTTTTAGGCAGTTTTAACAGCAGAGAGGAAATCTGTGAGGACTGGGCAGCAGATGGAATCACTACCGAAGAAAAAGGTAGTTACATGTTGGAACGATATTGGTTTAATATTTATGAAGTTTCAAAATAAGTTTTTTTAACAAATTACAGAAGCATATTTTCGTAAGGACACGGCAATAATAACCTATAATAACGTAATTTGATACGTTATTAATTTTTCAAAGAATAAAATTTATTATGATGAAATTTTATATGCTGAAATTTCGTTATAGGAAAGAGAGCAGGAGGTTATTATGGCAGAGTTAAAATGTGGTGTGGAAAATTGTTTCTATAACAAGGAATGTCGTTGTTCCAAGGGCGATATCATGGTAGGTGGCAAACACGCAGGCACGAGTCAGGATACTTGCTGTGAGAGTTTCTCTGAGAAAAAAGGAGATTCTTACACAAGTGCGTTGAATCATCCAAGTAAAACAATCAGTATTGATTGCGAAGCAACAAAATGTATGTATAATAGTAATTATAAATGTTACGCAGAACATGTAGATATCAAAGGCTGTGGTGCATCTGACTGTAAAGGAACAGAATGCGCAACCTTTAAAGAAGCTTAAACCTTTAGGGGAGGTTAAGTTTTTGGCACAGCCTTAATACAAATAAGGCAGGTATAATAATGAAAAAGAAGTTACTCGGCATTTTATTGTCAGGATTGGTTATAGCATCTTTGAGTGGCTGCGGAGAAGATACCACAAAAGAAGCTATGAACAAAGAAGTAACAGAAGAAACTTCGGCAGAAACAGAATTGGAAGACATAGAAGCTGCCGATGTATCAGAGGATAATGCATCACAGGATGAGCAGCAGGAAGTTGAACTGGATGAGGAAACAAAAGCAGAGTTGACACAGCAGCTTCTTGAGGAAAATAAAATGGATACCTCGGTGGTTGAGGGAACAAAGACAACCAGAGGTTGTACTTTTACATTGCCGGAAGGTTTTGAAGAAGCAGAAGATATGCCGGGAATGTATGTAACAAAACGTTATCCGATTGATGCATCTACTATCTATTACATAGAGATGAACAAAGATATTGCGTTACAACTTATGACAGAGGAGACCTTTCTGGAACAGGCACAGGAGCAATTTGTAGAAAACGGAGAGATGGATGTCAAAGTTTCACTCGATAGTTTTGAACGAATTGAAATCGATGGCTATCCGGCGTTTCGTATTGTATGTAGCTATACGCTTGAGGATGTCAAATTCACCCATTTGGAATATGTTATCAATGCTGATAAAAGTTACATTATTACCTATTCTCAGACAGATGAATATGATAGAATGGAAGAGTTTGAAGCGAGTGCAGCAACGATTAAACTGGAATATTAGAATGTTATAATCCGGTTGATTAAAATATTTTAGAAATATTTCAGAAATTAGTTGACATGGAAAGTATCATATGATATATTATCTAAGTGTGTAAAACACATATAACAATCAAGCAGAGTATCCACTCTCACCCTGCAACAATCGGGTTCGCAGGCGTTTATAATTCGCAACAAACAGGTTTTTATAAGCTGTTTATGAGTGTAGAATGTAGTGGATAGTTATGCTGTCCACTTTTTTTATTTTTTAGTTTTAATATATGGTTTCATTTTTGAGGAGGGTAAAGCCATTAGCGAATTATTCATTAACGAACAGATTAGAGACAAAGAAGTGCGAGTAATCGGTGAAGATGGAGAACAGTTAGGAATCATGTCTCCGAAGGAAGCATTAAAGCTTGCAGAGGAAGCTGGTGTGGATTTAGTAAAGATTGCACCAACAGCAAAACCACCGGTTTGTAAAATTGTGGATTATGGTAAGTTCAAATATGAACAGACCAGAAAAGAGAAAGAAGCAAAGAAGAAACAGAAAGTCATTGAAATCAAAGAGATTCGTTTATCTCCAAACATTGATACTAATGATTTGAACACAAAAGTTAATGCAGCTAAAAAATTCATTACCAAAGGTGACCGAGTTAAGGTAACACTTCGTTTTCGTGGTCGTGAAATGGCACATATGAATAGCAGCAAACATATCTTAGATGATTTTGCACAGGCACTTGCTGATATCGCGGTTGTTGAGAAAGCACCGAAGGTTGAAGGCAGAAGCATGACAATGTTTTTAGCTGAAAAGCGATAAGCTTGTTCAGTTTAAAATAAACGATATCCGAACATGATATCTCATTAATTTATAAATACAGGAGGGATTTTGAAATGCCAAAAATGAAGACAAGCAGAGCAGCTGCTAAACGTTTTAAAGTAACTGGAACAGGTAAGTTAAAAAGAAGCAAAGCTTATAAACGCCATATCTTAACTAAGAAGACTACTAAGAATAAGAGAAATCTTAGAAAACCAGCAATGACTGATGCAACCAATGTAAAGAATATGAAGAAGATTTT
>JAGAPK010000015.1 GCA_017623295.1 Lachnospiraceae bacterium | reverse complement strand
TAAATTTTTTTTCAGATTCTCAAACAATTGGAAAAAGGGCAGAAACCACACCATTTCTGCCCTCTCCCGGAATAGGATTAAATTTCAAACATTAACTCGCCATATGTAGGAATTGGCCAGATATCTTTGTCTACAATCATTTCCAGTTCATCTGCCGGAGCACGAAGTTCTTCCATCGCTTCTTTTACGGTATCTTTATAGAAGAATGCCTGTTCCTTCACATCTTCTAATGCAGATGCTTCTGCTTCTGCTTTTTCCAGTTTTGCAAGCGCACTCTGCATTGCAGCTAATTTTACGCTGACTGTTTTTAATAATTCTGTCTGAATGGTTGCATCTGCGCCAGCTTCTTTTACTGCATTTACTGTATCAGCAAGTGATTTTGTATATTTTACAACTGCCGGAATAATCTGTTTGCCGGCCATGTCAATCATAGTAAGGGCTTCAATATTGATTGTCTTTGCATAAGTTTCGTAAATAATCTCTTCACGGGATTCCAATTCCACTTTTGTAAAGATACCAAATTTCTCAAATAATTTTACTGCTTTATCTGTTGTAATAGTGCTTGCTGCCTCTACCATAGATTTAATATTTGGAAGTCCCCGCTTCTCTGCTTCTACTACCCATTCATCAGAATAGCCGTTGCCATTGAAGATAATTCTCTGGTGCTCTGTCATATATTCTTTAATCAAATCATGAATTGCAGTTTCCAAATCATCGGCTTTCTCTAATCTGTCAGCAGCTTCACAGAATGCCTCTGCTACAATCGCGTTCAAAGTTGTGTTCGGACTTGCAATAGAGTCTGCGGAACCAACCATGCGGAACTCAAATTTATTACCGGTAAATGCAAATGGCGAAGTTCTGTTTCTATCGGTTGCATCCTTTACAAAATCAGGAAGCGTCTTAACACCTGTTAACAGCTTTCCACCTTCTTTTACAGAAGTTGCAGAACCTGTTTCAATCAACTGTTTTACTACATCTTCCAACTGCTCACCCAAGAAAATCGAAATAATTGCAGGCGGTGCTTCGTTTGCTCCTAATCGGTGGTCATTACCAACATCAGATGCGCTCTGACGAAGCAGGTCTGCATGTGTATCAACCGCTTTCATAATACATGCAAGTACCAATAAAAACTGAACGTTTTCATTTGGTGTATCGCCTGGATCAAGAAGGTTTACACCATTGTCTGTTGTAATTGACCAGTTGTTGTGTTTACCAGAACCATTTACACCTGCATATGGTTTTTCATGTAAAAGACATCTCATACCATGATGAACAGCAACTCTTTTCATTGCTTCCATAACCAGCTGGTTGTGGTCTACTGCAATGTTAGCCGTTTCATAAATTGGCGCTAATTCGTGCTGTGCCGGAGCAACTTCGTTATGCTGTGTCTTAGCAGTAACGCCAAGTTTCCAAAGTTCTTCGTTTAAGTCCTTCATGTATGCGCCAACACGTTCTCTAATAACACCGAAATAATGATCTTCCATTTCCTGACCTTTTGGAGCCGGTGCACCGAACAAGGTACGTCCTGCAAACATAAGGTCTGTTCTCTTTAAGTATAATTTTTCATCTACTAAGAAATATTCCTGTTCCGGTCCTACCGATGCTGTAACTTTCGTCGCTTCTGTATTGCCAAACAGACGAACAATACGAAGTGCCTGTTCGCTCAATGCTTCCATAGAACGAAGAAGCGGTGTTTTCTTATCCAGTGCTTCGCCTGTGTAAGAACAGAACGCGGTAGGAATACAAAGAATTGTGCCACATCCTGATTCTTTTAAGAATGCCGGAGATGTAATATCCCATGCGGTATATCCTCTTGCTTCGAAAGTAGCACGAAGACCTCCAGAAGGGAAGGATGATGCATCCGGTTCCCCTTTAATCAATTCTTTACCGGAAAATTCTGTTAACATTTTTCCGGTTTCATCCGGATGTGCTACGAAAGCATCATGTTTTTCTGCTGTAATACCGGTAAGTGGCTGGAACCAATGTGTATAATGAGTTGCGCCATGTTCTACTGCCCAATCTTTCATAGCCTTAGCAACAACATTTGCGGTGTCCATAGACAGCTCGCCGCCCTGGTCCATAACCTTAACGACTTCTTTGTACACGTTCTTAGGTAAACGTTCTTTCATTTTCCCAAGAGTAAATACATTTTGACCAAAAATCTCTTCCACATTAAATACTTCGCTCATACTTTTACTCCTCCTTAATTTGATTCCCATAATCATTTTTTCTAATTTGAATAAATAAAAAAGGCGCTACACAATTTCTGTGTAAACGCCTTCGTTTATCTAATCATCATATTTGAAATGTCTTTCGAGAAATATGTCTTTCTCTCTTGCTCATTACAATACAACATAATTTTTAAAATTGCAACCCCCAATTTTAAAAAATTGATATTGTCCAGAACGCAAACCAGGTCCGAAAGTCTTATACTTCAAACAGCAAATCAGCATATGTTGGGAACGGCCAGACTTTTTTATCTACCAGTTTTTCCAATTCATCAGCCGGCTTACGAAGTGCATTCATAGCCTCTATTACGGTGTTGTAATAGAAGAATGCCTGCTCCTTACCCTGTGGCATGGAAGATGCTTGTTTCTCTACTTCAATCAGATGATTGGTTGCATTTCTTGTCTCTGTCAATTTCGCAGAAACCGTCTTCAGCAAATCAGAGGAAACGGTTGCATCACCGCCTGCTTCCTTAATTGCCATAGTAGTATCTGCCAGACTTTTGCAGAAACCAATAACAGCCGGAATAATCTGTTTATTCGCCATATCAATCATGGTAAGTGCTTCAATGTTAATTGTCTTTGCATATGTTTCATACAGAATTTCTGCGCGTGAACGCAATTCTGCTTCCGTGAAAATACCAAATTTCTCAAACAGATGAATTGCCTTCGGTGTTGTCAACGTATCAACTGCTTCTACCATAGACGGAATGTTTGGAAGCCCTCTTCTTGCTGCTTCTTCTTTCCATTCAGGAGCATAACCATTGCCATTGAAAATGATTCTCTGGTGTTTGGTCATATATTCTTTGATTAAATCATGTACTGCGAGGTCAAAATCTTCTGCTGCTTCCAGTCTGTCTGCCGCTTCACAGAAAGCTTCTGCAACAATCGCATTCAGGGTAGTGTTTGGACTACCGATGGAATCCTCGCTTCCTACCATACGGAACTCAAATTTATTTCCGGTAAATGCAAATGGTGAAGTTCTGTTTCTGTCCGTTGCATCTTTTACAAAATCCGGCAAGGTAGAAACACCTGTTCTAAGAACGCCGCCCTCTTTCAGGGAATCGGCTTTACCGGTTTCTACTAACTGTTCTACTACATCCTCAAGCTGTTCGCCCAGGAAAATCGAAATAATTGCCGGCGGTGCTTCATAACCGCCCAGTCTATGGTCATTACCCACGTTAGATGCACTCTGACGAAGTAAATCCGCATGGGTATCAACTGCTTTCATAATACAAGCCAGTACCAATAAGAACTGAATATTTTCATTCGGTGTCTGACCCGGCTCTAATAAGTTTACGCCGTTATCGGTTGTAATAGACCAGTTATTATGCTTACCGGAACCATTCACACCTGCAAATGGTTTCTCATGCAGCATACAACGCAGACCATGCTGACCTGCTATTCTTTTCAGAGTTTCCATAACAAGCTGGTTATGGTCTACTGCAACATTGGCAGATTCATAAATCGGAGCTAACTCATGCTGTGCCGGAGCTGCTTCGTTATGCTGTGTCTTGGAAGTTACACCAAGTTTCCACAATTCAATATTGACATCATGCATATAAGCACCGACACGTTCTCTGATAACACCGAAATAATGGTCATCCATTTCCTGACCCTTCGGTGCCGGTGCGCCAAATAAAGTTCTTCCTGCAAAAATAATGTCTTCTCGCTGCAAAGCTTTTTTCTGATCTACTAAAAAGTATTCCTGTTCTGCACCCACAGAAGGAGTTACTTTCTTCGCCTCAGTATTACCAAACAATCTGACGATTCGGATTGCCTGTTTGCTCAAGGCTTCCATAGAACGCAGAAGCGGAGTCTTTTTATCCAAAGCTTCGCCTTTATAAGAACAAAATGCGGTCGGAATACAAAGGGTTGGACCGGTTGCAGTTTCCTTGATGAATGCCGGAGAAGTAATATCCCATGTCGTATATCCTCTTGCTTCAAATGTCGCACGAAGACCACCTGATGGGAACGAAGAAGCATCCGGTTCGCCTTTAATCAGCTCTTTTCCGGAAAATTCTGTAATCATTTTATCGGTTTCATCCGGGTGTGTTACAAAGGAATCGTGTTTCTCGGCAGTGATACCGGTTAATGGCTGGAACCAGTGTGTATAGTGTGTTGCACCATGCTCCACCGCCCAATCCTTCATGGCTTTGGCAACGACATTCGCTGTACTCATAGACAACTCGCCGCCTTCTTCCACAACATTGATTACTTCTTTGTATACATTTTTCGGCAGACGCTCTTTCATTTTGGCAAGCGTGAATACATTCTGCGCAAAAATTTCTTCCACGTTAAAAACTTCGCTCATTCTATGCTCCCTATCCCTTTCCCAGAATATCCGCATCACTCTGCTATCCTAAAGTTCGCTGCTCACATTGTACAATATGAGCGTTATAACGGTCAATAAATTTTTACTTATTCTGTCTTTACACCCTTACTATCCTCTTCATTCGAAATACGAAGAATATCATACGGGGCCGGAGTATCAGATAATTTTACATCAATAATCTGCTTGGAATGTGGACAGTTTTCTACCGCCTCACCATCCTCATTATACATAGCAAGTACCTTAACCGGAACATTTGTGCCATCCGGTTTCATAATTTCAATTTCATCACCCACACAGAATTTATTTCTCTGTTCAAAACGCGCGCGACCTTCTGCATCTACGGAACCGACAATTCCAAGATAAATATACTCATTCACATAGGTATTGTTGTCATAAATCTGAGTTGTTTCATCCGGCTTACCAAAATAAAAACCGGTTGTGAACTGACGATAGGTACACTTTGCAATTTCCGCTTTATACCAGTCCATATTTGCACGGTATTTTTCCTCGGATTCCAGATAATCATCAATCGCCTTACGATAAGTGCGGGCAACGGTAGCCACATAAAGCGCAGTCTTCATTCTGCCTTCAATCTTGAAGCTGTCAATTCCCGCCTCTATCATTTCCGGGATGTGCTCTATCATACACAAATCCTTGGAATTAAAAATATAAGTTCCTCTCTCATTCTCGAAAACCGGCAGGTATTCACCCGGTCTTTTTTCTTCCATCAGTGCATATTTCCAGCGGCACGGATGCGTACAGGCTCCATGATTTGCATCTCTTCCTGTAAAATAGCTGCTAAGCAGACATCTGCCGGAATAAGAAATGCACATTGCTCCATGTATAAAACTTTCAATTTCCAAATCTTCCGGTATATTTTCACGAATCTCTTTGATTTCGCGAAGAGAAAGTTCTCTGGCAGACACTACCCTTTTGGCACCTTGTTTATACCAGAACTGATAGGTCATATAGTTCGTGTTGTTTGCCTGTGTCGACACGTGAATATCGATTTCCGGGCAAATTTCTCTTGCCAGGGTAAACATACCGGGGTCCGCAATAATCAGAGCATCCGGTTTCATCTCTTTCAATTCCTTGAAATATTCTCTGGCGCCATCCAAATCATAGTTATGTGCCAGGATATTCGCTGTGACATGCACACGAACACCATGCTCATGAGCAAATGCAATACCCTGTGCCATTTCCTCTTTCGTAAAATTTTTGGCTTTGGCACGCAGACCAAATGCTTCACCACCGATATAAACGGCATCAGCACCAAACATTACCGCTGTTTTCAATACTTCCAGACTACTTGCCGGAATCAATAATTCAGGTTTTCTCATCTCAAATATGCCTTTCTTGTGCACTCTATCGTTTCATGCTTTCTGCTTCACTCTGTCATTTTCATATCCGTTTCATGCTTTCCGCACACTCAATGTAATACCATCCCCTACCGGCAAAATCGCCGTTTCTAATTGCGGGTGATGTTTCAGTTCATATAAGTAATCCCTCATACGGGTATGAATGGTCCGGTTTCTTCTCGTCACTGCATAACGGGACTGAATGATATCGCCGCCCTGCAGCACATTGTCGGATAACAAAATACCATCCGGCTTCAGGAGTCTTAAAATATCCGGCAGAAAATGAATGTACTGTCCCTTGGCTGCATCCATAAAAATAAAGTCATAAGGACCTTCCAGTTTTTTCAGCCAGTCCATCGCATCTCCCTCTAACAGAGTAATGGAATCTTCTTTCCCTGCCCGCTTAAAATTCTCACGCGCAATTGGAATTCTTTTTTCATATTTTTCAATCGTGGTTATCTTACATCCCGCCGGAGCATATTCACTCATAAGTAACGCAGAAAAACCAATGGCGCATCCGACTTCCAGAATAGACATTGGCTTATGCATTGCCAGAAGCAATTTCATAAAGCTCTGCATCTCTGTTCGGATAATCGGTACATTGGTTTTCTTCGCTTCCTTCTCTATTTCGTTTAAAAAGGGAGTGTTGCCCGCATCCAGAGAGTTGATAAACGCTACGGTACGCTCATCTACTATCATGTTTTACTCCTCTTCTTCTGTTTCCTCGGGTTCAGCCGACATAATGGCTATCATCTCATTGCTGCTCATGGAGGTATTCAAATCATAAATACCCGGCTTTATCTGTCCATGATTTTCTGACAAAAGTTCCTGCACGTAAAACAGATTTGCATCCCGAATCAAACCTTTTTCCTGTAAATTTACACCTATATCTTTGGCGGAATCTCCTTCTTCAATATAAACACTGATGATTCTGCCTTCCCCGGTTGTCATCGGTTCTTCTGCAAAAACCCGATAACCAAAATCATACGCTTTCACTGCTGTATCATAAACAAACATAATAATAAAAACAGCAATTACTACTTTGATAATGGTTTCTGTTATAGAAGCCACCAACTGCTTTGCGTTCATTTCAAAACCTCCGATTCTTTCTCCATCTACAACTATTCAAAATCAAGTTCTGTTGTAATCCGCATATTTACTTCCTGCATCATACGGCAGAATGCCAACTCCGCATTTAAAAAATCATCTACGAGCGGAATTTCAAGAAACTCTTCGTATTCTTTTTCAAAAGCATCCATTTTTTCAAATAAGTCTTCTCCCTGGGAATTATTCTGAAGCTCATAATTTCTTCGACGATATTCCTGTACCCTGTCAAATAATTCCGGCTGCTTTTTCAGCTTATCACGCTGAAAATCATATTCCACATAAATATCTGATTTTTTAATCTCTTCTACTAAATTGTCTACTGCCTTAACAATGATGCTGTCTGTCATACTGTTCCCTGCTTTCTTTGTATCTTGTTATCGTATTTTCCATGAAAAATCTTTAGACTTCCATGATAATCGGAAGTATCATTGGCCGTCTCTTTGTCTTTTTCCATACATAATCACTCAGAATGTCTTTGATGGTAGATTTCAGTTTGCCCCAGTCTGTCTGTCCTTTGTCCAGACAATTCAAAATGGCATCATTTACCAAAATTCTTGCTTCTTCTAACAGTTCATCGGATTCTCTTACATATACGAAACCTCTCGATACAATATCCGGTCCTGATATTAACTGGCTATTATAAGAATCCAGTGCCAATACCACAATCATAATACCGTCTTGTGCCAGATGCTGTCTGTCTCGTAAAACAACATTTCCAACATCGCCGACACCAAGTCCGTCTACCAGAATTGCACCAACCGGTACTTTACCGGTAACTTCTGCCTGTTCTTCATCAAGCTCCAGCACATCTCCCGAATGCAGAATAAAAATATTTTCTTTCTCAATCCCAAGTTCGTTAGCAATTTTCGCCTGTGCTTTCAAGTGCTTGTATTCACCATGCACCGGAATTGCATATTTCGGATGAACCAATGTATACAGCAGTTTGATTTCTTCCTGACAGGCATGTCCTGAAACATGTACGTCCTGGAAAATAACATCCGCGCCCTTCATCAAAAGTTCGTTAATAACATTCGTAACTGCTTTCTCATTACCCGGTATCGGATTGGATGAGAAAATAACAGTATCTCCCGGAACAATCGAAATCTTTTTGTGCATACCGCTCGCCATTCGGCTTAAGGCCGCCATACTTTCACCCTGACTTCCGGTTGTAATAATAACCGTCTTTTCACTCGGATAGTTTTTCAACTGTTCAATATCAATCAATGTATTTTCCGGAATATCCAGATATCCCAAGGTAGAAGCCGTCTCAATAATATTTACCATGCTTCGGCCTTCTACTACTACTTTTCTGCCAAACTTGTCTGCGGAGTTAATAATCTGCTGCACGCGGTCTACATTAGATGCAAAGGTCGCAATAATAATTCTCGTATCCTTATGCTCTGAAAAAAGCGTATCAAAAGTCTTTCCAACCGTTTTCTCAGATGGAGTAAAGCCCGGACGTTCTGCGTTAGTACTGTCGCACATAAGAGCCAGTACACCTTTTTTACCGATTTCTGCAAAACGCTGCAAGTCAATAGCATCTCCAAATACCGGCGTATAATCCACCTTGAAATCTCCAGTATGCACTACAATACCTGCCGGAGAATAAATTGCCAACGCTGCCGCATCTGCAATACTGTGATTTGTTTTAATAAATTCAATGCGGAACTGTCCCAAATTAATGGATTGTCCAAACTTAACAACTTTACGCTTTGTACAGTTCATCAGTTCATGTTCTTTTAATTTGTTTTCAATAATACCCATCGTCAGCTTTGTTGCATAGACCGGTATATTTAATTCTTTTAATACATAAGGCAACGCACCGATGTGGTCCTCATGTCCGTGCGTAATCATAAATCCTTTGACTTTATTTATATTGTCCTTTAAATAAGTGATATCCGGAATAACCAAATCGATACCTAACATCTCATCTTCCGGAAAGGACAATCCGCAATCCACAACAATAATACTGTCCTCATACTCAAAGGCAGTAATGTTTAGTCCAATCTGCTCCAAGCCGCCCAAAGGAATAATTTTCAGCTTAGAAGCCTTTCCCTGTTCATTTTTTTTCAAACAAAATTCCTCCATATTCTTTGCAGATGGCATAGAGTCCCACAGGTTGATTTTTTGCACCAAAAGCTGACGGGTATCTCCTATAAAAGGCTCCGCTCTGTTCCCGTTTGGCATAACACTTTCGCTACAAGAAAACATCCCTATGTTACGCTATATGTATCCGCTTATTTTTATGATAATTCAATATCCTCTAACATATTTTCAAATACAGCCGCAACTGCATTTAATTCATCATCTTCTGTCACGATTTCATAGATAGCTTCTTCTTCTCCAGACTGTGATACGTCTTTCAAAATCAAAGCTTCTCCATCATCTTCTTCTGTATCTGTTACCAGAATATAATCAATACCGCTAATTCTGGTCTGTTCTAAAATATAAAATTCTACCAGTTCTTCGCCTTCTGGTCTGAAAACAATTTTTTCCACTTAAATCTTCTCCTTATTGGCACGATAATCAAGATATCCCTGCAAAATGAATACCGCTGCTATCTTGTCCACATATTCCTTCCGGTGTTCTCTTCTGATACCGGCTTCCATCATTGTCTTATCGGCTGCTACTGTCGTCAGCCTTTCATCCCACATATGCACAGGTAGTCCTGTTCTGCGCTCCAGCTTCTCCTTAAACTCTAAAGAAAGCTCTGCACGGACTCCTAACGTATCATTCATGTTTTTGGGCAATCCCAAAACAATTTCTTCCACTTCGTATTCCGTAATCAGCTCTTCAATTCGTGCCAATGTCTGTCGTAATTTATTTTCATCTTTTCTTCTGATAATTTCTATGCCCTGCGCCGTAATCAAAAGCGGGTCGCTAATTGCCACTCCTACTGTTTTTGACCCGAAATCCAAGCCCATGATTCTCATAATCCGTACCCTGTACCAATTCCTATTTTTTCAAAGAGTTCTTAATATATTCTGTCAGCATCTCTTCTACCAGTTCATCACGCTCCACCTTCATAATCAGGCTTCTTGCATTTTTGTGACTGGTAATATATGTTGGATCTCCGGACATAATGTAACCCACGATCTGATTGACCGGATTATATCCTTTCTCTGTCAGTGCTTCATAGACTGTTGAAAGAACCAGCTTCACACCCGTTTCCGGTTCTGTCTCTACTCTAAAGTATTGTGTGTTTTCCAAATCCTGCATTTTCTCACGCCCTTATCTATAGTTTTTGAATCTTACCCCAGATGTGACTTTTCCCGAAGTCTTTTCTGCCATTATTGCTATCATACCCCATCTGCGCGTAAAATTCAATCATTCATTCTGAATGTCTCCTGCATTCATTTTTTTACATAGCATTACCTATATTCATTTTATTGTCATCATGTCGTCTTTTAAAAAGCCCGTAATTTCTCCGGAAACAATATGATTACTTAAATCTTCTGTAGTTTCTTTGACTATTTTTATATATTGTCTGGTGTGACCAATCTGATAAATAGTACCATCGATTTCTTTGGCTTCTTCAAATAAAACTTCCACATCCTTGCAAATAAAAGATTTACGGTATTCTTCTGACATCCTGTGCTCTAATTCCATCAGCTTATTGCTGCGCTGTGTTTTTACTGCATCGGTAAGCTGATTTTCCATCGCAGCGGCTCTTGTACCCTGACGTTTGGAATATTTGAAAATATGCATCTCATAAAAATGTACTTTTTCAAGAAATTCTGCTGTGATTGCAAATTCTTCCTCTGTTTCTCCCGGAAAGCCTACAATGACATCCGTTGTAATTGCCGGATTATCAAAATATTTCCGTAACAGTTCTACTTTTTCCAAGTATTCCCCCGTCGTATAATGTCTATTCATTCGACGAAGTGTTTCGTCACATCCGCTCTGCAAAGATAAATGAAAATGAGGACAGATTTTCTCCATAGCACTGATTCTCTGTGCAAAATCTTCCGTGATAATTCTCGGTTCCAAGGAACCCAGACGGATTCTTTTCAGGCCCTCCATCTGATTTAACTTATCCAATAATTGCAGAAGCTGTGGTTCTCCTCTGTCAATTCCATAAGAACTGATATGGATTCCGGTAAGCACAATTTCCTGATATCCCAGTTTCACTATGCCTTCCACTTCGGCAAGTATGTCTTCTTCCTTACGACTTCTTACTCGTCCTCTTGCATATGGAATAATACAATAAGAACAGAACTGATTGCAGCCATCCTGAATTTTCACATAGGCTCTGGTGTGTTCCATTGTTCCGGTCAAAACCATCTCTTCATATTCATTGGTATGGTTAATATCAATAATATCTTTCCTGGCATATCGTATCTTGTCTTCTTCCATTTCTTTCCTGTCAGACATTTTTTCTTGTCTCTCGGAAAGATAATTATTCAAAATAGATACAAGGTCCTTTTTCCGGTTGTTACCGATTGCCAAATCGATTGCTTCATCCTTTTCAATCCTTGCCTCACCAGTCTGCACATAGCAACCAACCGCTACAACAACAGCATCGGGATTCATCTTTTTGGCACGATGAAGCATCTGTCTGCTTTTCCTATCAGCAATATTTGTTACCGTACATGTATTTACAATGTAAATATCGGCCTGTTCATCAAATGATACAATTTTATAGCCATTTTCTTGTAACATTTGTTGCATAACGTCCATTTCATAGCCGTTTACTTTGCATCCTAGATTATGTAATGCTACACTTTTCATAGTAATCTCCGCATTTTTTGTATTGTTTTATCATTGACTTTTATTCTTCCAACATTTAGTATTATAGCAGAAGGTATGAAAAAAGAAGGAGGTAATTCTTAAATGAAAACAGTACAAATTTCTTTAAATTCTATTGATAAGGTAAAATCTTTTGTAAATGATATTACAAAATTCGATTATGATTTTGATTTAGTATCTGGCAGATACGTTATCGATGCAAAATCTATCATGGGTATCTTCAGCTTAGATTTATCTAAACCAATCGATTTAAATATCCATGCAGAAGATGGTGCTGATGATGTTATGGAAGCTTTAAAACCTTACCTTATGTAAGTTAAAGCTACCTACATATTATTAGAATTAGAACAAAAGCAAAATGAATGGTATCACAAGATGATTTGTCCTGTGATACCATTTTTATTTACTTTTTCTGACTCAAAAATTGTTTCCCTTAAAGAATAGTAATTATTTCTAAAAATTATTTCTAAGAAACAATAATGACTTCATCGGTATCTAACGCAGTCTGTACTAATTCATCAATCTTCTCTGTAAGATTCTGCTCATGTCTTCTGATAATATTCAGATTCGGTTTTGTAACCGGATGTTTTGCTACAAAAATGGTACAACAATCTTCGTAAGGCAAAATAGATGTTTCATAAGTATCAATCTTTTCAGACACATCTACAATTTCCATTTTATCAAAACCAATCAACGGTCTGTAGACCGGAAGTTCACAAACTTCATTGGTCGCTGCCAGACTGTGCATAGTCTGAGAGGCAACCTGTCCGATGCTTTCGCCGGTAATCAAACCAAGACATTCATTCTCTTTTGCAATATGTTCTGCAATACGCATCATGTAACGGCGCATGATAATCGTCAACTCATCATGAGGACATTTATCATAGATATAAAGCTGAATATCCGTAAAGTTAATGATATGCAGATAAATTGGTCCGGTGTATTGTGCAACCTTCTTCGCCAAATCTACTACCTTCTGTTTTGCACGTTCGCTTGTATACGGCGGTGCATGGAAATATACCGCATCCAGTTTAACACCACGTTTTGCAATCATATATCCGGCAACAGGAGAATCGATACCACCGGATAATAATAACATTGCTTTTCCACCTGTTCCTACCGGCATACCGCCAGGTCCCGGAATGATTTCGGAATAAATATAAATCTTGTCACGCACTTCGATATTCAGCATGATATCCGGCTTATGCACATCTACGCTCATTTCCGGATAAGCATCTAAAATAATTCCGCCCATTTCCACATTCATTTCCATAGAATTCAACGGATAATTCTTACGCGCTCTTCTGGCAGCTACTTTGAAAGTTTTATGCTTGTCCGGATATACTTCATCGATATATTTCACAACACGTTCGCCTAATTTTTCGAAGCCTTCGTCCTCTACATAAACCATCGGACAGATACCGGAAATACCGAACACTTTCTGTAATGCAGCCACAGTTTCCTCATAATCAAAATCTGTAACAGCATCCACATAAATTCTGCCGTCTGTTTTACGAACTGCAAATTCTCCTTCACATTTTTTCAAAGAATGTTTAATCTGCTTTACTAAAGCATCTTCGAAAAGATATCTGTTTTTTCCTTTTACGCCAATTTCAGCGTATTTGATTAAAAATGCTGTAAATAACATGGTTTCTCCTTATCTATATTAATTTTTCCTGGCATTACCCAGATAGCAACATTATATCTTGTAAGTTGTAGTCGGATGTTGCAAATTTCCGGCGACAGGTCCTTTACGAGTGTCGGCACTTAGATTTTGCGAAGCGAAGCGACAATAAAATCTTAGTACCGCTACATCGAGTAACGGAGCGAAAGCGTGCCTTAGACGGAAATTGCAACTCCGACTGTTACATATATAAAATTCCTTAATGCCGCGTATACCGTCTCAGTGCCGGTACGATATCATAAAGTGCCTGCAAAGTATACTCGATTTCTTCCTTAGTAGTAAAAATCGAAAAACTGAAACGAATGGTGGAATCCAGTAAATCTTTTTCCAGACCGATTGCTTTCAAAGTTGCCGAAGTCTGCGGCTTGTTGGATGCACAGGCACTTCCGGCAGAAACATAAATGCCTCTGTCTTCCAATGCATGCAGCAATACTTCACTTCGAATACCTCTTACCGAAAGACTAACGATATGGGCAGCACTTTCTTCCCCCTGACATCCATTCACTTGTACATCCTCTATTTGTGAAACGCCTTCTATGAACATTTCACGTAAGCCGTACAGTCTTTCCATATCTGCATCCAGATTCTCATACATAAGTTCTGCTGCTTTAGCAAGTCCGGCAATACCCGGAACATTTTCCGTTCCCGAACGCATTCCCTTCTGCTGTCCACCGCCGTACATAATTGGACTAATCTTCAATTTCTCATTTATATATAAGAATCCGACTCCTTTTGGCCCATGAATCTTATGACCACTAACAGACAGTAAATCAATTTTCATACGAGACGGATAAATACGGAATTTGCCAAAGCCCTGTACTGCATCTACATGAAAAGCAGTTTTCGGATTGATTCTTTTGATTAGTTCGCCCGCCTCTGCAATCGGCTGAAGGGAACCGATTTCGTTATTGGTATGCATAATGGATACCAGAATCGTATCCTTTGTAATTGCTTTTTCCAAATCATTCAAACGAATTCTGCCCTGATTATCTACTGGCAGATACGTTATGCGAAATCCCTGGTCTTCCAGATAACGCATTGTCTGCATAATAGCAGGATGTTCTATCTGCGTTGTAATCAGATGTCTTCCTGTTCTATGATTTGCCATTGCTGTACCAATCAGTGCTATATTATCAGACTCCGTTCCACCGGAGGTAAAAAGAATTTCTTTTTCATTTACTTTCAGTATTTTTGCAAGTGTTTCTCTCGCATATCGTAAATATTGCTCTGCTTCTACGCCCTTATGATGCATACTGGAAGGATTACCGTAATCTTCACACATTATCTTCATCATAAGCTGCGCTACTTCGTCAAAGCATCTGGTCGTAGCCGAATTATCCAAATATACTTCCATAACAGCTCCTATTTCCTTTTCTATGTCATAAGCATCCTATAATGTAATATATGGTCGAAACATGCTTTTTGACAGTCTATTCTTCTAAATGATACATCAACCATGACAACACTGTAAATCCCGCTGTTTCGGTTCTAAGAATCCGCTTTCCGAGTGTAATCGGAACAATGCCATTTTCCATAGCATCTACAACCTCTTTCTCCTCAAAACCGCCCTCCGGGCCGATAAAAATTGCTACCGACTGCCCGGGCTGTAAACCATTTATGATTTCTTTGGTTTTGCTCATATCTTCTGCCAATTCATACGGAATCAGCTTCACATCTATTTTTTGTGCATAAGCAACAGCTTCTTTCATGCTCATCACGTTTTTGATTTCCGGAATAATACCACGCTTGCTCTGTTTTGCCGCCGCTTCTGCAATGCCCTGCCAACGTGCAATTTTGCTTTTGGCTTTCTTCTCATCCAATTTTACAACCGCTCTTTTGGCAGCTACCGGAATGATTTCATACACACCAAGTTCTACGGCTTTCTGAATAATCAATTCTATTTTATCTGCTTTGGGCAGACCTTGAAAGAGAAAGATTTTGGAAGGAAGCTCCACGCCATCTTCTTTGATAAAACGAAGGGTACAGATTACTTCATCCTCTGCAAATTCTTCAATTCCGCAACGATATTCTTTACCATCAATTCCATTGCTGACCGCAATCTCTTCACCGATTTTCATGCGAAGAACATTTTTGATATGATTCACATCGCTTCCGGTTATGACAACGCGGTTTTCTCTAATTTGTGACGGTTCCACAAAAAACTGATACATTTTTTCACTCCTAAAAAGACAAGCACGCCTGTAATTGCTCCTATGCTGTCTATTATCACATCACTGAATCTTCCGGCTCGTCCGGGTACAAAGTATTGGTGTAATTCATCACTTGCTGCATACAGGGCCGCCAGCACAATCGCCATAGCACTTCTTTTGCTGACTACAAACTGCCATTTTCCAAGCCAGATATAAAATAGCACTGACAAAATCCCATATTCTGTCATATGCGCTGCTTTTCTTACCGTATGTTCAATCGCATTCGCTATCTCCCGTATCTGTTCCTCATCCAGATTCAAATGAAACAAAAGTCCGGTAGAATTTACCATTCGATAGCTGAATGCTTCACTAACCTGACTGGATTCTTCCTTCTCCTGTGCAGAAAAAGAAAAAATCACACACATCCAAAACAGTGCCAGAATTCCGGCAATTGTTCTGACTTTCCTCATGCTGTTTCTTATCCTCTCAATTCAATTGTTCTCTCAATTCACAGAACATTATCTACGCTATTTGCGGGCTGTTACCGATACCCATTCACCCTGATAGGTTACTTCAAGAACTTCCAGCCCTGCAGCTTTTACTGCATTTACTACGGTTTCTTCTTTATCATTGATGATACCGGAAGTAATATAGATACCACCTTTTTTCATCTGATTCACAATGACCGGTGTAAGCGGCACCAGAACATCTGCCAGAATGTTAGCCACTACGATATCATAACACTCATAGCCAACTTTGTCCTGTACTTCTTTCTCGGTAATAATATTTCCAATCATCATAGTAAAATCATCTTTGCAGATGCCGTTTGCTTTCATATTCTGTGCAACCGCTTCTACTGCACATGGATCCAGATCCGTTCCGACAGCTTTCTTCGCACCATACATCAATGCCAGAATTGCCAGAATACCACTTCCGGTTCCAACATCCAACAACACTGTTTCCGGTGTCAGGAATTTCTTAATCTGGCGGATACAGAGCTGTGTTGTTTCATGCATACCTGTACCAAATGCAGTACCCGGATCGATATGCAAAATCTTTTTGCCTTTATCCTCTTCCTTCACTTCTTCCCATGATGGAATAACTAATAAATCATCAATATAGAACTGATGGAAAAATTCTTTCCAGTTGTTAATCCAGTCAATATCTTCTGTTTCTTCAATGGTTATTGTTCCTTCGCCGATATCCATAAACATTTTCAAATCTTCCAGCTCGGCTTCTACCTGTGCCAAAATCGTTTCTTTGTCCGTAGGCTCACCATTTACTTCCAGACTGCCATCTTCTTTCTCTTCCACAAAAAAACTAAGATAAGCTATTCCATCATCTTCCCCGCTGACCGGAGGAATATCGACAAACATCTGCTCCTTCTCCCATGCGGTAAGCGGAATCTTATCTTCAATCTGTGCACCTTCCAGACCAATGTCATACAAAGTGCTGATAATAATATCTTCTGCTTCTGTTAATGTTTTAATTTTAAATTTCATCCATTTCATAAAATATAACCTCGTTATAAATCATTTTATTTTTACCGATTTTTCTCAAAAATCAATCGTTTCTTAATTCCATAAAATTGATTTTACCACATATCTTTCGTACTTGAAACCTTTCTTCTACTGAAAAATGCTGAAAATAGAAGTATTTAACACAATTTAAGTAGTATACATACTTTAAAATTTCGGGTATAATGTAAGAGATTCTCAAAAAAGAATCCTTTCAAAAGAATAAATTTATAAGAACGGAGAAAAAAAATGCATAAAAAAAGAATTGCTTTATTTCTGGCTTCTGTCATGCTGACTTTTTCCTGCTTAAGCGGCTGCGGTTCTACCGAAGAACCCGCACCTGTGGAAGAAGAAGTTGCAGAGGAACCAGTTGAAGAAGTTGTAGAGGAGCCGGTTGAAGAAGTTGTGGAAGAACCGACCACTGCATACCCAGTCATTGAAGAAAGAGAAGTAGTCAATGGTGAAATGCAAAGTTACTTGACCGGTGAATGGATAAACGAAGAAGTCGCTACCAGAAGACCAATCGCTGTTATGATTCCAAACAATGCTCCGGCAATGCCACAGTATGGACTTTCTCAGGCAGGTATCATTTACGAAGCTCCGGTAGAAGGACGTATTACCCGACTGATGGCAGTCATTGAAAACTTTGACGATTTAGACAGAGTTGGTCCTGTCAGAAGTTCTCGCGATTATTTCCTCTATACCGCTATGGGATATGAATCAATCTACTGTAACTGGGGTCTTGCAAGACCTTACGTAGAAGAATTAATCAATCGAGATGAAGTGTATAATGTCAGCGCAGCTGTTGAAGGTATCTATAAGCCTGCTGATGAAGCATATGCCAGAGTAGCACGCGAAGGCTATGCAACTGAGTTTACCGGCTACCTGATGATTGATGGATTAAAGGATGCTGTAGAACGTCTTGGTTATGATTGGAACTATGATGAAAATTATGTTCGTCCTTTCCTGTTTGCTGCTGATGATGTTATTGCAGATTATCCGGAAAACGAATCCGCTACTATGATTTATCCGGGTGGAAAATCCGGTGACAATGCAAGTGGTTATGGTGCTTATCATCCATACTTCGAATATAACGAGGAAGATCACCTTTACTATCGTTATCAGGATGGCAAAGAGCAGATTGATGAGTACAACGGCGAGCAGTTAGCTGTTAGCAATGTTATTTTCCAGTATTGTCACGGAGAGGTTCGAGACGACCACGATTATCTTGCTTTCGGCGTTCATGGCGAAGGCGAAGCAATTATCTTTACAAATGGTAAAGTAATCAAAGGTAAATGGATGCGTTATGACGGTGATTTCACACCGGCAAGATTCTATGATGAAAACGGTGAAGAAATCATTATCAACCAGGGTAAAACTTGGATTTGTAATATTTGGCAGGAATATGGTGAATTTGTAGAATACGAATAAGAATAAGCCATACAAATATAAAGTATAAAGTATAAAATATAAAAAATAAGAACAGCCAGAAGAAAATACTTTCATTTTCAACTGGCTGTTTTGTTATTTTGCTCTCTTATACAAGACAAACGAATACCCACATGGTAACACTGCGCATATCACTATTATAATTATAACTACAATTCCTAATGTAAAAACGGAATTTATCAAAAAGCAGATACCCGCAATCAGATAGCACCATCCGGCGAAGCGATGTGTTTTATTCCAGTTTTCTTCATTGTCCAATGCCCAAGGTGTTTTGATGCCAACCGTATAATTCTGTTTGCACTTTGGCAAATAATTCCCGATTGCCAGAAACATAAATCCACAGAGCAATTTTGCAACCAAACCAATATCTACTGCTTTACCAATCGCCTGTAACAAAACACTGCCATTCGTAAAAATAGAAACAATAGGCATAATCCAGAGAATTACTAAAACCAGCTTGCGGGATATATTTTTATTCTTCGGATCGCAAAAAGTTGCTGCTATGCAAACCCAATGTGCCACAAGCAGAAATAGTGGAATGCCAAACACGGCAAATGCCTTTGAACTCCATCCATCCGGCTCATTATTCACATTAAAATGCGTTGCAATCGTATCCGGCATCTGATTCCACAATATCAACCCTAACAGAATAGGACACAATGTAAGAATCGATGTGATTATAATTTCAAATTTATATTTTTTCATTCCTTCCACAATTCATCCCCTCTTTTTCTAGAATGACAATGTTATCGGCTATTCTACTTCCATTATTCTATACCGGCTAAGTCTACCTTGTTATTCATCCTGTATAACAACCATGTAATTCCCGCCACGACCGCTGCAATGACTAGCTTAGTCAATTCTCCTATTACTCCCGTTACAAACACAACCGGAATGGCGCATAAAATAATAACCAGACATCCACCCAATCCGCCGATGGTTGCAGATGCACTTTGCTTAACAACCGCCGCTTCATTTTCCCATTTCATCATCGGCAATTTTAAGTTGATGGTAATACCAAATACACACCCAAATACAATAAAAACGATTGGCAGCAAAACAAGCCATATCAATTCCATCACAGATAGTTTTAATGCGAGAATCAGCAATACTTCTGCTATAACATAAAATGGTGCTATCAAAGTCAGATTTAATAGAATTTTGCTATCAAAAACTGTTTTCGCCCGAACCGGGAGACTTTGGATAATCCACCATTCTTTGCCTTCCATCGAAATCGCAGTACAGGTTGTTGGCATGATACAGGCAGCCACCGCCAGTACAAAAGGTACTAATCCATTGATATTTACCGGAAAAGCCGCCTCTATTTTTTCTACGCCTACTACCAGAACGCCTGCTGCAAACACCACCATCATAACCGGTCCGATAATCGTATTCGTCATGTAAACACTGGATGAAAAATAATGTTTCAAATCTTTTTTATACAGTGCTCCCAAAACAGAAGTTGCTTTTAACTCCTGCATCTGGTAGTTGTGCTTGGCAGATGTGCTGTACAAACTTTGACAAATTCTGTGGAAATTGTTCGCCACTAACACAACCATTACAACAAACACTGCTATCGAAACCCCGAAATATAGCAATCCCTGTACAATATTTCCTTCTGTCATTGCTTTGCCAATCCATACTGCCGGAGGATACACGTTAGCAATTATGGAGGTTATTATCTCCGAAAAATTCTGAAGCATTTCTGTTGTGAAATCGCCTTTCATATCGCCCATTGCCGAAGTTAACATCATAATGCCAATTACCAGAATAATCGACAAAATAGCTGTTATCAGATTTTTATGCTTCATTCGGGATGCAACCGCTGTAATTAACGTGCCAAAGAAGGTTGCTACTGTCATTGGCAGCAATGGCAAAAATAATGTGCCTGTAATACCAAATAAATAGAATGCAATTCCCGGATGCACAAGGACTCCATATACGATTATTCCCGGAATCATAACCACTAAGGACAACAGTAAATTTCCGACATACATACTTAGGAAACGACTTACTACAATCGCTGTCTGCGATATCGGTAAAGAGCATAACACTTCATATGAATTTTTCTGAAAAATAATGCTGCCCGCTTTCAACATTCCAAAAAATAAAATAATGACTGCTGAAAGCATAACCAGATACATCGGTACTACTTCTGCCATCCCCATCATAATATAACCAAGGGAAAACAGTCCAACATATAAAAACACCATGCCAATCAGTAGCAACCATGCAACTCCCATTGCAATGGTATTTCGCTTTTTCTTCTTATCTTTTGTATAGCGGAATACATTCAAATTAAAAAGATTACAAAGCAATGCCTTCGTTAAAATTCTAATCTGCCTTATCATCATCAACCACCTCCATAAAAATGGATTCCAATGTTGTTCCTTTCGTCACAATTTCTTCCATTGCGCCGGCTGTCACTAATTTACCATCTTTGATGATGGCAACTTTATTGCAAAGCTTCTCTGCCACATCCAGAACGTGTGTGGAAAAGAAAATCGCTCCGCCCGCTTCACAAATCTGATGCATAATTTCTTTCAGTGCAACAGATGCTTTCGGGTCCAATCCCACAAAAGGTTCATCCAAAATAAGCAGCTTCGGATCATGAACCAGTGCAGAAATAATAGCAAGCTTCTGTTTCATTCCGTGAGAATAAGAAGAAATCAAATCTCCTAAAGATGCTGTAATTTCAAAAGCATCTGCATATTTCTGTATTTTTTCTTCCCTTTCTTTGACAGATACACCAAAAATATCCGCAATAAAATTCAAATACTGAATTCCTGTCATATACTCATACAAATCGGGATTGTCCGGAATATAAGCCATCTTCTGCTTACATGCAAAAGTATCTGTTTTCACAGACATTCCATCAACTAAAATTTCTCCCTCATCAAACCCATGAATGCCTGTAATACATTTAATTGTTGTAGTCTTACCGGCTCCGTTATGACCTATAAAGCCATAAATATCTCCTGCTTTTATCTCTAAACTAAGGTTGGTAACACCTTTATTACTTCCCTTGTAATGTTTTGTCAAATTTTGTATTTTCAGCATATGAAACCCTCCTATTCATCCATACTTTTGAACTGTGAAAACCACATCATAATTTCTTCAAAAATGGATGTATTTAATTCATAGAAAATATAATTTTTATATTTGCTTTTAAAGACCAAATCTGCTTTTTCCAATTGGGATAAATGATAGGAAACAGTTGCATTTGTCATATCAAAATGTTCTGCAATATCTCCTGCTGACATTTTCCCGGAACGCAATAATATTAGTATTTCCCTTCTGACCGGGTCTGACAATGCCTTGAAAGTATCTGCAAATGCCATCCAATCACCTCACCTTTTCTTTCCTGCACTTTTACTTGCATTTAAAATAGAACCTATTTAGAAAGTTATCTAAATAGATTCTATCATATAAGAAATAAAAAACAAGACCTATTTAGAAAATATTCTAAATAGGTCTCAACCATTTTACACTTTATTTTGTTACTTTAAATTTGTATTTCACCTGTTTGCCGCTTCCGTCATTCGCTTTAACGGTAATCGTTGCATTACCCGGCTTATCTGCAGATACATAAATATACAAATATCCACCACTTGATACAACCGTTGCTGAAGATACTGACGGGTTGGAAGAAGATACTGTTACACCTCCATACAAACTACCGGACCAGATAACCTGAAAACGATAAGCGCCTCTACCAGCATCTATCTCTGTTGTCGGTGCAGGAGTTTGTTGTATCGGCCACGTATATCTGGTACTCATAAGTCCCCAATCGTATGAATCATACAAATACAATGCTGATACCGGACTTGAAATTCTAACCGTATAGGTAGCATACACACCACTTCCGTCTTTGGCAGTCGCAGTTACCGTATAGGATGTACCAGCTGTCGCGGTCTTTGCTGCTGTTACTTTACCAGCGGTTGAAATCTTCACACCACTTTCTTTTGATGCATTAATACTCCAGGTTACGTTTTTATTAGAAACTGCACCATATTCTGTTTCTAATGTTGCTTTCAACTGCAAGCTCTTGCCTTGTGCTACATAAGAAGAATTTCCGGCAGTTGGTGCAATATTAATTCTGGATACCGGATTGTTTACAGTAACGTTAAAAGTCGCCTTCTTATTGCTTCCATCCGTTGATGTCACAGTAACCGCTGTTTTACCGGTTGCCTTTCCTGTGGCTTTTACTTTAATCGTAATCACATTGCCGCTTGCACTGACAGAATCAATGTCTGCAATTCCTTTATTACTGCTTTTTACAGTATAAGCACTTGTATCGAATCCTTCACTACCATTCAAAGTAGCTGTAACGGTGGTATAAGTTGGTGCTCCGAAAGAACCTGCTTTTCTAAAAATAGTGGCAGACTTCTTATCCATAGTAACACTCTTAATAATACCACTCTTAACAATAACTTTATAAGTTGCTGTTTTATTACTTCCATCTGCTGTTGTAGCAGTAACTGTGTAATAATTCTTTGCTGTCGCCTTAGAACTTACTGATACAACACCTGCCTTGCTAATAGTAACACCACTGTCTTTTGGTGCATCTATACTCCATGTTACGTTCTTGTTGTTTGTATTTGCAGGTTCTACATTTGCTTTCAATGTAATTTTCTTGCCTGCCGCTATCGTTGTGCTTCCGGATACACCATTACCTGTAATCGTCAATCCGGTTGCCAACTGTTTAATAGTAATTCTACAGGTTGCTTTCTTATTACTTGTATCGTTTGCTGTTGCCGTAATGGTTACAGTTCCCGGTGCCAATGGTGTTACTACACCCTGAGAGGAAACAGTTGCCACTTTCACATTACTACTCGTCCAGTTAAAATCTGTCACTTTTGCTGCTGTATTATCTACATATTTTGCATCTAATAAAGAAGCCATATCATAACTTGTATCGTTTGGTCTTGTCAATGTTAACTTTGTAGATGTAAATTTAACAGATTTAATTTTCGCTGTATCAATTACCGTAATCGGGAAAGTTCCTGTCTTTCCGGAACCATCCTTTGCTGTTGCTGTAACCGTATAAGTCTTATTAGACGTAGCATTTTTAGTTACCGTAACTTTACCTGCTTTCGAAATAGTCACTCCACTGCCTTCCGGCGCATTTATACTCCATGTTACGTTCTTATTATTTGCATAGCTTGGTAATACAGTTGCCTTTAATTGTGATGACTTTCCTAATGCAATTTGTGACACACCAGTAATTGTGATACTTTGTACATATGGTTTCAAAGTACATGTTATCTTCTTGACTGCACTACATACGCCACTGTCATTTACCGCAATTGCACTAACTGTAATTTTCTTGGAACCGTCCAATGTAAGCGGTGCAGAATATACGGAACTGCCAGCACTATTTACACCATTCTTATAGGTCGGATTCTTTCCATTAGTTGTATAATATATGGTTGTATCATTTGCTGCATCGATTGTTACAGTTACATTCTGACTATCCGCGCTTACTGTCGCTTTCAATACCGGAGCTGCCGGTTTTGCTGCTGCTGTACTGAGCTTAAATACTTTGGTCAGAATCGTAATACCTTTACCCATACCGGAACCAGCAGATACTACATTGCTCTTCATCAATTTCTCTAAGGCATCTACTTTTGCACCACCTGTTTTTCCTGCCAGAGCAGCAGGATTGGCAGATAAAATGACTGCCGCTTCACCAGTTGCAACAGGACATGACATAGAAGTACCACTTTTAGCACCATATGTATTACCAGGTATAGTAGACCATATACTAACACCCGGTGCACTGATATCTACCCATGCACCAAAATTTGAGAAGGATGCTCTCTGGTTGTTATTGTCCGTAGCACCAACACAAATAATATGTTTGTAAGCTGCCGGATAACACATATTGCTACCGCCATCATTACCTGCTGATACGAAAATTGCAATTCCTGCATTATAGGCTTCGTCTACAACTGTCTGGAAAATAGGATTATAGCCAATACCTCCCAGACTCATATTAATCAAATCTACATCCAATTCAATTGCTTTACGAATACCCTGCATAATCTGTGCATCTGTACCGGAACCGCTATCATCCAAGACTTTAATATTATAAAGTGTAGCATCCGGTGCAATACCGATACCGTCTGTACCAGTTTTCTTTGCTCCAATAATACCTGCTACATGTGTTCCATGTCCTACAGCATCTGCTGTAGAAGTTGTGCTATCGCAAAATTCATAGTTTCCTGCCACTGTGACATCAGAATTTCCGGAAACACCCGTGTCCAGAACGGCTACTTTAACTCCGCTTCCGGTATATCCTTCATTCCATGCATAGGTAGAGCCTACTGTTACATGCTGCCACTGATAGTAACCGCTGCCCGGATTTAAATAGGTACTTTCATAGGCATCTGCTACATTGTCATAAGATTCTTCTTCCGAATCAACTTCTATCTCTTCTTCAACAATTTCCAATCCGGAATTATCAGTGATTACTTCTGTTTCTGCCGGAATTTCTTCTATCGGTGTTTCTTCTATTGATGTTTCTTCTATCGGTGTTTCTTCTATTGGTGTTTCTTCAACATGAGCGTATCGATAATAGTTCGGGAATACTGCCGGTAAATTATTTTCCATGTCAGAAGCTACTCTGACTGCTTTCTCAACCGTAGCATCTGTTCCCAGCTTCAACACTGCAATGCCCATATCATAGCTGATAAGTTCTGCATGATATGCCGTTGCAATCATCTCTGCTTCTTCTCTTGTATTTGCAAACACAATAACTTCTTTTTCTACATATGCACTTCCTTCGGCTTCCCCATCAAAATTGCTCATGCTTGCCGCAAGGTCTGCTTTTAATGCTTTCTGTTCTGATGACAGAACATAATCAGAAGGCATAGCAGAAAAACCATCTAAATTCTTTTCTTCTTCTGTTTTCTCTTCTTCTAATTCTTCTGTTTCTTCCTCTTCGAGTTCCTCGTCCTCTTCTAACGCTTCCTCATCCTCGGCTTCGGTTTCGTCAGTTTCTTCTTCGTCTTCTACTTCGCTGCCGTCACCTTCTGTTTCACCATTTTCTTCTTCGGTTCCACTTTCTCCGTTTTCGCCGTTGCCGCCTTCGGTTTCTGTTCCACCGTTTTCTCCGCTGCCGCTTTCAGTTCCTGTTCCGCCATTTTCTCCGCTGCCGCTTTCGGTTCCTGCTCCACCGTTTTCTCCGCTGCCGCTTTCAGTTCCCGTTCCACCGTTTTCTCCGCTGCCGCTTTCGGTTCCCGTTCCACCGTTTTCTCCGCTGCCGCTTTCGGTTCCTGTTCCACCGTTTTCTCCGCTGCCGCTTTCGGTTCCTGTTCCACCGTTTTCTCCGCTGCCGCTTTCGGTTCCTGTTCCACTGTTTTCTTCGCTGCCGCTTTCATTTTCTGTTCCGCTATTCTCAGACTGCTGATTTGCATCTGACTCCACAGCATACGCAACCATAGTAGTTGCTGCCGGTTCTGCTATCATAACTGCAGAAAGTAATAATGATAACAGAACTTTTTTCATTCCCTTTCGTTTCATGTCTCTCTCCTCATCCTTTACACGCTTGTTATATTGTTGATAGTTGTTTAATTTACTGTTTTAACATAATTCAAATAAAGTTCAGGATAACCGTTTTCTTTACCTCTGGCAATTACGTCTTCCACTTTTTCTTCTGTAGTGTATACTGCTATACCTTCTTCCAGAGAAACAAATTCAATTCCGTATTGCTCTGCAATTTCTTTTGCCTGTTCTTCTGTTTCTGCAAAAGTCATCAACTGACTTTCTCCCAAGGTCTCCACTGCAGTACTCTCCATTTTTACTTCCTGTTCCGGAAGAAACGGAAATGCCGGGCCAACCCCCACATGACAGAACAGAAAATACCATCCGATAAAGAATACAATCAGTAGTACCAATAGAATGAAAACAATTTTTCCTACCATCTTTTTCTTCATACACTATCCCTTTCACAACTTATACCACAAAGTTCCAATTTAATTATTACTTATCCTAATTCAATAATCAATAGTAAAAATCACATACTTTTGTCATTATTTGCAACAAAAATACACCAATCTCTTCAAAAGAAAAGATTGGCGCATATGTTTTTAGCTGTTTTTATATTTTTATTTCCAGAATTTCTTTTTACCTTTAGGTTCCTCTTTGGTCGCTCCCGCCTGGTTCGCAGCATTCAGAGAATCCCCTGTCTGTTCATCAAACTGTTTCAGCAGTTCTTTTGCTTCATGGGATAATTTATCCGGTACTTGAACTACCAGTGTAACATAGTGGTCGCCACGTACTTCTTTATTACGAAGTGACGGAACTCCTTTTCCTTTCAGACGAACTTTCGTATCCGTCTGTGTACCCGGTTTTACTTCATAAATTACTTTACCGTCTACGGTATCAATTACAATATCGCCACCAAGTGCCGCAACTGCAAAGGACATTGGTACAGTAGAGTAAATATTGTAGTCCTGTCTCTGGAAAATTGGGTGACGTCCAACTACTACTTCTACCAGTAAGTCGCCTCTTGGTCCACCATTTGTTCCCGGTTCGCCTTTATCACGGATTCTTACACTCTGTCCATTGTCAATACCTGCCGGAATAGATACCTGAATTTTTTTCTTATTGGCAATGTAGCCTGTTCCACGACAATCCGGACATTTCTCTTTAATAACTTTACCTGTTCCCTGGCAATCCGGGCAAGTCTGCACATTTCTGACGGTTCCGAAGAAGGACTGCTGCGTAAAGACAACCTGACCTTTACCACCACACTTAGAGCAAGTTTCCGGATTTGTTCCAGGCTTTGCACCGCTGCCGTGACAAGTAGTACATTCATCTTTTAATGTAAGTTCGATTTCTTTCTCAACACCAAAAACAGCCTCTTCAAAGGTTATTCGTACGCTCGTACGAATATTGGCGCCTTTCATTGGTCCATTGCTTCTGCTGCCGCCACGACGGCTTCCACCGAAGAAATCTCCGAAAATGTCACCAAAGATATCACCAAAATCTGCACTATTGAAATCAAAGCCGCCGAATCCACCGCCGCCAGCTCCACCTTCAAACGCAGCATGACCATACTGGTCATACTTGCGTTTTTTCTCAGGGTCACTTAGTACCGCGTATGCTTCGGATGCCTCTTTGAATTTCTTCTCCGCTTCCGCATCACCGGGGTTCATATCGGGATGATATTTTTTAGCCAGAACTCTATATGCTTTTTTGATTGCTGCGTCATCAGCGTTTTTGTCTACACCGAGGACTTCATAATAATCTCTTTTTTGTTCTGCCATAACAATAACCTTCCTATATATAAATAGATTTTCTTAGGCTGCATATTTCAGCAGCCTTTCGAAAATCTCTCTTACCTAGACTTCTCTGTAATCACCATCTACAACATCATCTGCTGCATCTGCCTGACCTGCATCTGCGCTCTGTGCACCTGCTGCTCCCATATCAGGACCGCCCTGTGCCTGCTGCATATTCTCATACATTTTTGTAAATAAGGACTGAGCAGAATTTGTTAATTTTTCTTTTGCTGCCTTTAATTCATCAATCTGGCTGTCTGTCATTTCCTGATCTTTTGTTTTCTCAAGAATATCTTTTACAGCCTGTAAGTCAGCTTCAACGCCTGCTTTTTCAGAAGCATCAATCTTATCGCCAACTTCGCCAAGTGCTTTTTCTGTCTGGAATACGAAGGAGTCTGCATCGTTTCTTGTATCGATAGCTTCTTTTCTCTTCTTATCCTGTGCTTCGTACTCAGCTGCTTCTTTTACTGCTTTATCGATTTCATCATCAGACATATTGGAGCCTGCTGTGATAGTAATGTGCTGTTCTTTACCTGTTCCTAAATCTTTTGCAGATACGTTAACAATACCGTTTGCATCGATATCGAAAGTAACTTCGATCTGTGGAACACCTCTCATTGCTGGCGGGATACCATCCAGTCTGAACTGTCCAAGAGACTTGTTGTCTTTCGCAAACTGTCTTTCACCCTGTACAACGTTGATATCTACTGCTGTCTGATTATCAGCTGCTGTGGAGAAAATCTGGCTCTTCTTTGTAGGGATTGTTGTATTTCTTTCAATCAATCTTGTTGCAACACCGCCCATTGTTTCGATAGAAAGGGAAAGTGGTGTAACGTCAAGAAGTAAGATTTCGCCTGCACCTGCATCACCTTCTAATTTACCACCCTGGATAGAAG
>JAGAPK010000014.1 GCA_017623295.1 Lachnospiraceae bacterium | reverse complement strand
CCCAAATGACTGTCTTCCTCTTCACCGATCGGTGTCTCTAAAGAGACAGGCTCCTGGGAAATCTTAAGAATCTCACGGACACGCTCCACCGGCATATTCATCTGCTCTGCAATCTCCTCCGGCGTAGGTTCACGGCCTAACTCCTGAAGCAGCTGTCTGCTCACACGGATCAGTTTATTAATCGTCTCCACCATGTGCACCGGAATGCGGATGGTTCTCGCCTGATCGGCTATCGCTCTCGTAATGGCCTGACGAATCCACCAGGTTGCATAGGTAGAGAATTTATATCCTTTGCGGTAATCAAATTTCTCAACTGCCTTAATCAGACCCAGATTCCCTTCCTGAATCAAATCTAAGAATAACATGCCGCGTCCCACATATCGTTTCGCGATGCTGACCACCAGACGCAAATTTGCCTCTGCCAGACGCTTCTTGGCTTCCTGATCGCCCATTTCCATCTTCTTGGCAAGCTCAATCTCTTCCTCTGCGCTAAGAAGCGGCACTTTACCGATCTCTTTCAAATACATTCTGACAGGGTCCTCGATACTGATCCCGTCCGGTACGGATAGATCGATATTCTCAACATCCACCTCATCCTCTTCGTTCAGTATGATTTCCTCGTCATCTACATCGTCATCCTCTGTAATTCGAAGCACATCCACATTATTCTGCTCTAATGTTTCCAATATCTTGTCAAACTGCTCTTCTTCCAGCGATAAATCATGAAAGAAATCATTGATCTCCTGATATTCCAAAACATTCTTTTTCTTCTTTGCAATAGCTAAGAGGTCTTTCAGCCGTTCCTCAAACTTTGCCTGTACATTTTCGTCCATATACCTGGTCCATCCTTCCTATGTTTCAAGTTATATATCCTATCCGCACATGAAATCTTTTTGCGAATAGCCTACCCCTGATTACAGGGAAATATGCGTTTTACTGAGCGTTTCCAGTGCTTTTTTACCGGAAATCACCCGATTTAATGCATCCATGTCCGTTCCCATTCGTGCCGAATAGTATTCAAAGCTGTTCTTCTTCACCGCATAGATGATATCATGAAAAGCCTTCTCCCGCTCCTGCGGTGTTGTAATCTCAGTAAGTTTGGTATTGAACAGCTCCGCCACGGCACGCTGCTCTTCTTCTTCCTCAAAGGTACTGATAATAGCCGCCGGATTGAATTTACCCTGCTCCAAATCCGCAAACAGCTTGTCCGCCACATTCCGGTACATTTCATCGGTAAAATCCTCTGCTCCGATATAAGGTTTGATTTTCTGATATAATTCCGGTTCTTCCGTAATCCATGTCAGCAGTAAACGCTGGGATCTCTTCGAATTCTCCTCCGGTGTATCTTTCCGTGACACGGTAGGTTTCGGTCTGGCAACCGGCTGTACCAAACCTGTCCTTGCCGCATAACCGCTTACAAGTTTTCTCAGATTCTCAAATCCGATATGATACTTCTCTGCCACAGACTCTATATAATTCTCCCGTTCCACTTCTTCCTCGAAGCCGCACAGTTTCTTAGCGATCTCTCTGTGAAATGCGGTCTTGGATTCGGGATCATTCATATTATAATTCTGCTCCAATATCCTCAGTTCGAAGAAAAAACTGTTCTCCGCCTGATCGATCCTCTCCTGAAAGGCTTCCGCCCCCAGATTCTTCATAAATTCATCCGGATCTTTGTAAGGCTGCATATTAATGACCTTGCCTCTTAAACCCGATTCCTTCAAGATGCCGATGGCCCGCAGCGCCGCATTGACTCCGGCGCCGTCACTGTCGTAGGCAAGCAGCACGTCTTCCGTATATCTTCGAAGCAGACTGGCTTGTCCCGTCGTAAAGGCTGTGCCAAGAGAGGCAACCGCCTGGGTAAATCCCGCCTGGTGCATGGCAATTACATCCATATATCCTTCACATAGAATAATATTGCCTTTCCGCGAGGTTCTGGCAAAATTAAGCCCGTACAGATTTCGGCTCTTATCAAAAATCATGGTCTCCGGCGAATTTAAATATTTGGGTTTCGCATCTCCCATGACACGTCCGCCGAATCCGATCACCCGGTGATTGCTGTCCTGAATGGGAAACATAACCCTGTTCCAAAACTTATCATGCATACCACGCTTCTCATCAAACCCGATCAAGCCGGATTCTTTGATCAATTCATCGGCATACCCTTTGGAACGCAGATAAGCTGTCAGATCCGATCCGGCGCCATCCGCAAATCCCAGACCGAATTTTTTCATCGTCTCATCCGACAATTCTCTCCCCGCAAGATATTGGTATCCCACCTGTCCCTTAGGGGAACGCAGCATATAATAAAAATACTTGGCGGCTTCCTTGTTAATCTCTAAAAGCTTCGCCCGCCTGCTCTCTTTCTTGCGCGCCTCCTCTGAGTATTCCATCTCAGGCAGCCGGATACCGGCACGGTCTGCCAACATCTTAACCGCTTCCTGAAACGTGGCATTCTCATATTCCATCAAAAAGGTAATCACGTTGCCTCCTGCTCCGCAGCCGAAGCAGTAATACATCTGTTTGATTCCCGATACGGAGAATGATGGGGATTTCTCATTGTGAAAGGGGCATAGTCCAAAATAGCTGCTTCCTTTCTTTTGCAGCCGGACATACCCGGAAATCACATCCACAATATCATTTTTCAATCTGACTTCTTCAATCAGTTCTTCCGGATAATACATTTGTACAATCACGCCTTTTCTTACTAAACTTCCATGTCAGAGCAGATATCCGCACATTGATTCTTATACAGACTTTTAGATAGGTAATCCCTCACACTTTACACCTCTTTATGCGGCTTCTGTCAAATCTCGTCCTAACCATGCCATGTTTTCGGAATATAAATCTCCTGATACTGCGCAATGGCAAAACGGTCTGTCATGGAACTGATATAATCACATACAATCTTCTCAAGCGGTTCTCCCGCATCCAATAACTTAAACAGGAAATTCGGCAGTTTCTCCGTGTGATCCATATAATACTCATATAATGTCACAATCATTTTCTCTGCCTTACCTTCCTCGCTCTTCGCGAGGGGATTCTTATATACATTCTGAAACATGAACATACGCATATTCTGCATTGCCTGCGCCACTTCCGGCGACATACAGATATCATTCTTGTCCCTGCTGTTTATCACAATATTATGAATAAAGAAATCCAAACGCTGCCCGCAGCTGTAGCCGATCACGGAACCAATCTCCCTTGGCACATCCGCTTCCTTTAAAATACCCGCTCTGACGGCATCATCCATATCATGATGAATATAAGCAATCTTGTCTGCCAGACGGACAATCTTACCTTCCAGCGTACTTGGCATACTGGATGTCTGATGATTTAAAATACCGTCTCTGACTTCATAAGTTAAATTAATGCCCTGCCCATCCTTCTCCAGGAGATCCACAGTCCTCACACTCTGCTCATTGTGTTTAAAACCATAAGGACAGGCTCTGTTAAGCGCCCGCTCCCCGGCATGCCCGAAAGGTGTATGCCCCAGATCATGGCCTAAGGCAATTGCCTCCACCAGATCTTCATTTAGCTGCAGTGCCTTGGCGATCGTTCTTGCAGTCTGACTGACCTCCAGTGTATGGGTCAGACGGGTTCTGTAATGATCTCCCTCCGGTGTCAAAAATACCTGGGTCTTGTCTTTAAGTCTTCGGAAAGATTTGCTATGTATGATCCTGTCCCGATCCCGCTGGAATACCGGACGGATATCGCACTGCTCTTCCTCCTTCATCCTGCCTTTGGAATTCATACTGAGCATCGCATAGGGACTGAGATATTCTTTCTCCCATTGTTCCAAACCTTCTCGTATATTCATAGCTATGCCTTTCTTCTCTGAAAAAAACAACTGCTCTATTTCTATTATTCGCTCCCGACAGCTTAAATCCTTTTTCTTTCTTCAAATTTTTTATTGTTTTAGTATAACACATGCTATTTATTAAAACATGTCTCTGGAAAGAACGCATGCTCTCAGCATTCTTCCTAACGACAAACATCATAAATAAACTCTGCATTCTTATCCATCGCCTCATAAGCCGTCTTAAACGGAGACATCTGAAACACATGCCACATACCTTTGAACATGTCCAGTTTCACGGATACATTTGCTTTCAGAAGCTTCTTATAAAGCATTACCGAATCGTCCAATAAGATCTCATTGCTCCCAACCTGAATATAAGTAGGCGGAAAGCCTTCATAATTCCCAAATAACGGAGAGATCAACGGGTCTGTCAGTTCCTGCCCGTCAGCATAATTGTGTATCATCTCTTCCAAATAGGACGCATTCAAGACCGGATCAATCGCAGCTTTAGAAACATGAGATTTACCGGATGACGTCAAATCCGTCCAGGGAGACATCAGCACAAGCCCGCGGGGCAAAAGACGTCCTTCCTCTTTAAGCTTTAACGTCAAAGAGAGAGCCAGATTGCCTCCTGCCGAATCTCCTGCCACTATAATATCCCTTGCTCCGTAACCTAACAGCATCAGATAATTCCACACCTGCATGGCATCCTCTGTCGCCGCCGGATAAGGTTGCTCCGGCGCCAGTCTGTAGTCAAAGCTTAATACATCCATAGAGGTAGAAGCTGCCAGTTTGCTGGTCAGTGTTCTGGCATACAGGCTGCTGCCTGTGGAATAGCCGCCGCCATGACAATAGAGAATCACATACTTCTTCATATGAGCGCGGTTTACACAAGTCCATTCCCCATGAATACAGGTATTTGCCTTCTCCGTTATCCCGATTCCTGACGCCGTCCGAATCTCCAAATCCTCAATCATTACATCTTTACTGGTTCCAAGGAGTGCACCGAAATGATCCTGTGACTGCCTATGCTTCTCGATATCCGCAGTCTCTACAACACCGTGTACTCTCTTGATCAGATTCATTAAATTCGCATTTTTTCTGTCTGCTATTGCCATTAAAATCTCCTCTGCCATTTAGTATTTATCTGCATTCCACCGTATACCACGATCTATTTCTCATATTTTACCATAATTATGATAATCTGTGGTATAATAAGTTTAATTCATGCATTTACAGAACGGAACGAATCTCCCTGATTCCTCCGCGGCTATTACTAACAGTTCATGAAAAATAAAAGGACTCCGAAACACTCATGGCAAAGCAAGATTTATCAACTTCTAAAACGAAATCATCGGGTAAAGGCAAAAAAGATGTCTGGTACAAACTGGATCTGTCCGCCATCGTCTATCCCACCCTGCAGCGACGTGATTTTTCTTCCGTCTACCGACTCTCAGTGGTACTGAAAGAGCCTGTCGATTCCGATCTGCTGCAAGAAGCCCTTGACAGGACACTTCCCCGTTTTCCCACTTATAAAGTTGCCATTCGCAAAGGGATGTTCTGGCGGTACTTAGAGCCGAATAACCGCCCCGGTCCCTACGTCAGGGAGGATATCAAGAATCCCTGTATGCCAATGGATTTCAAGAGTAACAATCGTTATCTTATTAGGGTTTACTATTATGAAAACAGAATTGCCCTGGAAGCACATCATTGTCTGGGAGACGGCACAGGCGGTATGTGTCTGCTGCAGACGCTGACAGCCGTTTACTTAGAACTGAAAGGACACCCAATCACGCCTTCCGGCTTCGTGCTGGATATCCATAGCCAACCTGATCCTGAGGAATTGGAAGATGCTTATATGCGCTATGCCCATGCCCAGGTAAGACCGCCCCGCCCCGCAGAGAAGACCTATCGTATCCGCGGCACTAAGGAACCGTTTTATACGTTAAACATTATAGACGGTGTCTTATCTGTCAAAGAAGTCGTAACGGTAGCTAAAAAGTACAACGCCAGCATCACGGAATATCTGAATGCGGTGCTTCTGTATGCCTTACTGCAAAAGCAGTCTCAGGAGTTCCACTTAAAGCTGCGTCCGGTACGGATCGCCATGCCGGTCAACCTGCGCCGCTTCTTCCCTTCCAGGACACTGCGCAATTTCATTACTATGGTATATCCTTCTATAGACCCCCGTCTCGGAGAATATACCTTTGAAGAGATTGTAAACCAGATTCATCATTACATGCGTTATTATATCAACGAGAAATTTCTGCGCGGCGATATCACTACCAACGCTGCCACACAGCGCAATCCTGTGATCCGCGTAGTACCTCTTTTTATCAAAGATCTGGTAGTCCGCACCTTTTACACGAAAGTACAGGATAAAAATTCTTCCGCCGGACTCACCAACATGGGCGCACTCCAAGTACCTGAAAGCATGAAGCCCCACATCGAACGCTTCGATATTTATATGGGCCAGCCATTCTCTTCCCGTACCAACTGCGCCATTATCAGTTTCGAAGATATCCTGACTATCAACTTTGCCAGCAGTATTGTGGAAGCCGATGTGGAACGCTACTTTTTCCGCAAATTGGTACAGGACGGCATCCATGTCAGAATTGAAAGCAACCGTGATTTTGAAACGATATAGAAAGAAAGGAATCCATTATGTCATACTGTGTCAACTGCGGTGTAGAGCTGGAACCATCCTTGCAGGCTTGTCCCCTTTGCAATACACCCGTTATTAATCCGAATGAAAAAAACAAAGAATTACCTTCTTCCCCCTATCCTGCTAACAAAGGACAGGTGGAAACCGTGAAGCGCAAGGATTTAGGCATCCTGCTGTCCGTGGTCCTGACTGCCACAAGTGTAACCTGCCTGCTGTTAAATCTGCTGGTATTTCATGCTTCTCTATGGTCGCTTCTGGTAATCGGCATCTGTATCTGCCTGTTCGTCTTTACCTTTCCGGCGGTCTTCTACAGTAAGACACCGCTTTATATCTCTTTACTTTCGGACGGACTTGCTATAGCGGTCTATCTGTTTCTAATCAGCCGCTTAACCTCTTCCGATGTATGGTTTTGGCAATTGGGACTTCCCATTGCCATCCTTTTGACGGGCATGATGGAACTATATACGCTGCTTGCCAAGATCTTTCCCTTTACGATCCTGTCCGGTGCACTCTACCTGTTCATAGAGATTCCGGCATTCTGTGTATCGTTGGAACTGCTGATCCGGCATCTTATAAACCGCCCCTATGCGATTACATGGTCGGCAGTAGTATTAACCGTATGTGTCATCATCGACATAGCGCTGATTACGATTCTCGCTAAAAAACGCCTGCGCAACGAAGTACGCAGACGCTTGCATTTTTAAATTTTTTTAAAGTTTACCGTGTTTTTCTTCCGCTTCTTCCAGGGAAGTATAGCCGTAGAATAACGTTTCATTGGCGATGGTCTGTTTCAACAGGCTCTCGCCTTTTTGATATGCTTCCTCTGTCTCCTGCCGGATCAGTTCCAATGTCTTCTTAGAATAGGACAACAATTCACATCTCAAATAACTCTCCATGGACGATCCTGCCATGATACCGTCCTCTGCAGTTGTGAGCACTCTGCCCCTGTTACGCAGATTCGGATACTCTTCTAACATCTTCGCATCCCATTCCAGATTGATCTTCACAATCTTCTCTACAAGCTCTTCCTTATCAGAAACATCAGGCAGATGCTCCTTAATCTGCTCATATTCCTCCGGGAATGTAGTCTCCATCATCCTGCCATACTTTTCAAACAGAAGATTTCTCCCCTCCTGATAAGCATTCTCACAGTCTTCCAAATAACTGTGAAGCACCTCATCAGAATAGACCATCCACTGGCTCATACGCATCTTGAAAAAGGTGTCAGGATCATCCTGACAGGATGCTCTGCCGCCTGTATTATAGACATGCTGAAACATATCCCACTCAATCTGTGTAATATCAAATATCAACTGTTCACGCGCACTAATCTCTGCCATTTTCCTTTTCCTCTTCTTCTACGCTTTCCACATTCTCTATCAGATCCTGCGGCATACACTTTTTTAAAGGCTCATCATACACGGCATATGGAGTCGTAAGCGGCTCTCCATCTACGGTAATATAAATAGAATCAGCCTTATAATTTTCCAAGAAGGTATCTGTAATGGATGCAATAATAATACTCTCTGCCTCTCTGGTCATCGTTCTTAAATACTCATCAATTGCCTTAGACAAGTCCAGATGCAATATCTTACCGCCCACTATTTCCTCTTCCTCAAAAGAGAGTACCTTGGTATCCAATGATACAATATTATGTCTGGAAAGCGCAGATATGAGTGTCTCGGCAGTCAGTTTCTCTGCTTCCACAAGATCAGAATCAAGACTGTCAAAGGTTCCGTTACTATAATACAGAATCAGTTCCACCTGTTCTGTATCTGCCTCCCTATCGTCTGTGGGGATATCCTCAAATTCTTCTATCGTATCCGCTTCTTCCGATTCGGTATCCGATACAGATTCCATCGCATCAGGAATCTGTATAATATCTTCCTTATCCTCGCTTAATAAGTATTCCAAACCATCTACCAGCATCTCCCCAGAAGACGCCTCCGGGACTACATTTTCTCCTACAGTCGTTGTGTTCTCAGCAGCGTTGCTGCAAGCAGCAATGATAAACATAGCGGCAACAGCTGCCAATGTTATTTTCATTCTCTTATTCATAATACTCCTCCGAAATCTTTCGCAACTGTCACTGAATCGGGTTATATTCTAACATACTCTTTATGAAAAAGCAAACAACTGTATTGGCGGGAGTATATCAACACTCTGTTGGCAACTTACCTTTCCGTTTTTTATGATTTTTTCCTTTTTACAATAATGCTTTTGTAAAGAAAAAGAGATAATCTTTCGATTATCTCTTCCATGCAGAAGAAGGGACTTGAACCCTCATGGTGTTGCCACCACACGGACCTGAACCGTGCGCGTCTGCCAATTCCGCCACTTCTGCGAACAATTGATATTGTATCTTCTTTTGCTCCGCATGTCAAGCCCATTTTTTAACTTTTATTCTTTTTCAACTTTTTGCTTTTGCCGCTCTCATTTTCTCCTTTGATCCCTGGCTTAACTTTCTATTTAATCTTCTTATCCATATGTAAAATATGATTTACAAGCCAACTAGTCAAAAATTCCATAAGTTCTTCCAGCGTCTGCTGTTGGTTATCATCAATCTCTTCTAAATCTAACTCCTCCAGACGATTTATGAATGCATCATGTGCTTTCTTCTGTGCCCCCAACCCTTCATAGCCGATTTTTGTCATATACTCTTCTTCATCATTGAAATGATACTGGGTATAATTCTTTAATTCTTCCAACAGGCGCACAATCTCGTCATATTTATCATGAACATAATCATTCATAATTACCTGATTAACATCTTCGATAATACGGAAAAGCTCTTTATGCTCATTATCCACAAACTCAATACCGGTGTAATATTCATCAGAAAAGACAAATTTGGGCTGTTTCTCCCACTGCTCCATGGGCATCATTTTACCAATCATAATATCACTGCCGATAATATGACGGTATAACCATGTGACAAGATACTTTAACAGTTCCTCCAATACTTCATGCTGTTCCCGGAAATCAACAATTGCATCCAGTTCATTTATTTTCGCTGTAAATTCCATATGCTGTCTTTTCTGAAGCAACAACTCCGGATGGTTAATCTCCTCCATATACTTCTCTTCATGGCGGAAATGATACTCCGTGTAGTCTTTCAATTCGTTTAGAATCTGCACAATATCATCATACTTATCTTCTTTGAACTCATTGCCAAGCAGATTCATAGCTTCATTGATAATCCGAAATAACTCCCTATGCTCATTATCCAGTTTTTCTACGCCAATCAGACAATCATCTGTAAATTCATACATATTGCTCACTCCTTACCTTATATTGTTGCTTTACCTATACATTTATGGTAAATCCTTCATGCCTCATTCATATTTGTATATTAGTATATCGTGTCTTGCTTTTTACTGAAAGACTTTTTAAACAAAAAAATTTATTTTGTTAAACTTTTAAAAAACACTGAAAAATTCCACTGAAATATTTTGCAAAAAGCTATTGACTTTTTTTAACAAAAACAGTATTATATTACTTGCGTTGTGAAACGTACGCGGAAGTGTCGGAATTGGCAGACGAGCAAGACTAAGGATCTTGTGACCGCAAGGTCGTGTGGGTTCAAGTCCCATCTTCCGCAGTAATTGAAGAAATCCCGTATTTATGCGAATAGTTGAAAAAACGCATAAATACGGGATTTTTAAGTTGTTTGTTTAATGCTATAAACGGAATCTCAATTCTTATTTTTGAGATAAAAATTCAAGCTATGCAACACGAAATGCAACATGATTTTTTACTTTATGTTACTTGTTTCTATTTTATATAAATTAACCTCTGAAATAATCCCTGTCTTCTTTAGTCTATCCTGCAATGTCTTAGCATTATTCAGACTCTTATAAGCTCCCACCTGGACTACATACAGCATTCCTTCCGGCGCTGTTTCGTCCCGATCGGTATTGTCCGGTTGCATCGGCGCAACTTCCTTTCCTACTGCCAGATCAAGTAACTGCACGATGTGATCCCCATAGGAATCTTTCGCAGCCCATGCCGCTTCAAGGCTTGCATACCCAGAATATCCCGGCACCGCCCATTTCCCCGAAAGCTGTTCAAAGGTTGGAGCACAGCCCTTACTGACATATTTATATCTGGGATCAACACATTCTTGAATCAATGGGCTAGTGGTTGCATATCCCTTAAGATGCTGGATTTGTGCCCTGATGCCTGTCCTGTCATCCTGGAAGGAAAGCCCCGGTACGCCGCCTGTAGCTCCAAGTCCTGCATAGTTATGCTGATCCGGCTGCACATCACCGCCAAACTTGAAACATCCTGTTTCGATCAACGCCTGGCAGAATGCTCCGTCACCTCTTACACCTTCTTTTACACCTTCCTCTAAGAAAATCTCGGCAAGATGCAGATAACCTGTTGCTTGTGGATTCTTAGCTAACAGTAAAGCATTTAGCTGCTCTGCTGTTGCTTTGCTGTTTCCCATGATTGGTGTTCCCATATTCTGATCTTCTGCGTACGGCAGGATGGCATTACAGATCGCCTTAGCAATTCCCTGTGCTCCTACTGCATTGTATAAAGCAACATCCTCTTCATTGTCGCAAAAGCAGCATTCAATCAGCATGGCCTTGGCTTTCGTTTTCCTGATCACATACAGCCCAGTTCCGGCTTTAACTCCGCGATTTGTAAAGCCAAGGGCTGCTATACCGCTGCACACATCCAGTGCATCCTGATACGGTCTGCCCTCATAAGTATAAACCTCCACGCCATGACCGGTATGTGCTGAGGATGCATTGAAGTGGATGCTAATAAACCAGTCAAGTTCCTGCTTGTTGGCAAGTTCCACGGCGGCAGCCAGATATTCGTTCTGACTATTTGCCGAATCTATTGTGCAATCAATGACTTCTATGCCTGCTGCCCTGAGCAAGTCCATAAGTGCCTGTCCTACCAGCCTTGTATGCTCGCTTTCCTTAATAATGCCAACGGCGCCATAACCGGCACCGTTGACTGTATGCCCACAGTTTACTCCTATTACCATGATCACTCGCCACCTTTTGTATCAATCTTATTTTTCAGCACCGCTATGTACTTGGTAAGCCATTCCGGTACCGGTGCCCCCATCCTGCCGACATTTTCAATAATGGAAAGAAGCTCATTCAGGAGATACCATACAGTCACCAGCAGTCCGAAAAAAGCCTTAATATTTGTTTCGATTCCAGCAGTCTCTGCCACTTGCATAATGATGTAGTCTACCACGATCGCTACAGTAATCACACACAGATAACCCACTTTCTTGATAATTCCTTTCGCTCCCTTTTTGGAATTCCATCCATAATTTGCATCATTGGGATGATCAATCGCCTCGTACTTGCTTGCCAGCATTCCAGTCAGATAGTCAATACACATCATCACCGCCAGTGTTACGATCACATACAGCAGAATTCCCAGCCTGGCAAACAGCCATGCCGCCACCGCCGATACGATCCCTGCACATCCTGTAGTTACCATTCTTACAACATTGTTCTTTTCCATATTTTTTCCTCTTTTCTTTATAATTTTATTTAATACAAAAACCGCCTTTATGACCTCATATAACAGTCATATAAGCGGTTTTTATACTTTCTTTGATATAATACAAATAAATCACTCAGTTGAGATTGTTGTTAACGCTTCCAACGCTGCTACTCTTTCTTCCAACGCTGCAATCTGTTCATTTGTGTATGACTTTGATTCATTCAATGCCTGTTTTGCACTCAAGGTCTTTAACACGGTCACATTTGGGGTATTACCCTTACCAGAATAATCAACCCATGTTTTCATAATTACGCCACCTGTGCAACCTAAATATGTATACATACCGACATTGCAAAAGCAATTAATCGTTCCAATTATACCTTTTCCGTCTACGAGATTACTCAACGCGTTGGAAATTTCAGAATTTGCTTCAACTAATGCAAAACCGTAAGTATCATTTGTTTTTGCTAAAATACCAATAGCACCATCCTCATATTCTACAAGTTCAATGCTTTTAAAAAATATATCTACCTCGGCTATCTTTAAATAATCAACACCATTTAGCGAATAATAAATTATAGTTGTACTAGGGTACGTAGAATTACAAAAATAAAATTTTCCATGTATAATGGCTGGTTGATCTACTATAGTTTCTTTATTACCATCCAACGTAATAACATATGGGCTCGAATCCCCATCATACCCAGTGAATATTCTATCATTTAAAATTCTGGTTTTTCTTTTTTGATTTTTTGAGTCTTTCGTTGAATTAATTGATATATATGTAAATTCAACGATTGAAGCTGTTCCCTCTTTCATTTCATTGAACGAGTCAAATATACCTAAACAACGCTGTGTCATTACAATGATCTTTTTTGTGCTACTTAAAAAAATTCCAAATAAGTCTGTACCTTTTAAAATATTATTTGAAATCGTAATGACATCAAAATCTATTAAATCTGTTGATATATATACGTTAAAATATTGTGTACCGGAGCTTGATAAGGTTACACTTGTAGATATAAATGCATATGTTTCATCTTTATAAACAACATGCGTTGCTAATAGATTACTTCCCTCTTTTTGCAGGATTTTCAAACTACTTATGTCTGTACCAAACAAAACAGAAAAATTATCCAAAAAGACAAAATATACATTATTTATATATTCAATTTTCCATATATCACTAGACGAAGGGGTTAATATAGATTCACTTTCAAAAGACAAAGATGCCGTTTCTGTACTTTCTGCATATACCGCATTCGTTCTTCCTAACATAGATTAGTACCTCCTTACTTCAATCGTGCATATCAATGTATCATCAAATTTTGTTGTTGTGGAAAATCTGATGTATCCGTCAAAGGATTCTACATAAATTGCATGGTTTAATGCGCTTTCAACAGATATCGCGTCAAAATATGCATTTACAATACACTTATCCGTTATCCGCCCATCATTTAGGATATACTCGTTATCCTCATTGAACGTTACCTCAACATTCTCAATCAAAAACGCACTGTCCTCAATGATTTGTAACTTATTATCAAGTTTTTCATGTTCTTCTTTGATAATATTCCCATAACCGCTTAAGGTCATTTCCATAGCAGACATTCTGTATCCAAGTTCTGTTACGTCAAAGGCATTAAGACTCTGTAATATTTCGTTTTGCTCTGCGATCGCCTGTTGCGTTTCCTTATTCAAGTTAGCAGTCTGATTCAACAATTCTGTTGCTTTTTCATCATAAGTATGCATCAGTTCCGCTATACCTTGATACTGTGCAACAATCGCAAGGAACACATCATCACTCGGCTCTGTACTAATCCCTTCACCGGATATTGCACCTTCATTGATATAAATTGTTTCTACTGTAGAAGTAAGCACCTTAGACCCACTGATCCCGAATACACCTATGTGAAGATTCCCTTCTCTTGCCATTGCAGTAGCCGGAATCATACAGGTATCATCGGATTCAAGTACCACATATTGTGTATTAGCTTTGTCCTGATAGAATACCGCTGTTTTAACATACCCTTCCCATTCGTCACTAAAAGAAAAAGCGCATTGATCAGTGTTTGTATCACCGCTTGCTATGATTTCTTGGTTTAGAATAGTCAAAAGCTGATTTTCTAATTGTAATTCTAATGTTGTCACGTTTCATCATCTCCTTTTAGATACTTATTTGTGTTGGACATTTTAACAATAATGTGCTAGCCGGATAATAATATTCTTCTCCATTTATACTATAAAACGCTGTACTACCAGAATTTAATATTGAACAGCCAATGAAAGCGTTATCCATAGTAATAAATCCGTTTGTTGCAAATGCCGGAATCAGCATTAAATATCCTGTAGTCCCTGTAACAGCTGTTTGCGAAAAAGAAGCACCACCGCTATATGTAATCCCATCAACCAACGAACAGTCATCTGCATATCTAGTAAAAAAAGCAACTGTTGAATAAGTTGGATTTGACGTAGTAAATCTTACTTTTCTGTTATTTCTAATATCTTTTCCGACCCCGATTGCAAACCCATAAGAGGTAGATGTAACACTTGAATATGTCCCAATATGTACCCTTAATAGACTTTGCGGATCACCGATAACAGTTACATAAAATTTATAAGCGTCCCCACTCGCGTCAAATGGCTGGTATGATGTGCCGGAAGAAGTAACCGCTGCTGAATTTAATGTAGCATCCGAACCAAAAAACACAAAAGTATGTGTTGCCAAAGCGGTTTTGATTATTCCGATTCCGAATCCTTCATCCTTATCAGGATAAAGAATAAAGTTTTGTTCATCGTAGACAGCATTCATTCCTGCGGATCTTAAAGTTTCTGCAATTGCATTACCCAAAATTTTTGTTTGATTTTTATAAACAGTATATGTAGTTGAAGCTGCACCAAATGTTACACCTGTTTGCCTTTCATTCAATGCTCCTATAGTATTTCCTGCAAAATATTTTCTAAAATACATATCACACCTCTATAATTTCTTTTGATATTGCTGCAAAATCTGTAGTAAAAGTCGGAACTATACTAACATTGATTTTAAAAATATCAGGGGGATATTCCCCCAATGGAATTGATGCCAACCTTCCAAGCTGAGTAGTAAAGTCATAGATATTCGAAAATGTATCTACATTTGAATAAATATATTTGATCCCAAAGCTGTCACCGCTTCCGGTACCACCAGACGTGTCTATGTTATATATCGCTGCTGCCATTTCGCTTAGTGTCAACTTTTCACTTTGCCCTGTTTTGCTCCTTATCGCATTTGCTATTGCAGTCAGTTTGTCAGTAAGAGCCATTTTCTACAACCCCCAGTTCATAACTTATATACTCTTTTATGGTGTTCATATCGCTTTCCGTCCAATAATCAATTCCCTTTATCGGTGTATAGCCGTCTGCACCAACATCCCCCCGATCACCTTTTAGAGATGTTAGCCATTCTATTTGTGTTCCTATAAATCCGTTATTTTTTGCAACCTCATATGCCGATAATCCATCTACACCATCACTTCCGTCAACTCCATCGGAACCCTTTAATGACGTGAGCCAATCCCCTTCTGTTCCCTCAAACCCATTGGCAAGTGCCACTTCATAAGCAGATAAACCATTTGCGCCGTCCTTGCCATCTTTCCCCGCAGGTACTTGCTCCATGTAGTGTGTTACGATATTTTCTACATCTTCTGTCTTTGCATATTCTCCCAAAATTTCCTCTGCCTGCTGCTCTGATACATACTTTGCATCGTTATTAAACGCGCTAATATCCTTTGGGATATCTGCCGTAGCCGTTTTTGAATTACTGCTATTCAAATCGCTGAGCGTTCTTTTCGTTGCCCCCAGATAATAAACTGTATTCTGTGGTTCAGCTATATAAATGTCAGCCTTACTTAACAAATATTTGCTGTTAATATTGTGCATTCGGCTTATAACGGGAACATATTCACAAATATTCAACGCTTCTATATTTTCATCTGTTAAATTCAGATCAACCGCATTGATCTCATAAGTTTCCTTCAAGGTAATAAATATTCCGTAAAGCTTTTCCATTGCCTTTTTAAGAAGGTTTTGGGGTAATGTCACATCGCTCCATGTCGATTCACTTTCAGGTGCATATATAATTCCATATTTTTTTGCTTTTTCCTCATTAACAATGTATCTCTTACCATCGTTTACCGATGAAATATCAATCTTTTTTCCATCTACTTCCGCCCCTATAGGTCGTATGGCGGTATATGTCTCCGCAGCATCAACTGTAGAACTTAAATTTATTAAATTCTTCGCGAATTCAATACTTTGTGACGATACCGTCTCATAGTCAGAAAGCCAGTCGATATAATCACCATCTTTTTCATACCTAATACGGATATGACCACCCAAGGAAGATTTGAAGCATTTTTCCTTTAGTGCATCCCATGTATTTAGCATCGACTCACTGCTTCTAACTATATAATCATTGGGATCGCTTACCGTGACTACGCCTATTTTAAACTGTTGCCACTCCATTACCTGCGAATTATGATTCTCAATCAGCATTTTAAAAAGTTCTTCCGGTGAACCACTGAAATCAAACGGATCAACATACGAGTCATTGAAGAATGTAAGCTGCCCCTCTACTTCAACGCTTTTCCCATTATAAAAGTCTTTTTTATCTGTGATAACCCTACCTTTGAAGATGGTTTGGTTGTTCCTGATAACAGAAATAACAGGATATAATTTTTGGATTGTCTCATAATTCAAATTTGATTCATAGATTTTAAACGTCAGACTTCCGGCACCATTATCTTCCAAAGTCAGTTTAGGGTTAACTAATTGTAAATAGGGATTCTTGGGGTGATATATTTGACAATTGCCATTTTTTATAATAATCAAATCAATCGCCCCTTCCTGTAGGTAAGTTGGATCGTTCCTATCCCTGATACCTTTATGCGGTTTAATCCTTCATATAAGGTTACTTCTGGAATCTGATATGCACCATCCGTCAAATGGTATCGAATATTCTCATAGGTTAGATAAAGATTTCCTTCTACTTTAATTTCAGGCATAATAGGCATCCTTGAATTAACAAGCCGGATTTCTTTTTCTGTATTATTTACCTTTTCAATATGGATTGTTTCACGCTTTTCGTACTTATATGGTTTTACTTTTGCTGTAAAATACAATTCATAATGCCCGTTTATCCACTCGTCTTTTGTACAGGTAACTCTGCCATCATAATAAAAGTTCTCTTCACGCTCCAAAATGATCTGCATTCTTTTTCCATGCAGATCATTCTTCATGGATTCTTTTTTATCAAAATCTATCAGTGTAAACATAAACTCTATCGTGCCATCCTCGAACACGACACCCCCAACAGCTTCTGTCAGATCAATGGATGAATTCCCGCCTGCGATATCAATATAATTTTCCTTGATTGCCGCTGGTGTAATCCGCGCATAATTCATGATCGCCTTATAATCTTTTGAAAATTTATCTCCAAATACCGCACCATTCATCAATTACGCCTACCTCTCATATATGTAATCCTTCCAAGTTCTTCATTCATGGGTTCGGCAAGTTCTCCCACCAATGTACCTGTGTCTAAAACAAGCTGCTTATTCCCCATTACAGGTATATATTCCTGTAATAGAACCAAAATAGCATTCAACACATCATATAACTTCGCATTGCTGTCAGCTACCGCTTCCCGCACATATGCCTTTAAAATATCTACCGGAGCAATCGCTTCTTCTCCCGCTTCACCGCCAACCATAACATTTCCTGAATATGGATTAAAACCAAATGCTGTAGGATTAGTCAGCACACCACCGTTTGCATACCATTCAACACCAAAATGCGGTATAGAAGGGGGATTTAAAGAAAACTCTCCATCAATACTAAAGTGTGGTAATTTAATATCAGGTAATTTCCACTCAAAATTAAAAAATCCTTTTATAGCTTCTACAATACCGTGTACTTTTTCTTTTGTCTTATCGAAAATGTTTGCTATACTATTAGCTACTGTTGTAAACTTACTGCTTGCAGATTCTCCCATTTCATGAAATTTTGCGATTGTAAAATCCTTTAAACTGCTAATTGCAGCACCGCCTTTTTCCTTAATGCTGTTAAATCCTTCAATTCCTTTCTGTGACAACTCGGATATTTTTGCTCCCGCTGCATCCTTCAATTCGTGGAATTTCTGCACTGAACTGTTCTTAAGGGACTCAATCTTTTCAACTGCATATGTCTTAAATTCTTCTAATTTTTCCCCAACCTTTTCCTTCATTTCTGTAGCTTCAGATATCATCTTTTCTTTGGTTTCTGTAAATTTTGATGTCCATTTTTCTTTCAGGTCAGAGAATTTCTCTGTGGCTCTATCCTTCATCTCTTGGAATCCAGAAGAAACTTTTTCGCTCATTTCATGAATCTTAGATGATGCATTTTCTTTCATTTCCTCGACTTTAGAAACAACTGCTTCCTTCATCTCTGAAACTTTTTCATGTGCCCTTTCTTTTAAGTCACTGATTTTTTCAATTGCCCCGGCTTTTAATTCCTCAACTTTAGAAACAACAGATTCTTTCATTTCCGAAAACTTTTCAGAAACATTTTCTTTTATCTCATGGGCTTTTTCTGCAATATTTGTCCTTAATTCATTGAATCTCTCGGAAATATTATCTTTAAAATTTTGAAATCCCTCTTTTAAATTATTTAGAAATCCATCAATAAAATTCCGAAATGTCTCGCAATTATCATAAAGTAGCTTAAAACCACCAATAAAAGGATTCACAATAAAAGTCAATAATCCCTGCCAGTTATTGCTTATAAAATCTACAACTTTTGAGAAAAATCCTATAATACCTTCGATAGCATTACCTACGAAATCTTTAATAGATGACCATATTTTTGAACCAAACTCTTTAATTTCATCCCAATTTTTATAGATGGCAACTCCGGCTACTACCAAGGCTCCCAAAACTGCTATGACAATCCACACCGGTGCAGGTATAGAAGCAAGTGCAGGAAGCAAACCAGAACCCACCTTAGCTACTAGCGATCCTACGCCGCCTATGAGTTTTCCACCAATCGAAATCACACCGCCAATTGCAGGAGATAGCTTACCTACAATGGCGACAATACCAGATACACCAGAAATGATTTTCCCGGCTCCCGATATAACCTTTCCGCCAATTACTAATACGGGACCTGCTACAGCAGCAATACCAGCCACAGTCATAATCATTTTCTTTGTATTATCATCCAATCCAGCTATCCAATCACACACTTTAGACAGCCATTCTACCCCCTGCTTTAAGTAAGGCATAATTAAAGTAACAAACTGAATAGCAAGACCTTCTAACTGTGATTTAAGCAGTGTTAATTGACCGTTTAAATTATCATTCATTGTATCGGCCATGCTTTGGGCCGAACCGTCACAGTTGTCAATGGCTGTCCTTAGTTTATTGTAGTCACTTTCTGTTGCATTCAGGATAGCCAGGAAACCTTTTTTAGCTTCTTCCCCAGCTACAGTAGAAGCAATCTCTGCCTGCTGCTCTGTGGTCAGCCCTTTTGTCGCTTCCCTGAGGTCATCCATGACATCTCCAAAATCTCTTGCTGAACCATCTGCATTGTAAAATTCTACTCCGAGTTCATTAATGCAGTCTGTAGCACCGCTTGTATTTGTGGCAAGCCTGGAAATAATTGCATTAAGCGAAGTACCAGCCATACTTCCTTTAATACCACTATTTGCCATCAATCCAATTGCAAGGGCAACATCTTCCATTTCATAGCCCATAGTTCCTGCCATTGTTCCTGCATATTTAAAGGTTTCGCCCATCAATTCTACATTGGTATTTGCATTACTGGATGCTGCTGCCATAACATCTGCAAGATGCCCTGCATCACCAGCACTATATCCCATAGCTGTAAGTGCATCCGTCACAATGTCAGAAGTAGTTCCTAACTCTGCGCCGGAAGCTGCTGCAAGATTTAAAATGCCATCCAAGCCATTCAGCATATCTTCCGTTTTCCATCCGGCCATAGCCATATACTTTAATGCTTCGGCTGATTCAGAAGCAGAAAACTTGGTAGTTCTTCCCATCTCTTTTGCTTTTTCTTCTAATGCTTTAAAATCTGCACCTGTTGCTCCTGATATTGCCCCAACCTCAGACATTGCAGACTCAAAATCTGCCGCTGTTGTAATGGCACTTTTGCCTAAAAAGGTGAGCGGTGTCGTAACACCAAGTGTCAGTTTTGTTCCGATTCCCGATACTTTACTACCAACTGATTCTATTTTTTCACCTAAAGACTCCATTTTACTTTTTACAGTCGATACAGCAGAATCAACACCAGATGTATCTATTGCAATTGTTCCAAGAAGTTTAAAGAGTTCCATAACAGATTTCCTTTTCTCTGTATACAAAAAAAGACTGATTCGCTAAAAAATCAGTCCCTAAATTTCTACTTATTAAAAAACAAATGAACTCTCCCGCTGCAAATAGCGGGAGAATGTCTTACATTTCATTTAAACAGGTGATATCTTCTTTAAAATATCAGCAGCCTGTTGTTTAACTTCTTTTATTTCTTTGTTGGTCATGGAATAATTTACAGGTTTTTTATTTACTTCTAAATCTTTCTTCCATTCGACAAATGTCTTGTCCGACATACTATGTACATATGCATCCCATAACCTATCATCATTTTTTTCTTTTGCTTCATCTTTTTTTCTTATGGCATCTAATGCCAGTATTTCCGAAACAAATTCGCCAAATCGCCCCTGATTAATATAGGTACTCATAAATTCAATAGGACTTGCGTATCTTGAATACAGCAAGTCCATAAATTGAAATTCTCCTATTAAAGCAATTTGGTAAGCACCTTGAAAAAAGATGTATTTCTCGCTTTAGAAAAAGTGTCCGCGATCATAAGAGGAAGTGTGCCAAATTCCATCTCTTTAATTTCTTCTGCAGGAATTCCTGAAATATCTGACCATAAAGAATATATTTCTTCTTCAACTTTTGGCAGATTCCCGATTAAAATATCAGCCAGATCAACAGCTACCAAAGCACCAATGTCTTTGATTGTCTTTTCTCCGTCTGCCACCTGAATAAATGCGCTTTTAAAATCTTTAATCCCGATTTTTTTCAAAATATTCAGCATAGGGAACAGGTCACTATCTTTCAAATTCCTTAACTTATATGGTCTTTCAATAGTTTCTTCCTGCTGCACCGTTTCACTAGCTTCAACTACTTTCGCATTTTCAACCTGTTTTTCATCCATCCTCTATTTTCTCCTTTTCTACTATGCTATTTCTTTCTGGGGTACAAAAATATAAATGGGTAATGTATCGTGAGAATCTTCAAATCCTGCGTTACATTCAAAGGTTGCCTTTAATACCGCGGTTTCTTTGTTCTTTGCTTCTATCTCAAAGCCGGATGTACAAAGTACATTTTCCATAATAACAATACATTCTGTACCATCCGACATAGTGCCAACATAGGCAATATTATCCAAATAATCAGATGCTTCAATCAAAGACTTAGTCGTTAACTGTGAATATCCTTTAATCAAAGAATCCTGCTCTGTACCTACAATAGCTCTGATAAATGATTCCTTTGTGTGCTGTGCAAGATTTGTTTCAAGGCTTCCTGTTTCTCCCTGCTTTAAGGTCAATCCTTTTACTTTAACAAGTGCACCGTCTACATCAATCTGATTGATCTCCGGCACAATAGAAAGTTTATTACCGCCGGAAGTAGCACCAAGGACGTTTTCTGCTGAATCATCCCATGCACCGATAATATGATCACCGACGGCGGGGGCAGTATATGCCGTATCTAATGTAATGAATGATACACTTGGATTTCTCACCTTACTGATCTGAATTGTGTTATCGGTTTCCGTTGTTCCGTCCTCAACAATTTCTATCGCACCTTTTTCATACACTCCTTCTGTTATTTCCTTTGCTTCCCGCCAAATATATTTGAAATTTTTAAACACCACACCTGCGTTTAGAATAAAATCCTGCGGTGTTGTTTTTGTAATTCCTGATTTTCTCATGTCAATTCACGCTCCATTCTTTTACTGTTAAATTTATTTGTATCTTTTTTAGTTCTGCATCCCCTGTTTGTATAGGGAAACTATTTGCATAAAAAATTGCCATCGCTGAATTTGATTCAGTAGTGACAATTTTTCCAACTTTTGAAAAATGCTCTTTTATTTTTTCCTTTGCTTCCTCTAATTGAATCCAAGAATCCCTTGAAAATCCGGTAAGAATGAAAGTTGATTCTTCTTCACCATCTTCATTTGGTTGTGGTATTTCCTGATATTCACCCACAAAGTAAGGATAAACAGGATCAGAGGTCCATTCCATAAATTCATAATTCAAACCGAGTGATTCCATAAACTCAGACACAATTCCAAGTGATTCTATGCTCATTCATTTAACCTCGCTTTCAATACATCTTCTGCCCGCTTAATAAGTGCCGCTTTGAGTGATGTAAACGCTTTCTGAAACGCTCTTGACGGCGTTTTACCTTTGGTAAAATGTCCTACACCTCTCTTATCAACATAGTACCAGCCGCCTTTTCTTCCATCTCCATTTAAGGCATATTCGCCAGTGCCAAATTCTTCCCAAATGGCATTTTCAAGTGAATTCCCTACAACTGTTTCAAGTTTTGATTCATCGACAACATATTGCCACTGCCCTTTTGTTTGTCCGGTATCTACTCGCGTATTTCTTTTAACCTGCGCTTCCAGCTCACCGCCCGCTTCGTACAGATAAGCAATGGATGCTTCATTAATAGCTGCTTTCACCTTTGCACTGTTATCCGTAAATTCTACTGCCATATCATCACCCACCTGTATATTTCAGATAAATTTCTAATTGCTTATGCATTTTCATTGGATCATCAATCAGCAAAATATCATACGTTAGTCCATCTTCATCAACAAGACGGCTATTTTCTGTTTTGATGCGTTTATCAAGTTTCACATAATCAGAAATAAAAATATGTGTAGATTCCTGAATTTTTGTTTTATAGGTACTGCGTTTCGTATCTTCGTCTAACAAATCCAAAAATCCAATTATAGTCTGAATATTTTCCCACTTTGAAACTTTTTCACCGATCCCGTTCCCACTTGCACCTGTTTTTATCTGAATATTAACTGTTGTGTTTCCACCAATCATCAAATTATCTCCTAACTTAAAATCTCGGCTTCATATACGGTTTTAAGAATCCAAGTAACGATACCGGATAACCCATAACCTGATTGCTTGCATCCTGATCATAATATGTCACAGAATGTCTTGACAGTGTTTCAGATTTGATACCAACTTTCTGTCGGTTTCCCTTTTCCCAAATCATAAGATCAATCACACCTTTCTGAACATCAGCCGGATAAGTCACCTTTGTTATCGTGTTCAATGGGAAATCGTACAAATCTTTATCAAGCACTATTCCTTCGCCTGTAATTCCCATGATCACATACAAGCCATCATTCACCATAGATTGTGAAATCTGTACGGTATCACCCACCTTAAAGAAAGGTGAGTGACCACGTATCATACCACTCACAACCGGAGTTTCAATCCTCATATTACGGTTCTGAAAATTATTATTGGTGTAACTTCTGATCAGGCTTTCAACAGCTTCAAGTTTCATGGAAAGCACATCCGCATTCATTCCCTTAAATTCATCCATTGAAAGCAAAGTTTCAGTTTTTACGATCATTAAGAACACCGCCTTTTCTTACTGTTCAGTTACTGTGTAACCTTTGTGCTCCTTGAACCATGCCGCCATTCTTGCAGATTCGATAACCGCCAGACCATTTGCAAACTGAACACCACCTGCACCAATCCCGCAATAACTGGGGTTATCGGTAACCTTCACCAGATACTTTTTGGCTGTGTCTACAACTGCCTGTTCTGCGTTTTCCGTTTTCTGTTCTGCGTTTTCTGTTTTCTGTTCTGCGTTTTCTGTTTTCTGTTCTGCGTTTTCTGTTGCCTGTACAACAGTTTCATCTTTCTTTGCTGACATAATTTTCACCTATTTAACCTTTCTTTTAGATAATAAAAGGGCATTGAACAATTCAACACCCTTTTTTTGAACTTTACGCAATCTTAATATTTCTAAGAACACCTGCGTGCTGTGTATTTTTCAGTACGGTTGCAGCGATCATTTCAACTTCTGCATCCTTTACCGTACCAGGCTTACTAAAGTCAGGAAGGTACTGATCAATAACGGAAGAGCCGTTCAGGCTAATACCGTGGAAACCATCATTTACATCAAATTTAACGGAATAAATGTCAGTAAGTCCAGTTGTAGCAGATGTATCTTTTCCGATTGTTCTACTAATTCCTTTCTTCACAACCGCATTCGCTACGGCGGTGCCGGATTCTACAGTGTAATAATTCTGTAAGTCCATGAACTGAACCCCATCAAGACTAACTACTTTTCTACCGAACGCAGTTTCCGATTCCGTCTTGTAGCCAAGGATTCTTGCCACCGTCTGAATCTTACCAATCATGTCCGTGTTCATAAGGAGTGCATCGGCCTTAGTTGTATTTACCAACAGCATGAGTGCTTCATAGAATTCATCTGCATTGTTTTTCAGATTAGTAATAGTGGATAAGTCAATAGATTTATCCGCACCAAACTCTGTAGTTGTACCTGCAAGCATAGAATCCAATCCCTGAAATTCAGGATGATCACCGCTTGCCGTAGTAGTTGCATCACCATTGATCAGAGTATAATGGAACAGGGAAACAACTGCTTTGATGTGTTCCTCGATCTGCCATGCAAGATTATCGAACTTACCCGCTGTTTTATTCAGCACTCTATCCATCTGAACGGCGCCGCCCATGATGGCTAATGCAGCTTCACATTCCTGCTTGGTTGCTGCGGATGCTGTATATTTACCATTCAATTTTCTGAACTCCGCTGTTGCAGGAAGTACCTTTCTCAGATACTTATATTTCATTGTAGAACCGCCGCCGGATGCGGAAACACAATCATCAAAGGAAAGTTTATGTAAAATCGCGGATTCTCTAAGGAAAATATCTACGATCTGTCCGAATACTTTATCAGACATACCCTTCTTAATTTCTTCCAGTGTCATAACTGCCATAATTTGTTCACCTAAATTTAACCTTTCTTATTCTGTAACTTTTTCATACTGCTGTTTTAGGGCCTCGGCTAAAGTCTTGGGTTCTTCCGTCCCACTTCTATCATAACCCTTTGGAAGCTGATTAACCTCAATCTGATTATCCTTGGCAGATTCAAACTGTGCCGGAAACTGCGTTTTTAAGGCGGCAATTTTATCATCCATACCTTTAACCTTGTCGGATTCATCAAGCGAAAGATCGCCTTTTTCTTTCAGCTTGAACGTTACATAATCCACATCCTTACAACCTGCGGAAAGTAATGCAATCTTAATAGAAGAATTAAGTTTTTCCTGCTCCAACTGCGTCTTCAAATCAGCAACGGTTGTTTCATAGGTTGTGATTTTGCCCTGTAGCGCTTCATTATCGGTTGTACCTTTTTTCAACTGCTCAATTAAAGCATTCGCTTCTGTCAACTGTTTAGTCACACCTTCATGATCAGTTTTCAGCTTTCCATACCTTGTATCAAGGTTTTCTTCACTTGCCGTGAAAATATTGTTCTGTTTCATCTCACCGATGATTTTTTCGATCTGTTCATCAGTAAGCCCCTGTGTTTTTAAAATTTCCTTTAGTGTCATATCGTTTACCCTATACCTTTCATACAATTTTTACGTGTTATGTCACGAATTTACTTGGCAGGTGTTTTACGTCACCACTGACGATAGGTATTAAAAAAGCACCCCTATTCAGGATGCTGCGCATTTACTATTTAACCCATAGTTGGGAGATAAATATTAGATCACCTTACCTTTCCTTATTAAATTGCACATAAAAAGCACCATTATTAGGTGCTTTGATCGCTTGAATCAGCTTCATACTTTATACCATTAGAACATTCTGCATCTTCATCATCTGATATGCTATCCAAAGGTATACCATTAGGAAATGCGGGGCACTTGTAAAAATCTCCCTCATCCAAATGCTTACAAAAATCACATTTTGGTAATTTCAGACTCATTTTTTCCACCTTCCAAAATAAGATTCAACTAATACTTTTACTATTGGTGACACATTTTCTTTATTTCGCACTCTAACAAATGCTTCTGCTAATGCTTCATTCCCTGATTCTTCTTTATCAGCATAACCAGAAATACCTTTTAAGACACCATACAACGAATTAATCTGTTGATATTTTGCGTAATATTCATTTTCAGTTGTACAATCTTGGTACATCATAACATGAGCCATTTCATGTGCAAGATAATCTTCCAACGTCTTTCCTGCAAAGAAATCATTTTTATATTTCTTTCTCATGTTTCTTATAATTCTGTCAAAATCCGCTGCTTCATTGACTACCATGTCAACAACGCCATCATGATAGCCTGTAATAAAAATATCATTTTTCCCTGCTTTTTCAACTAATATTTCATTTAGCCTAATATCGTATTCAGATTTTAATTTCAACAAAGCAGTTTCTAGTTCGTCCTTAACTTCATCTGTAATACCATTTATTTTGAATACATCATCAGGAAACTGTGTTTTCAATAAATGTATCTTTGCTTGTTCCTTAAACTTATCATAATTCTTTGCGTTGATTCTGACAAGTTCATTCTTATTCCCATCCCACTTAGTACAATATTCTTCCTCACTCACAGCCCATTTTGCACGCTGTAACAAACAGCATCGACAATTACAATCCTCACTTGCGATACCAAAAGCCCCCGGATAAGGAGCACTATGCCCCGCCACTTCAAACCGTTCATCAATTTCCCTGATCTGACCATTTAATTCAACGTGAGTGGGTCTTGTCGCGCCGTCGAGCGTAGAATCCCATTGTTTCACTACATCTGCACCTTTGGTTTTTGCACGTTGCTGACAGTGATATGTAGCTTCTTGGGTTACTCGATGTCCTTCTGTTCTTGCAATACCAATAGCACGGTTAAATGCCTTATTAAAGGGGCTATTCATACCATTTGCAATATGTGCCGCTATCTGATTCCAACTTTCGCCATTAGCAGCACCTCTTGACAATTCAGCTTTGATTGATTTTTTCAGATTATCAGTATCTTCACCCATACGCTGATACAACCCTTGGGATATTTTTGAATCCACTTGCAAAGCCTGAACTACTTCTTCCTGATTTATAGGGAAAATTAAAGGAACACCCTGACCTTGTAGATCATAAAGTGTTCCCAAAAATCCATTTTCATAAGATTTACCTAAATAATCAGCAATTGTTGTAAAGGAGTTATTGTTCAGTGTGTTCAAAATAGCATCAATCTGATTTTTCAATACTTCCTGATACTGCTTTTGGAACACAATGCTTTGCAGATTTTCCATATCGGTTCTGCTTGAAAGTTCCCTAATCTTAGCTTCGCAATCCTTCCTTGCTTGTGTATACACACGCTTTAGCTGCTTAATAACCTGAGCTTCATCGGATGCTTGGGCTTTCTGAACTTCAAGCTGTCTTTTATTCATCAGCATCACCGCCTATATCATCAGGAACAATATTGTCCAATGTCTGTCTGATCTGTTCTGTTTCCTTTTCTTCGTCCTTCGGAAGTTTATCTTTGATACTTTCATAATCAATATCAAGTATGGCACATATTTCCTGAATGATCGTTTCATCATCAAGAATATTGTAGACCTTCAACAGATTATCAATCATTTGCCCTTGTTTCTGTGCATCTGTGAGTTCAATCTGTGCATTATCAGAAGCATTTGTGATAACCTCTCGCTGAAATTTGAAATACACATCCTTTATCTGATAATCTGTACTGTTATTCCTGTTAATTTCATCCAATACGACTTTGATTATCTTTCTCAAGAATTCTTTCAGCCGGATTTCTAATTTATTGCACTTCAAATCAAGCAGGGCATATCTTGAGCGAATAACCACATTAGTTATGTTTCCGTCACCAAGTTGTGCTGAATTAAATCCCATTCCAAAACGGTAAATGTTCTTTTCATCAAGATCAAGTTTTACCTGTCTTGCCTGATACGGAATGTCAACAGTCTTAATCTCTACACCACCATTTTCAGACACACCAACATGCTTCTTGGCTCTAATATTCTGCACCATTTCATCAAGATCAGCACCCTGAAAACCGGATACAACATAGATTGCATCCGTGAAATCCTGCAAATTATTAGAAAGTCCACAAGCCATCAAGTCATAATCATCAATCAAATTTTTAATCGGCTTCAAACCGCTGAACTGTTTTGAACCGTTATCTAGTCTAAAAAAGGGTATAAATCCAAAAGAAGAACCAAACTTTTCTTTCTTTTCATTTACTGTTACTATATGTGGTTTTGGATTAAGCTCTGCATCCCTATCCAGTGTTACATTGCCATCATTCACCTGCACATAATAATAAACCTGTTCCTTATCCCATACCTGAATGCGCTTGATCGTTTTCTTTCCTTTTTCAATCCGGTCAATATACCAATAAATCATGTATTCGGTTTTATCATCTGTATCTTTTGCCCTGACTTCAACCACACCCATAGAATCAGCCCATTGAAAACCAATCCGGTTATCAGCAGTCTGATATGCATACATATAGTCAAAACCTTTGGAAATACACCCTGTAAGCATTTCATATACTTCTGACCAGAATGAATCGTCAAAATATGTATCTAATTCATCCTGCAAAGCGGGGTTATCTGACTTAATGAAATTCCCCTCACCAGAAAGCATATACTGTACTTCCTGATCAACTAATTCCGTAAAAAACGGATGTGAAATTCTAATATTGCTTTTCAAAGTATCTTCTTTTAATTTTCCGTCAGCATCAAAGTAGAATATTCGCGAACCCATGATCTTGTGTTCACCTTCATAATATTTCATTCCTTGTCTTGCAAGACGCTTCTTTTCGGAAGAGTTATCATCCTCAATAAAACGCTTGATTTCACTTGTTTTTAGCATAACGCCCACCTTTAATACAACCATGTGTTAGGCTCATACATCGCAAGTGATAATGAATCGGCAGTATCAGGCGAACCAATACCCCGCTTTTTCATATCATCTTTACTCTCCAACTGAATCTTCCCCTTGGAAGTCATGTGGTATTTCCTAACAGATAGCTGCTTGATCATTTCTTCATCATAGGGAAGTTCAATTTCACATACTGAATTTCCCTGATCGTCAATCTTACCTTGCATATTATTTGAAAAGTTAAGTTCAAGAAGTTCTTTCACGTGTCCCCAAATCTGACACCCGAGATTGAAATAATATTCATCTGTGGCAGATTCTCCATTGTTCACCGGAATTACTCTGTATGGTAACTTCTTTTCACGAATCACTTCATTCAGACGATCAGTAACACCGCCGCCAACACCTGAATCATCAACCTTGATCACGCAATATTTCAGATTCGGAAATTGGTTCATATAATCTATGCAACATCGGATCACATTTCCGGCAGTTTCCATAGTATCTTTCTTGGTGAACTTCCTAAACTCAAACACCTTGGTGCTTATCCTTGGTGTTATAACCGTTTTATCATCACCGAATCTTGCTACATCTACTCCAACATGAAGCGTATTGGCTACAGCAACCTCTTCCGATTTGATATGATTACCCTTGGAACAGGCAAGTTCAACAGTTTCCAAAGATATAAATGAGTCAAGTGCCCCTTTAGGGAACTGACCGTCTATCCTTACCCTAACAACATCAGAATCTTTTCCATATTTCGCTTCAAGCATGGCAATGTTATCTCTTGAAGTTCTCTTTGAATTCCTGCTTGAAACTGTATGCGTTCTATATTTATCACGATCTTTGTTGAACGAATCGTAGAACACACCATCAATCCTATTCGGATTTCCCATCAGAAGCAATTTATTATCTTCACCTGTCAAAGTACCAAGTATAGCTTCCATGATAGGATCAGCAACACCGGATGCTTCATCAACCACAATCATCATGTGATCTTCGTGAAAGCCCTGCATGTTTTCCGGCTTAGTTGCTGTCTTTGCCGTAGCAAACCACCGTTCAGAATCACCCACCATGTAAACCTTCGTTTTCGTCCAAGCCAGAAGATTCTTGACCTTGGATGAATCAAGCCACTTTGCAATTTCAGCCCAAAGCACATCATAAAGTTGCTGCATAGTTGGCGCTGTGGCAATTACCTTTGAATAGGGTCTACAAACTAAGAACCAAATAATAAGCCCGGCTTCCAGTGCTGTTTTACCAACACCTTGACCGGACTTAACCGCTGTCTTTGGGTAAGCTGCAACATCTGTTGCGACTTCACCCTGCCAATCGTCACATTCCATATCAAGCATATCTTCCAAGAAAGCTACCGGATTGTCATAATAGATTTCCAAAGCATCAATCAGTTCTTCCATTTACTTTTTCACCCCTTCGCTTTGCTATTTCAATAATGGCCGCTTTCCAATCCTGTGCTTGCTCCTTTGCATCATCTTTTTGCTTGATCTGAGATTTCAGAATACCAATTCTAACTTTTTGTTCTTCTGTTGCTAAGTTCATATGGTCAGCAATCCATTGTAAGGCTTTCATACGGTCTGCAAGTTTTATTTTCACCCCATCTTTCCCCTGTGATATTTCAGTGATGAGTGTACCATCAATTTCTGTACTCTCTTTCAAATCAACATATGATATTTCTGCTCTCCGATCATTCCCAGCTTTATCTGTATACTCAATTTCCTTTGTCCCAAAAGATACATAATCGGTGATATCTGCAAAAGCAATATCCATGTACTTCTGAAAAATATCTTCCTCAGATAGCATTTCTCTGTTAAGGCGATTCTTCTTTAACTCTTGGATTTTATTCTTTATTCGAGTATTTCCGAGTAAAGCCGAGCCATTGGTTAAAGCTGTTTCGTAACTACATCCATATGCTTTCTGATATGCCTTTGTTGCATTAAAACAACGGATGTAATATAAACAAAAAAGCTGTTGCTTATCGGTCAAATCAGAATTCTCTACCATCTGTTCGACTTCATCCACAATAGTTTTCTTCTTATCAGTTACTATATGTTCTTTTTTATTCCGAGCGTTCGTTTTTTTCTCCGAACGTTCGCTTTTATTCGTGTCCCATTTGTACGAGCTTTTCCATCTTCTTACTGTTCCCGCTGGAACATCTAATTTATTTGCAATATCTACCAACTTCATGCCGGCTTGATATAATTTTCTTGCTTCTGTTGCTTTTTTATTTGGTTCCCTTGCCACTATCACCACCATCCGCTACTAAAAAAGAGCTAAGGACTCCCTTAACTCTTTGATCAGCTTATACTATATCACACATCAATAGTAACATTTAATCACATCTTGAAATTTCTCAATGCTTTTGCATGGATTCTATGAATATGCTGCCAACTATGTTCCAACTTCACACAAATATCTTCCCACTTCATGAGTTTTATGTACCTATAAATCAGAACATCCTTTTCATCCTCACTTGTTAGTTGTTCTATCTTGTCCCTTATTTCCTTGCACTTCTTAATTCGCCGATATCTGTATTTTAAATACCGTCTTTCCTCTTTATCTAACATAGCAGCATAGGAAGATAGATCAGTATTATTATGCGCATGTGGCATACCGTCATTAACAACTACTGGCATCATTCTATTAAGACGCATTTCCTTAATTATCAATTCGCTTCGTTCCATCTGTCGTACAACTCGCCCATACTCTTTTAGGTATTCCTTTTTTTGTTCTGTATCTAATATTTCTTTATCTTTTAACAGCTCATAATTATCCATTACTAATACTGCTTTACTCATTCCGCGCCCCCTTTCACCGCCTGATAAATTGCGATCAACAAAAGCCCAATAGCTTTAAACTCTTTGTACCCGTTGTACTCTTTTATGTATTTAATAGCATCCTGTACTGTTTTCATTTCAATCCGCCTTTTCCCAACTTCTCATATTCCTCTTTCTTTAGGATCACATAGCCTCCGCTTACTATAATAGCGTTATCACCACAGATAAAAGGTTTGTTTTGTAGGTTTTCGATCACTTTTGCAGCATCTTTTATATCCATCATGCGTTTGCACCGTCTTCCAGTAATTCGGGATTGTCGAAAATATTACCGACCACTTCCATCTTAGAAACGTCCGATACTCCATTCTCGTCAATACAAGGAAATAATTCATATCCATTCCATTCAAAGCAAATGGCATTAAGTTCCACCTTTGCCACGTCATCATCGAAATCGGGATGACACAATACTTTTCTGATAACTTTTTTAAATGATACTTTGAAATATCTTACTTCTCCATCCGGCAGTACTAACTTAGTAATGTCATTCTCCCAAATCAGCTTACCGTTCCTCTCCTTAAGCCCGGTACACTTGCAGATGGTGGATTGGTCAACATCATACCATTTGAAATTTCCATCTGACAGCGCTTGAATAATGTAAGCCAACGAATAGCTTATTGCTATATGACCTTTAATCCATTCTCCATTATCAATCCTCTTTGCCTTGCATAAATGTCTATCGCTCATATCTATCACACGCTCCTTTAATCAGTTTTCATACTTCTATAACACTTGTCGACAGAATCAAAAAATGTGTTTCTCGCATCTTCAAATCCCTTAACATACGCTTTCATTTCGACCAAATTCATAGGATCATTTGGTTCTATAGTTACACCATCAAAATCATTAAAAATACATTCTTTTTCTTCCCTTGTCATATTCCCTCGCTTTCCGGCTTTTCACACCGTTTAAATTCTATTACCCATACCCACGGGTTTGCGTCCCATCCATAGCGGTCAAGATCGGATTTCTTGAGGGTGGAGTTCCATAGTTTTGAGAACTTAACAACCGTGTGATTAAGATTTATACAGCATCTAGGGTCAATTCCCTCTTTCATTGCATCTTCACAATCCATATCTTGCAACCGCTCCACCCTTACATTCGTTACCTTTAACCAGATACGGGCTGCTTCCTTCGGCATGTGGATGGAGGGACGCCACGGCATTTGTTCTTTATGCTCTCCTGTATCCGTATCTACCCAATGTGAAAATGGCATTGGATCATCTGCATAATAAATATAACGCCCAGTTCCTTCTATGCTTTGGTCGTTGTCGTCCATATTGTAAACATAATTCCATGTTTCCCGGACATACAGAATATCTCCCGGACAGATTGGGCATGTACGCTCTGCAAGGCTTAACTTGTCTATATGCTCCTTATCCGCATAATTATGTACTGCATAGGTGCGTTTATCCTCGTCATAGAAACTCATATCCGGCACAGTATATTCATTTCCGTCTTTGCATACTCGCCTTGTAACCGTCTTTCTCCCGTCCAGTATCGCCCGGATCATATCGGCATTGAATAATATTGGTAATACTCTACTCATTTACTCCACCTGCCTTTACGATTTCGATAATTCCGTCTATCTCATTAATTCTGTCTAAAGTTTTTTCCTTGACTTCTTCTGCTTTTTCTGCAAATACAAATTCTTTTAACAGATAATTTTCTCTATCTTTCAACTGCTCCACAACCTTGTCCACATCATATTCGGTTGGCTGAATATCAATTAAATCAATTAAATCAATCAAAGCGTTTGCTTTAGTTGCCGATTTAGACAATTCATTTGATATCGCTGCCAGTTTCCTTTTAAATTCGTCTGCGTCAATTAGTCTCATCTTTATCACTCCAATCTATGGCTTGCCCGCAGTCATGACAAAAATTATGTTTCTGCTTTATACTCCTTCTTGTTCCACATTCCGGACAAAAGTAATAATATTTAGTAACTGTAGGTTTCTTCGGTATCTGCTTTTCAAGGGCGGAGATTGCCGTATCGCAAGCCTCGTTAGCTTCTTTATTAAGTTTTTCAGGCATTCCTTTATATGTTTCCCTGAATGCATTTTGCCATCTAATAGTTTCCTGTTCTGTCATGATTCCTCCACTTCTGACCGTAGCCAGTCCAACATGTCTATTCCTCTTGGTGCGATGCTTTCATCTCTGTACCCTGCGTTTTCTACACTTTCCAAGAATTTTGCCAGTTCGTCAATACTCATAGATTGGATGCGGTCTGCGTTGGTCTTTTTTCTACAATAAGGTCTTTTACTCTTTGTTGTAATTACATACCCACTATCCGTTTCTATAGTATATTTCCCACAAATAAAAAGCTTGTCTTGTAAGTCTTTTATTACCCTTTTGGCATCAGTTATATCCATTACCGATTTCATTTAACTCACTCTCCCTTCGGATGATATGGCTCTGGTAGGGGCTGCCAGGCTATAACTTTTCCTCCGGCACAATCTCCAAACCAACCATTTTCAAATTCCATATGACCGGTTTTTATCCGTATTCCATACATTCCCATGAAGCCTGTGTATTTTACAGTTACAAGAACATCCTTTCCACGTTCCGGCAACCGCTTGCTGCATGGAATCCAGCCGTTGTTGTACTCGGCGGCTACCTGTTTGACGATTTCGATTGCCTGCTCAAGCCCTTTTGCTCTATCATCCAGCTTCCGATTTGCGTCCGTCTCGTCAAAATAACATGCTCCTTCTCTGCGCTCAATGCGCTTATCATATTCTTTTATCTTTTCCTCCAGATTCTCTATAATCTTTTTAAATACTTTCCGCATCGCTGTCCTCCATTCTCTTTAAGGCTTCCTCGCCTTCGGCTTGTGTGAGGAATACGGTTTTACCGATGTTTGCAACCGGAATCTCCATTGACAATCCTGCAAGTGACATGTACCAGCCGTGACCATTATTGAAAATGCCGTCTATCGTGGTTTTAAATAATCTTTCATTACAATTACTGCATTCTTCAAATTCACAGTCATCTTCAAACGGGCATTCTGAGGTATTTGTTTCTCTGTCGTAGTGGGCAATCACGTATGCGCAAAAAGCACGAAGATAAACCGTATCTCCCACCCTGCACGGTGGTAACTGCCGCTTAATATCTGCCAGTTCCTTGCATTTCTCCGCATACAGCTTATCAATCTCTATGATCTGCTCCGGGGTAAGGCCGGTATCCTCGTATTCTCCTAATTTTTGACAAACCTTTGTATCAAAATCACATATATAGCAATTTGATTTGCAGCCTGTATCAAAACAATGAGGATAATAATATGCACTATCTTTTTCATTTCTTTCTGTTAATCTCTCCATACTTTTTCACCTTTCCATCCAGCCAGCATATACTATATCAGGAGGGATATATTATGCTTGCTTGGATCGCTTTTTTGCTTCATTCTTTGTCCAATCGTTAAAATAAACTTAACTGCTGATTGTCGAACTTTACCTTTCTTGTAGTCAGTGCATTGCCCATCTGCATAAGCCTACGCACACGCTCTTTTTGTTTCAAATTTGCCATGTAATTGTTGTCAACTTTAGGCGGCAAAGGACAATAGTATTCTTCCGGCAATGCCATCCCGCTCATCCCGCAAAGTTTCGCGATCTCGTTCTTATAGTAAATGATGTGGTTCCGCACCAAATTCATGTTGCAACCATCTGACCAGAACGGATCATTGCATCCATTTTCATTGAGGCATTTCCAGTGTTCCAGTTCTTCTAAGATTGATTCTCTGTATTCAATCAAATGTTCCTGTATCGTCTTATTCTTCATGGCATCACCTCCGGGAAATCATTAAAGGACATCTGCATATCTCTGTAGTTCATCCAAAGTGTCTCTGTTCGTTTTAAACCGTTCTCTGCCAGCGTATTTTTCTGCACCTTTCTCCACCCTTTTAAATACCGGTTATACAGTTCATTATCATAGCCGCTTATCATTACTTGTCCTGGATGAGAAGTTAATGCATCCAACAATTCTTCATGGTCGCGGTCTGACATTTCATGTTTATAAAGATAATTCTTTCGTGTTCCGTGCAGATATGGCGGATCGGCATAAACAAATACGTCCGGTGTGTCATATCTTTTCAGGACTTCCAGTGCAGGAAGATTTTCTATTTGTACGCCTTTTAATCTTTCCGCCGCCTGCATCATGATGTCCGGCAGCTCTGCCCATGTTTTGGCCGGATTTGGACTATGGGACTGTTGTCCGCTTTTAAATCCATTGTGATATAGGTTTGCACATCCGAACCCCATCCAGCAACGCACGCAGAAACTCCTTGCCCTTTCCACTTTATCCTTAGATTCCTGATATGCAGAATCATATTCTTCTCTTGCATACGGAGTCAGATCAATCAGTTTTTTTAACTCGTCCGGCTTGTCTCTTAAGACTCGGAAAAAGTTTGTTACTTCTCCGTGCAGATCATTTACTGTTTCGATATGGCATCTTGGCTTGTTAAAAAGCACCGCCAGACTTCCGGCAAATGGTTCAACATAAACATCATGCTTTGGTATGTATGAACATATCCAATCTGCTATCCGGTTCTTTGCGCCGGGATACTTCAATACTGCTTTCATATTTTCTTTAAGGAGCTGTATACACTTTCGCCTGCAGGGCTCGGCTCCTTTCTTCAATTTATAAAATCATTAATACTCATCTGTCCTGCAATATTTTCTGCTTTTTCTTTTTCCTGCTCCATTCTCACCTTCTTGTACTCGTTATACTGCATCCGGTATTCGTAGCTCTTACCGAATATATTCCACGCCGCTTTCACAACGTTCGGCTCATATTTCCTTATCTTTTCAAGATCATCTACAGCCTTATATGATATGGGACATCCGCAGCATCCCGTCCTTGTCAGTCCATATATTTCATATGCGTCAGAGTATCTGATTCCGTAGCGTTCCTTATACCATGCCTTATCTTTGTCCGATACATAGTACAGCGGTCTTAGCCTGTACTGTCCGTTGCCTGTCTCCGTAAAGCAGAGTGCGGTGTTGTCTTTACGCGGAACTGACCGCATCCCGCCCTCGTCCCTGCGCTCTCCCGTGATTATCATGTCGTAATCCTTCTGTACACTGTGTGCGACCTGCTTCTTGCAGTAATCACAGCACTTTGCGCTGATTTGGAAACCCGGAGGGTATTCTTCGATAAAATCCCGCATATACTTTGATGAGTTAATCACAAGCTGGATATTCGGTCTCGGCTCTCCGGCGGAGTTACAACAGCAAAGGAAATTTATTACACTCTCGCAGTTCGGATACCGTTCTTTCAGTTCCTTCCGCTTTTCTGCTTTATCTTCTGCCTGTTCATATTCCTGGGCGATAGACAGTGGAATGCTTTTTTTCTGCCACTCGCTCAATCCTGCTGACATGATTTTTGATACAAATGGAATACCATATGTCCTTGATGCCTGTACAATATTTACTTTTGGGCGGTATTCCTTAATCTCTACACCGTATTTATCAGATATGGCTTTTACGTGGTCTTTCGTGGCTTTCATTTCCAATCCAGTGTTAAAAAATGCGTAATCAATCGAAGGTAATGAAAAAATCCCACGTGTTCTTTCAATCAGGTCAATCATAATGTCGCTATCGGCGCCACCAGAATATGAACAGATCGCATTTGGATGCTCTCTGAGTCGCTTCGCAATGATGCTTTTTATTGCTTCGAATTTTGCGGCCGGCTCAAAATCCGCATAATCCGGTCTGTCTGTATATACCCTGCTTTTATATGTCTCTTTCATTTCTTTCTGAAAGGAACCCGGCGCGCCTTATTCCCGGGAAGGTTCCGGCTCCTTTCCCCATGTTTTTATCATGGTCTAAATTACTTCTTCACTTTGTTTCTCGCTGTCTTATCTTTTCATCCAATATGTGATAAAACAGCCTGCGGTATCCGTAAAAATCTGTCCTGCCGCATGGTATTCTGCCAAGCCCTTGTGCATATTCCACGCCCTCATAGGACTTGTTTTCTTTCACAGACAACAATATGTACTCCGCAATATCTTTGTTGGCTGTATAAGCCGCCGAACGTATCAGATCAGCATATTCTTTCTTATGACACATAGAACATAATTCTTTATATCTTTCCCTGCTGATCCCGTAATCGTCCCATGTAAAAAATCTCGTTAATTTCTGCCGCACAGGCTTTGGTAACGGCTCAAGAAAACTTAGCTGCTCATATTGGTTGTATTTGTCACAAGAAGTTACTGATCCGTCCGTTTTCTGACAATTCCTGCAGCCACAAGTATTTAAGCAACTGCGGCATAGGCATCTACGACATTTGCGCATCATACCATCTCCTTTTTTATTCCAAAATGGAATATCAATATTCTGTACGGAATATTTTTAACCACTCAGACTTCCGTGTAATACAGATATGCCTGTCTGATCAGTTCGTGCTTTACCGCTTCATCCACTGTGATACCGTGATGCTTGCAATACTTATCAACATATCTTCTAAACTGACTGTTATGTCTGTATTCGTTGCGTAGATTTCTTTCCATTCCTAACTTTTCTCTTGTAATATTCTTTGAAATATTCGCTCCTGTCGTGCGTCATGTCATACTGTTTTCTGTACGCTTTGCGATCAAATGTCGTTTTTCTAGATACAATTATCCTGTAACCGTTCTTTGCCCTGCCGTAGAAAATAAGCTGGTGGATATAACTGTGTGTTACTCCAAGGAAAGAAGCTGCTTCATGGACTCTGACATCACATTTTACCGGAAGTTCATATTGATCCGCTGTTACAATCGTGTACAGATTCATTACTTATCAACTCCCTTTCTAACTGCTCGAAATCATAATCATTCTGTTTAAAATTATTAAATCCATTCTTCGATCCAGTCTTTTTTTTCGATGGTTCATAATTCGCATCCAGATAATCAACATATCCGCTGTTGAAGAATGTGCTGCCATTCTGTGGCTTTCTCCAATCACTGTCTTTTTCCAATTCAGCCTTATACCGATCAATGGCTCGTACCATTTCATCATAACCAATCTTAAGCAGTCTCATTTTTGCTGCATCTGATACCTGACCTTTTCCCTTTTTGCATGGGTACAGTTTCCATAGTTTTTCAAGCAGTGCATCAGCGTCAGCTTTGCACAAAGTATTTATATTATTCTTTTCTTCTTCCTTTCTTTCTTTTCTTCTATTGTTGGGAATAGTTTGGGAATAGCTTGGGTCTTGCTTGGGTTCTGCTTGGGAAGTTGTTTGGTATAAATCGTAATTAACCACTGTAAATACGGTATATTTGTTTGTGCTTTGCTTGGTAATTTCTCCGGTGTTTATAAGGTGTTTAATTGCAGTTCTTACCTCATCACATGTAAGACCTGTTTCATCCGCAAGAGTTCCAATAGATGATACGAATGACCCTCTTGAAATTACATTTCCCTCAAATTTACCTTCCTTCCAATTTGCCTTTAATAAGCAGTGTATAAACAGATTTTTAGTGTGTTCATTCCTGTACCATTCCCAATCGAAGAACGAACGGTATAACTTTATGTATTTTCCGTCTTGCATTCCTCCACTTCCTTATCATCCTTAATTCTTCCTGCCTTATAATCCTCATACAGCTTCTTGGCAAGCGCATGGTTCCTGAATGCTGCTTTTGCCCTGCTATCTTCCTGTCTAATATAGCGTTGCAGATCCTGCAAATCTTCCCACGATACTCTGTAATATCCGTTTCCATCTGAAATGTTCAAGATGGTATAATCGAGTCTCGCCTTTTCCACCAGCCTTCTCATGGCCCTGTCCTTATCAGATATACTTTTGTCTATCAGACCTACCGATACGCATTTATCTGTCAACATCTGCCTGCTGATCGCATTCTCTCTGCCAACAGGTATCAGATCAATGATTGAAAGTGTAGGTTCTCTTTCCGTATTTGTCTTTCTCTTTGCATATGTAGTAAAACGATACATGTATCTCCTTTCCTGCCCCTGCTTAAAAGCAAGGGCAATCATAATATAGTGTGATATACCCGCATAAACCTGTTTCTTTCAACCATAATACTAAATTGGCAAAATGATTAGGTGTTACAACCGCATATAAACATTATTGTTTATCTCCATATAACTTCATGAAATCATCAAGACGAAGTGTTACAAGCCATTCATGGTTATTCTTACGATGAAATACCGCTGCTTTTTCTCCTTCTTTTGCATCATGTACAGACTGTGCCATTGCATCATAAAGGTTAAGTTTCTCCACGCGCTTACATTCAATATGTATTCCCGGAAGACCTATAACATCAGCGTCACCATTGGCACCACAATACTGTTGTCCTCTCCTTGCGGCATATCCATAATCCCTTAATTTACTGGCAAGCTCTCTTTCTCCTGCAGCGCCTTTATTTCTGCTGTTTTTCATCTGTGTTCTCCTTCACTATAATTCCATACACTTTGTACATCTTCCGGAACTCTTCAATACCTCTTTGGTGTGCTATAGTATGATGAAGCCGGCATAAGCATATTTTCTTATAACCTGAATCATCTATTTTGGTCCTGTCATTCCCCATTCCTATAGCATCTTCATGGTGTATTTCTCCTGCTCTGCCGCATATAGCACACTTTTTATTCATAATGCAGAAATATAAATACCTGCCTACATCATCCGTGCGCTCTATCGCATTATCAGAAAGAGGGATTCCGTTTTCTATGGCATATTCCAGTATGGTATTGATAAATTCCCTTGCCGTATCCATAGAACAGTCTGAAAGACTAAAATAATCATCGCCGGTGCGGCATATATGCAGATATTTAAGCCATTCTTTTTGTTCCTCAGGAAGATAACCTGTATATTCTGAAATATCCCGTATCGTTGCATAAGCCTTTTTCCTCTGATCTACGGAGATATGACGTCCATCATCAAACCGCATTTCAGCTTTTTTAATATGCTTTCTTAAAATATCCTCACCAATGTACATATTTGGCAGCGTAATAATAAGTTCTGTACCAGCTTCTGATTCTTTATATTTCTCAATATTAACAAGGGCGTGCATTGCTACTCTCCGTATTTTTCCTGCATTGCCCTAAGCATCTTGGCAACCTCATTAGCCGTGACAGTATCTCGTGTCCTTTCCTGTCTGATAAGCCATCCGTCAAGGTTTACATGATTCTTTTCGCACATATCTTCAAGAACTTTCAGTTGAGTTTTAGACGGTTTTGAATCTTCCGTAGGCATTGCCATATAGGGATTGTATTCTTCCTTAAGCCACAAGTTAAAACCAAGCCCTGTATGAATAGCCACACATTTAACAAAAGAACGGCACATACTGTTCCATACTCTCTGCTGGCTCATGGAGTTGTCTTTTACAGGATTAGAACCATTCATAACAGGAGACTGGAATTCATATTCTTGATCGTCGATAACAACCTTGATCCTTGTCTCATAACAACGGTTCGTAACCTTATTTTTATCTTCAAAGACTGCTTCCGTCATTCTTAAGCTGTTCCCGGTCTTTTCATCAGGAATAGGTACCCAATAAACCTTTTCCGCTCCATTCTCATGAAGCAGATCAATGCATTTCGCCCAGTTCAGGTATGCCATTCCGTCTCGTTCCTCACAATAGGGAGTTACATCGATCTTTCTCATTTCTTCATAACTCTTAAGCATTTAATCACTCCTTATCCAGTTCCCAGAATAGAACCATTCAACAAGCATTTCGCGGAACTCTTTTTGATCTTCTTCGCTTCCGTTCAGACAACGTTCTAATGCATAAGCATAGGCTTCTGAATCAGGTACGAAGGTATGTGTTCCAAGTTCGCTATATCCCGGTTCCTTCAATTTTTCTTTGATTTCGTCCGGCATTGAATCATTCCAGCACCATTCAACTACCATCTTGTTTTCAATCTGTTCCGGCATCCTGTTTTACCCCATTTATTTTATTGCAAAGATCAGTAAATTCCTGACGATTCTTTTCTTCCTGGTCCCTTATTTTGTCAGCTTCTTCCGGATACCCCAGTATTCTCATTATCTCTTCACGCTCTACATAATTGTGCCGTTTTACATAATCTCTAAGGAAGGATTCCCTTGTTTCTATATCAAGTAATTCTTCATACCGATTAAGCAGTATTGTTACTGCCATTTCATCTAAACTCATACTCAAACCTCCAGTTCTAACTCCATCTGATAAGATGGGCTGTTCATCATTCTTACAACCGTATTGGCTCTGATCTGCTCCTGTCTCTCTTCTTCCATGCACTCAGGACAGATGCCGTCGATCAGCTCACCATTGTCATAGTTATAGCCGCATTTCTTACACTGCACCATCTTCCTGACCTCCGTTATCAGTCTGATTGCTCGTCAAATCAATCTGAAGCTTTGCGACTTCTACCGTTGATCTATAAACAAGTGCATACTTTGAATCTCCGTGTGTCTGCTGTACCTTTTCAAGAAATCTATCTATCTTTCCAAGGAAACAGCCACAACTTACTGTTATCTCGTTGTCTTTATCCCTGAAAAATGTTGTAAATGCATCACGACTTCCAATAGGACCCAGCACTAGGACATGGCTTGTCCTACAGATCTTGGCATTACCCCAGATCTCGGCATTACCCCAGATCTCGGCATTACCCCAGATCTTGGCATTGCCCCAGATCTCGGCATTACCAAAGATCTTGGCATTACCACAGATCTTGGCATTACCAAAGATCTTGGCATTACCACAGATCTCGGCATTACCAAAGATCTTGGCATTACCCCAGATCTCGGCATTACCAAAGATCTTGGCATTACCAAAGATCTTGGCATTACCCCAGACCCAGGCATTACCTTCCTGATCAAGATTTTCTTCTTTCTCGATCCAACCACCGAGATCACCAACTTTTACTATCCCAAACTCCATTGTTGCCCTTATTCTTCTGACTGTGATATTTCCCAAAACACCTACCTGTTTTGTCTCTCCTGTAAATTCATACTTTTTCATTTATTGACTTTTCCTTTCATCTATACTAAATTAAACATAGAAATAGCATATTGATTGTTGTTTATCCCTGTTCTGATTTGCGGTCGTGGCAGGGATTTTTTCTGCTTTTATCCTTCTGCATAGATAAACTGTACATGGCATTTACCACCTGTCAGTTTCATCCATTCTTTACAATCTTCTGGTGTTGGGAAGTAAATATCTATGCATTTTCCTTCCTCAATACTGCCGATTCCATCACCGTCTGGATCAGAACCAAAGCCGGTATCAAGACATTCATAATAGCCAAGAATCTCTCCTAATTCTCCATTTTCATCTAAATATACAATAGCAGTAAGCCCTAAGCGTTCTTTATTAACAGCACATATCCCTTTTCTTGGTTTTGTGCCGGATGCAGTTATCTCTCCTTCGTAATATGCCGTGGTGCTCATGGGAATTATTTCAGGTTCCTTTGCCTTTGCATAGTTTGTCAACTGAAAGAACATTACTGATGCCAGCAGAAGTGCAACTATCTTCTTTTTCATTTTCCTTTTCTGTCCTTTCTCTTCTTTTCATCAGCTACCACGATTGCAACCTCAACAACGATGATTAAAATAATTCCTACGATGATTCCGCATACAAATGGCGGTATGTACATGTTTCTCACTCCTTTCGTCTGACTGAGCATTCCTCAGTCGTTTTTCCTTCATACAGATATTGAAGAATAATATCCGGCGGCATATCTGTCATTTTGATAAGTAGCTTCAACTGTCCAAGTGTCATTGGCGCAGGATTCTTGAACCGATCCGATAAAGTCCTGTCACAGATTCCAAGAAACTGTGCTGCCTGCTTGCACTGTTTGCCGCTTCCAATAACAGAAGCCTTTAACTTTGCACCGAAGATTTTTTCATAATTTGGATTTCCTAATGCTACTTTTGGCATTTTTATTTTCACCTCCATACAAACGTCTTGTGTTTAATGTTTTTCTCCGATATACTGTATTTACAAATGTTGTAGTACTAAACAAGAATGGCAGGAGAAATTTATCATGATTCTTTATCACCTTGACCGACAAAATACTTTACCCACTGATAAATCAAAACAGTTAAGTTTTCCAATTGATACCCGAAACACACTGGAAGCAAATACTCTATTTAATTCCTTGTATCCTAACGGTATAAGCAAGACTGGCGAACGCTACTTAAACCCTTTCGACATACGTTTAGACACCCTTGAAAGTTCAAAAAATACATGCGCGAATTTTCGTATATATACCATCGAATATGTTTTTGAAATGGTACGATTACTCCATTTTCCACATTTTCCATCACGTCTTACTTCACTTTTCGCCTGCCGGTGCCCAGAAGATGTCGTGCATTGGTATAATATCCTGTGTAAAAATTCTATGGATACGTCCAATGCAACAGTAAAAATAATAGAAACATCTAACAAAACATTCATTGGCGATTCTTTTTGGCGCGATGATCTCCTAACTCTAAAAGTAGATGCTGCCCGTCAGTCCGTATTTAGTCCTTTTGCATATCATGAATGGGCCAAAAAATACTGGAATGGTGTTACCTCTGCTTCTCCATCTATTGAAGTATTATGTGAATTACCTGTCACTGTCATTGAATCTATTCCCTATTCCTCTTTCTAATACATTGCGTTGCTTTTTTGTGTAAGAACACTTCTCTTTAAACACTTCTTCTTAATTATTCTCTGACATTTGGTGCTACTATTTCGTTCACTTCCTCACCTTGCTTTCTGTCATGTTTTATTGGATCGTCCGTGTAGTATCATCTAAAAAATACTCAATTGGCTTATTCAATTCTTTTGCTACTGCCATCAGTTTATCTACACTCGGATTATGAACATTCCATTTATAGATACTGCTACGTGCAAAATTAAGTTTTTCTTCTAACGCATTAACCGTTGTTCCTTTCTCTTTACACGCATCTTTTACCTTATTATAAATTGACAAATACAACCCTCCTTTGGTAGACGCAATATTTTGCGAATTTTATATTGACAAGTTACGCAAAATATTCTATATTTGAAGTACCACCAACAAAAAAGAATAACTGCTATTTTTCTTTAGATATTCGCAAAATCTTGCGTAACCTTTAATTACATTATACACAAGATTTTACGTATGTCAATAGTAAATTGCGCAAAATTTGGAGGAATTTACTATGGGATTATATGAAAACGTAAAAGAAGCTGCTAAACTCAAAGGATATTCTATAAATAAACTAGAACAAGAACTGGGGTTTGCGCGAAGTTATATAGGAAAATTTAAAACTATAACTCCTAGTGCAGATAAAATTCAAAAAATTGCTGATTTTTTAGATGTTTCTTCGGAATACCTATTAACCGGAAAAGAGAAAGAAAATGAAGGCTACTATCTCAATGAAGAAACCGCTAAACTGGCTCAGGAAATGTTTGAAGATGAAGATATGCGCTCTCTCTTCGACATGAAACGCAACATGCCACCGGAGCGTTTTAAAGCACACATGGAATTTATGAAAAACTTGTATAACCAAGAAAAGGGCTCTAATTAACTAAAAGGAATGCAGTAATAATTTAGTAATAGTCCGTTTTATTGGACGTGATTTTTAGTATGATGCAAAAGGGTGATTTACATGGAAGATGTTAATGTACAATTTTTAAATATGGATACTAAAATACCGGAACACCTAGTAAAGAATGAAGATGATTCTTATACAATATTTCTAAATGCGAGATTATCACAAGAGAGTCGGTTGAAATCTTACTGTCATGCATTAAAGCATATTGCAGAAAATGATTTTGATAAAGATAATGTGCAAGAAATTGAAAAAAATACGCATAAATTGATCGATTATAAAGGAGAATCTATATGAAAACAGCAAAAGAAATGTTTAATTTCTGCAAAAAGAACAAATTTGGAAAAGGTAATACAGAATCATGGACTCTAAAACACTTTACAGTAATAGAAAATCAACTTTCTTCCGGTGAAGATGTATTATTATGTTTTGTTGGGCTACATAATTTTGTATCTATGACAAAACACGATAATAATTTTGCGTATGCAATAACTAATAAGCGTATAATTATGGCTCAGAAAAAGGTTGTCGGCGAAGTTGTGCAAACAGTACTTTTGGACAATATCAATGACATCACATATAAAAAAGGGCTTGCATTTGGTGTTATTACGATTGATAGTATGAAAGAGAAATTTAATGTAGCCTTAGAAAATACTAACTCTAGCAAATTATATAATTTAATTCAAGAATTGATTTCTAGATTAAAAAGCTCTGGATCAACATCTTCATCTAATGATTATGGAAAACTAGAAGAACTAAAACGACTAAAAGATAAAGGGATAATCACACAAAGAGAATTTGACTTGAAGAAAAAACAGATTCTAGGGTTATAAAATAAAGGAAATCTATATGAAGAAATCAAAATTAGCACCAATAGCTGGCCCCGCTTCTATCATTTTAGGGGTTATTGGTATCATTACCGGAATATACATAATAGGCGGAATACTAGGCATCATCGGCTTGATCCTTGGTTTAATCAGCTATGCCGATACCAATAAAAATACAATTTCCTATATTGGTGTTATTTTATCCACAGTGGCCATTGCATGGACCTGCATATTCTATTATTTATGGGGTGCCTTATACGTTGATAATTTTATAATATTATAACCACCGCATAGAATAAATAAAACCGCCCCAGTGCTACCAACACCGGAGCGGCATAGAACTATACCGGAAGTACCGATATAATCCATTCCCAACAAATGGAATTATATCATTCTCCCGGTAAAAATACAAGTTACCGGGCATTTTTATGCCACAAAGGAGGATGATATTATGGCAACAGCGAAGAAACTTCCATCAGGTCAATGGCGCACTCTTGTATATGACTATACAGATGAACACGGCAAGCGCCATTATGAATCTTTTACCGCGAAGACAAAACGAGAATCTGAACATCTAGCGGCAGAATATGCCGTAACCAAAAAGAAAAAGCCGGATGTTCTCAAAGTCACAGTTGGAAAAGCCTTGGACAATTACATAAATATAAAAAGTAATGTCCTGTCCCCAAGTACGATCCGAGGATATAAAGCACTCAGACGTAACTACTATTCCGACATACAAATGCTTACGCTTGAAAATCTTTCACAGGAAGTCGTTCAAATATGGGTAAATTCCCTTTCTACAAAGATGGATGCGAAGACTGTTAAGAATGCACATGGATTACTATCTGCCATGCTTTCAGTCTACTTTCCGTCGCTTACTTTACACACTGCCCTGCCAAAGAAGGAAAAAGAGATTCCATATATCCCAACCGAAACAGATATTCAGCGTATTATAGAATACTTCAAGCGAACCGATACAGAAATGTTAAAAGCAGTATACCTTGCTGCCTTTGGCACACTACGCCGATCTGAAATATGCGGACTGACTGGCGCAGATATCACCGGAAATATCATTCACATTCACTCTGCTGTTGTTATGAATGATTCTGCTGAATGGATTAGGAAAAATACCAAAACAGCCTCGAGTGATAGATACGTAACCCTACCATCATTCGTAATTGATGTATTACCTAAATCCGGCGCCATTGTATCTATCACACCTTCCAAAATATCAGCTCGCTTCTCTTCTGCTTTGAAAAAACTGGATATACCGCATTTTCGTTTTCATGATTTGCGACACTACTCGGCTAGTATCATGCACGCCCTTGGTATTCCGGATCAGTACATCATGCAGCGTGGCGGCTGGAGTTCTGATGGAATTTTGAAAGCAGTATATAGAAATACGATGGATGATTATACAGAACGATTCAATAATCAAATAAATTCATATTTTGAAAATGCAACACAAAATGCAACACAAAATTAGAGAAACATTGAAAACACAGTATTCTTAGAGTTTTTTATGTGGGTTCAAGTCCCATCTTCCGCAGTTTTATTAAAGGGCTGAAAGCGTTGATTTTTCAAGGTTTTTAGTCCTTTTCTCTTTTATAAAAGAAATAATATTTTGGTCACTCTGGTCACTTTTTACATATTTTTTATCCCCTAGTGCATCTAATACCTTGCAATATACGTCCGTATCGTCTTCAGTATTGTATATATATGCAGATATACCCTGATTGGTAATGAAAAAGATTGCCAATCTTCCAGTAATCATCTTTAAGATGGTGTTTGCGTGATTATACCGGCACCCTTTGAGCCATCTGACCGGATTTTGAGAGCCACCGTACCGGCTCACCAGAGCCAGTAGTTCCGGTAATTCAGAGCCACTTATTAAGCTCTATTACATAAATTCCTTTATACTGTAGATACGCACCTTCCGGTGTGAATACAGATAAAGGAGGTCACACTTATGACCAAATATCGAGAAATCCTTCGGCTTAAAAGTCTGGGATTCAGCGAGCGAAACATCGCAACAAGCTGCGGTGTTTCAAGAAACACGGTTGCCAAAGTCACAAAGCGTGCGGATGAGTTACAACTCAGATGGCCTTTAGACTTTGATATGACCGATAACGTCCTTGATAACCTTATGTTTCCAAAGGACAAGTCAGCATCGAATAAACGTATGCCTGATTACGACTACATCCGGAAAGAACTTCTCCGGAATGGAGTCAACAAAAAACTTTTATGGGTGGAATACTGTGAGGAATGCCGAATGAGCGGTGACGAACCTCTGATGTATTCCCAGTTCTGCTACTACCTCCAAAAGGATGAAGAAAAACGCAGAGCCACCATGCATATCCCAAGAAATCCTGGTGAACAGATTGAAGTTGACTGGGCCGGGGATCCGGCACACATCATTGACCCGGATACCGGCGAAATTACCGACGCATGGATTTTTGTAGGTGTTCTGACCTACAGTCAGTATGCATATGTGGAAGCTTTTATCAACGAGCGTACTGATAACTGGATCAAAGCCCACAACCACATGTTTCAATTCTTTGGCGGTGTTACACCCATGCTTGTTTCCGATAACTGCATTACTGCAATAAATCGCCAGAAGAGCGATTGGTACACACCGGCATTGAACACAACGTATCACGAGATGGCAGAACATTATAATGTCGCCATTCTTCCGGCAAGAGTCCGGAGACCCAAGGATAAACCAAATGTAGAAGGATCTGTTGGAAAAATATCCACCTGGATTACCGCAGCCCTTCGAAATGAACAGTTTTTCTCACTTGCTGAGTTAAATGCAGCTATCAGGGAAAAACTGGATGCCTATAATGCTCGTAAATTCCAGAAAAAGGAATGTAGCAGGCTCAGTTTATTTCTTGGGGAAGAAATGCCATTACTGGCTCCGTTGCCTGCTACACCTTTTGAACTGTGTGAGTGGAAACAAGCCACTGTCCAGTTCAACTATCACATTGCAGTAGATAAGATGTACTACTCCGTGCCCTTTCAGTATATCAAAGAAAAGGTCGATGTGCGTATAACAGAAACAACGATTGAAATATTTTTTAATCACAGCCGAATTGCATCCCACCGGCGCCTTTATGGACGCTCAGGGCAATACTCAACAGTAACGGGGCATATGCCTGCGGACCACCAGAAATATCTGGAGTGGAACGGAGACCGTTTCCGCAGATGGGCAGATTCGATTGGAATTAACACAAGTAAAGTAGTTGATGCAATACTTATCTCCGGCAGGGTGGAACAGCAATCCTACCGTAGCTGTATGGGACTTTTAAAACTTGCAGAGAAGTATTCGCCTGCAAAACTGGAAGCTGTGTGTGCAAAAGCACTGACATTCAGTTCCAACCCCAGCTACAAGAGCATCAAAAATCTTCTGGTATCCATGAAGGATAATCCAAAACCATTGCTGACAGACGGCAGTTCCACAGAAAACACAAAACCATGTGGCATTACCAGAGGTGCCCGTTATTACGGAGGTAAAAAATTATGATAAATCAAAGCACAACTGATAAACTTATTGAAATGCGCTTGACTTCAATGGCAGATGCTTTTCGGATTCAGATGGACGATCCGTCAATCACGGAAGTACCGTTCGAAGACCGGTTCGGTATGCTGGTGGATGTTGAATACACCAATCGCAAAAACAACCGGTTAAAGCGGTTGATACGAAATGCGGAACTGGAACAGCCGGATGCAAGCATAGCTGCAATCGATTATACCTCAGGACGCAAACTAAACAAATCTTTAATCACCCGGCTGGCAACCTGTGAATATATCGCAGAATACCGTAACGTCTTTATTACCGGTGCAACCGGCAGTGGTAAGACTTACATGGCCTGTGCTTTTGGCATGGAGGCCTGTAAGCAGTATTACACAGTAAAATATGTACGTCTGCCGGATCTGCTTTTGGATTTACAAGCTGCCCGGTCAGATGGGAACTTTGCAAATGTGCTTAAGAAATATACAAATCCGGTTTTATTAATCATTGATGAATGGTTATTACTGAAACTAACCGAATCTGAAGCACGGGATCTTTTTGAACTTATTCACAAGAGACGTAAGAGAAGCTCGACCATCTTTTGTTCACAGTATCGTGAATCTGAATGGTATCAGCAAATCTGTGGTGGCGAAAGCACTCTTGCAGATGCAATCATGGACCGTATATCTTACGACTCATATAAAATTGATATCGAGAGTGTGGATCCTTCCAAGGACATTTCCATGAGAGAGGTCTATGGGCTTGACCCAGCACAGGTAAAATAGCCAATTTATAAAGTGGCTCCGTTAGTCCGGACAGGTGGCTCACGCCACACCGGACTGGCGGCTCTGCCGCACCGTAATAATCAGTTTGCGTTCAAGTCGAAATATCAGCGTTTATGCCTACTTACTCTAACTGATAAGAGACTTGTCTTGAAAACAAGCGTAGCTATAAAAGGCGATAGGGGTTCGAGTCCCTGAGCAGGCGTTTAAATAAGCATTTTATAGAATTTTTAATATTTTAGCCCATTATGTTATTGATATCAATAACATAATGGGCTAAAAATTGCTTTCATTATCCACTACTACAGTTCCTCGTTCCTACATATTATTTCTTTTGATGAATTGCAATCCGAGATTCCCATTTGTACTTCAAGATTCCCATTTTATAAATGAAAATCTCCTTTTGTAAACAACTTTCCCATTTTGTATATAAAAATCCCGTTTTGTAAACAACTTTCCCGGGATTTACTATATTTACAGATATGATATAATAGCGTTACAGTATAAACTTTCACATGGCAAACAGGCATCGAATCCCGCTCAGCTTTTTTGTAACTGGAGATTCCACACCGCTGGGACACT
>JAGAPK010000073.1 GCA_017623295.1 Lachnospiraceae bacterium | reverse complement strand
GGTTTTGCTGTTACTGGTTTATCTGGGAAAATCTTAATCCAAACTTTACCACCACGTTTGATATGACGAGTCATAGCGACACGGGCTGCTTCAATCTGGTTAGATTTAATCCAACATGGTTCCATTGCTACAATACCCCATTCACCGTAGGAGATTGTATTGCCACGAGTAGCTTTACCGGACATAGAACCACGAAACTGTTTACGACGTTTAACTCTTTTTGGCATTAACATTATTTATCGCTCCCTTCCTTGTTTGATTTAGTAGGAAGTACCTCGCCTTTGTAAATCCATACTTTGACACCAACTTTACCATAAGTTGTATCAGCTTCTGCGAAGCCGTAATCGATATCTGCTCTTAATGTCTGAAGCGGAATAGTACCGTCGCTGTAGAACTCTGTACGAGCCATATCAGCACCGCCAAGACGACCTGAACAAGCTGTTTTGATACCAAGTGCGCCAGCTTTCATTGTTCTGCCCATGCAAGATTTCATTGCACGTCTGAAGGATACACGATTTTCTAACTGCTGTGCAATATTTTCTGCAACTAACTGTGCATCTTTGTCTGGTCTCTTGATTTCTTTAATATCTACTAAAACTTTCTTGTTTGTTAATTTAGAAAGTTCTTTCTTTGTTACTTCGATTTCAGCACCACCTTTACCGATAACCACACCTGGTTTTGCAGTATAGATGATAACTTTTACTCTGTCTGATGCTCTTTCGATTTCAATCTTAGCAACACCAGCACTGTATAATTTCTTCTTCAAGTATTTTCTGATGTTATAATCTTCTACTAAGAAATCAGAAAATTCTGCATCAGCATACCATTTGGAATCCCATTCTTTAATAACACCGACTCTGAGGCCGTGAGGATTAACTTTCTGTCCCATGTTTTTCTCCTTCCTATATCATTCCTATTTCTCATCAAGAACGATTGTGATATGGCTCATTCTCTTTTCGATTCTGTAAGCTCTACCCTGTGCTCTAGGTCTAACTCTCTTCATTGTCGGTCCTTTGTTTGCATAACATTCTGCAACGTAAAGGTTCTCAACGTTCATTCCATTATTGTTTTCAGCATTTGCGATTGCTGATTCTAATAACTTTTTAATAATGCTGGATGCGTATCTTGGATTATATTCCAGAATAGCTAATGCTGTAGTAACATCCTTGCCTCTGATGGCATCTAATACGAAACAAGCTTTCTGTACAGACACTCTAGCGTAAGATAACTTAGCTGAAGGTCTTGTATCTTTGTTCGCATTTCTCTCTCTTTTTATCTGGGATCTATGTCCTTTAGCCATAGATAAAACCTCCTTTCAAATTAGCGAACTTTGGACTTTCTCTCGTCCTTATCATGTCCTCTATAAGTTCTGGTTGCTACGAACTCGCCGAGTTTGTGTCCAACCATATCTTCTGTAACGTATACAGGTACGTGCTTTCTTCCATCATGAACAGCAATTGTATGTCCAACGAAAGATGGGAAAATAGTAGAACGACGAGACCAAGTTTTGATAACCTGTTTCTGTCCTGCTGCATTCATAGCATCTACTTTTTTCAGTAAGCTTGCATCTGCAAATGGTCCTTTTTTCAGTGATCTTGCCATGATCTTTCCTCCTGTTTTTGTTAAAACATATTATTTAATAGCTCTACCGTCTCTTCTTCTTACAATCAGTTTGTTAGACGCTTTTTTCTTCTTACGTGTCTTCAAGCCGAGTGCAGGTTTACCCCAAGGTGTACATGGGCCTGGACGACCGATTGGTGCTCTACCTTCACCACCACCGTGTGGATGGTCATTAGGGTTCATTACAGAACCACGAACTGTAGGGCGGATACCCATATGACGTTTACGTCCTGCTTTACCGATTTTGATAAGGCTGTGGTCTACGTTACCAACAACACCGACAGTTGCTCTACAAACAATCGGAACCATTCTCATTTCACCGGATGGTAATCTAAGTGTTGCATACTTACCTTCCTTAGCCATTAACTGAGCACTGTTACCAGCGGAACGAACTAACTGTCCACCTTTGCCCGGATATAATTCAATGTTGTGAACCATTGTACCTACAGGAATCTCAGATAATGGTAAGCAGTTACCAACTCTGATTTCTGCTTCTGGTCCGTTCATAACTTTCATTCCATCTGTTAATCCTTCTGGAGCAAGGATATATGCTTTCTGTCCATCTTCATAACAGATAAGAGCGATGTTAGCTGTTCTGTTTGGATCATATTCGATACCAATTACAGTTGCTGCAATACCATCTTTATTTCTCTTGAAATCAATATTTCTATATAATCTTCTGCTTCCACCACCATGATGTCTTACAGTGATTTTACCCTGGTTGTTACGACCTGCTGTTTTCTTAAGAGAAGTACAAAGAGCTTTCTCTGGAGTTGTCTTTGTAATCTCGGAGAAATCAGAACCAGTCATGTTACGTCTGGAAGGTGTATATGGGTTATATGTCTTAATTCCCATGATTGTATCTCCTTTTCTTTTTGATTTTCGCGCGGCCCCTATTTCATACCGCATACATTATCAGAACAGTTATTCCTATAAGCCTGCGAAGATTTCAATATCTTTGCTGTCTTCTGTTAACTGTACAACAGCTTTTTTAGTCTTAGCTGTTTTACCATATACCATGCCACGTCTCTTTGTTTTTCCATCGAGGTTCATAGTATTTACTTTTGCTACTTTTGTTCCTTCAAACATTTTTTCAACAGCTTCTTTAATCTGAGTTTTGTTAGCTTCCGGATGAACTAAGAAAGTATATTTCTTTTCGCTCATGCCTGCCATACTTTTCTCTGTGATAACTGGTTTGAGGATTACATCATAATACTGAATTGCTGCCATTATGCATACACCTCCTCGATTTTTGCTACAGCATCTTTTGTAAGAACTACTGTATCACCTTTTAAGATGTCATATACATTGATTGTGTTAACATATGCTGTATTGATTGTTGGAAGATTTCTTGCAGAAAGAACTGCATTTTCATTCTTCTCACCCATAACAACAAGTGCTTTGTTAACTTTTAAGTTATCCATAACAGCTTTGAAGTTCTTTGTTTTGATTTCGCTGAAGTTCAGTTCATCAACAACGATTAACTTGTTTTCCTGTACTCTGCTTGTTAATGCAGATTTTAAAGCTGCCTGTTTTTCTTTTTTGTTTAATTTAAAAGAATAATCTCTTGGAACTGGAGCGAATACTACACCGCCGCCTTTCCACTGTGGAGCTCTGATGGAACCCTGTCTTGCATGACCAGTTCCTTTCTGTCTCCAAGGTTTTCTACCACCACCGGAAACTTCAGAACGAGTTTTTGCTTTCTGTGTTCCCTGACGTTTATTTGCAAGATACTGTACAACTGCCATGTGTACTAAGTGTTCATTAACTTCAACACCAAATACCGCATCGTTTAAGTCAATCTTGCCAACTTCTTTACCTTCCATATTATAAACAGATACGTTTGCCATCTGAATGGTCCTCCTTTCATCTGTGACTCAAGTCACTATTTCGCATCAACCTTAGTTGTTTCTTTGATTGTTACTAAGGCTTTTCTAGGTCCCGGTACAGCACCTTTTACAAGAAGAAGATTCTTCTCTGCATCAACCTTTACTACTGTAAGGTTCTGAACTGTAACTTTTACGCAACCCATATGTCCCGGCATTCCTTTTCCTTTGAATACTTTACTTGGAGAAGAACATGCACCATTGGAACCCTGATGACGATGGAATTTAGAACCGTGAGCCATAGGTCCTCTGTGCTGACCATGTCTCTTGATTGCACCCTGGAATCCTTTACCTTTAGAAATTGCAGTTGCATCAACTCTGTCGCCAGCTTCAAAGATGTCTGCTTTGATTTCGCTTCCAAGTGTGTACTCTTCTGCGTTATCAAATTTGAATTCTCTTACAAATCTCTTGCAGGAAACGCCAGCTTTTTCAAAGTGACCTTTCTGCGCTTTGTTAACACCATGTCTGTGAATAACTTCTTTTTTGCCATTCTTGTCTTTGTTAACAATTTTTTCTTTTTTGTCTACATATCCAACCTGTACTGCGCTGTAACCATCATTCTCAACTGTTTTGATCTGTGTTACGGCACATGGACCTGCCTGAAGTACGGTAACTGGTGTTAATGTTCCGTCTTCGTCGAAGATTTGAGTCATTCCGACTTTTGTTGCTAAAATAGCTTTGTTCATTTCTTTACCTCCTGTTATTCTACAGCGGACCCTGACGGGTCATACTAGTAGGGGTCTTATTTGTTTTTCATTTTAATATCGATATATACACCGGCTGGCATTTCCAGTCTCTGCAGTGCATCAACAGTTTTAGGTGTTGGAGCAATGATATCGATGAGTCTTTTGTGTGTTCTCTGTTCGAACTGCTCTCTGGAATCTTTGTATTTGTGAACCGCTCTAAGAATTGTAACAACTTCCTTTTTGGTTGGAAGCGGTACAGGTCCACTCACCTGAGATCCGTTTTTCTTAACTGTTTCGATGATTTTTTTGGCAGATGCATCAACTAACTGATGATCATAAGCTTTAAGTGTAATTCTCATTACTTGACTTGCCATAAAAAAAGTCGCCTCCTTTTCGCACTTTATAAGTTCTAAGTACGACAAGCGGTGACTGTACACTCTCCCGTGTGTGTCCTAATCTAAAACACTCTGCAATATTGCATCTACACGTCGTTTCTGACCTATGTCAGACATTTTTGTTTGTACAGTGACTTGTCGTCAGTTTCCTAACTTGACATTCGCTCCACGGAAAACCTGCCACTTGGGCAGCAACCTCACGTTTCATAGCTATCATGCCACAGCAATGACTAGTATACATGATGTTTTTCAAAGATGCAATACCTTTTTTTGAAATTTTTCACATTTTTTTGTATTATTTTTTGTACACTTATGCTATGCTTATTGCAAAGCAATAGGAAGGATTGGTAATACTATGTGGTTAGCTGATGGATGGAAAGATTATGAAGTAATAGATACCTCTGCCGGAGAGAAGTTGGAGCGTTGGGGTGATTATCTCCTGGTACGTCCCGACCCTCAAGTTATCTGGAACACTCCAAAAGAGCATAAAGGCTGGCGCAAAATGAACGGACACTATCACAGAAGTTCCAAAGGCGGTGGCGAATGGGAATTTTTCAATCTACCGAATGAATGGAGCATTCATTATAAAGAATTGACTTTTAATTTAAAACCTTTCAGTTTCAAACATACCGGTTTATTCCCGGAACAGGCTACGAACTGGGATTGGTTTTCTTCTATTATAAAGGGCGCAGGCAGACCAGTTAAAGTTTTAAACCTATTTGCCTATACCGGCGGTGCAACTCTCGCTGCCGCAAAAGCAGGCGCAGCTGTTACGCATGTAGATGCATCTAAAGGTATGGTAACCTGGGCAAAAGAGAATGCCGTTTCTTCCGGGCTTGGCGATGCACCAATCCGCTGGCTCGTTGACGACTGCGTAAAATTCGTCGAACGCGAGATTCGTCGTGGCAACACTTATGATGCAATCATTATGGATCCGCCTTCTTATGGAAGAGGTCCAAAAGGCGAAATCTGGAAAATTGAAGAAAGCATCTTCCCTTTCATTGAGCTTACTGCTCAAATCCTGTCGAAAGATGCTTTGTTCTTCTTAATTAATTCCTATACAACCGGCTTACAGCCTGCCGTATTATCTTATATGATTCAGACCGCTATCGTTCCGAAATTCGGCGGTCATGTGGAAGCTTCCGAAATCGGTCTTCCAGTCAGTTCAAACGGACTGGTACTCCCTTGCGGTGCTTCCGGCAGATGGCAAAAGAATTAAAACGCACCGGTGCCAATTCCGGCTGCTACAACAACCATAATAATCACCAAATAAAGAGCAAGGATAATTCCCATTAAAATAAGGTACGCCTTAAAGAAATTAGATTTGCTCTTTTTCTCCGTCTTGCTGAATGCCCATACAAACATCATGACAAAGTTTACACATGGAATCATTAAAATCAACCATGATACCACCCATTCACTTACCTTTACAGGTTCTTCCAAATCTAACTGTTGCGGATAAGGCTGCTGTGGATATGGCTGTTGGAAATTGTTACCCCAATTATTATAGTTGCTGCTGTAATTACCATTATAATTATTATTGTAGTTATCAGCATAATTACCATTATAGGAATTCTGCTGATAATTATTTCCTTCATAGTTTACAGGCTCACCATTCAACTGAGTACCTTCTGACGGCTGATTCTGATATTCATTATCGCCATACATATTATTGTTATCCATTTTCTCCTCCATTCCGAAGTGTCTCCCACTCCCCTATTAGACAATTTTCTTACCTATCTTATCATAAAATTCTAAGTTCGTGTAGTATTTCTTTATAATAAGGAAAAGTTCTTTCCAAAAGATTGCCTTCTTTATACACATAAGGTACTCTATCAGGGAAATACAAATACATTCTCCAGATATAAAAAGCAATCAGTGCCACCAGTGCAATCGCAATTATTACCATCATTCCTTTCGGATTTCTTCCTATTATATAACGGTTCCATGCAAAATATAGGAAAAGGCAGACCACAACAATTCCCATCGGATGAATGTGTATCGATTCTGACACATGCCCTGTCAGCAGATAAATTACTGACCTTGTCATCCCGCATCCCGGGCACGGCAATCCTGTTACAATTACCATTGGGCAGAATGCACGGAAAATCACATTTACCAGAATCATGTAAATACCAATCGCTACTGCCGCCATCCAGAAATTTTGAAAATCCTTTTTTATTCGCTTTACTATATCTCTCATCTTATTCTTCATCTATTACACACTCTCGCCACGAAACTCTCCCATTGTGGTATGGTTCAGTTTTTCATTTACTCTAGTGACATTCCATTCATCATTGTACATAAATTCCAGCAAAAAGAAAATCCCCAGCCAAAATAAAATTTGGCCAGGGAGAGAGGTACTTTTATTTATATTACCCTAAATATCTAAAATTAGTATAACTGTTCAACGTCATTTGCAACCTGTGCATCAGACCATTTCTGATTCCACTCTTCCATAATTTCGTCGAATGTCATATCTCCATTTGCAGCGTGTTCTACGATAGCCTGAACTTTCATATCACCACCAGCATTGAACATCAATTCAGATTCTTCGTTCAATGCATTAAGTAATTCTTCTTCGCCTTCTAATGCTGGTTCATTGCTGATTAATTCAATATCAGCAAATGCTGCATATACTTCTGGATAGTTTGTATCATCAACAGCAATCGGAATACCACCTTCATTGAAAGCAAATCCAGACATTTCTGTCATCCATTTAACATAGATTAAAGATGCAATCTTGTTTTCTTCGCTTGCATTTACATTGATACCATATCCATAGTTAGGACCTGAAGAGGAATACTGTTTTCCATCAACTGTAATAGGGAATGGCATATAACCGATATCATCCGGGTTAGGTCCACCCTGCTGCATCTGAGGATAAGCCCAAGAACCAAGTACCATACAACCGATTTCTCCGTTGTTAATCATACCTTTACAACCTTCCCAGTCAGTTGTTGTGTAGTCATCTTCTGTATATCCGTTTGCTACTGCATCATATAAAATCTTGTAAACATTGTATGCACCTGTTCCATCGCCCGGATCAGAGAATGGAGCTGCTGTGTGCAAGAATTTCTGATTCATATATGTAGAATCACCTGTTGCAGAACCTGCAATATGAGGTGTCCACTGACCATCCATTGTCCATCCTGCTGCATAGTTTGTGTAAAGCGGAATAGCATCTGTGTTCTCAGAGATTGCTTTTAAAGCTTCCATAAATGCTTCTGGAGTTGCCGGAAGTTCTGTAATACCAGCTTCTTCAAATACTTTCTTGTTATATACGATACCGGATGCATCACCTGTAGTTGCAACACCATAAGCCTGTCCATCCCAGTTCCACTCGTTAGCCCATTTTACTTCGCCTGTCATAGTTTCTGTATCACCATAGGATAAGAAATATTCAGGAAGCTGATTTTTATCTACTGCCGGAATAAGCATTACATCGCCCCAGTCCCCACTGGATAAACGCAAAAGTGCATCTTCAGCATAATCTGTAATACCTTCGATTTCTACTGTGATATTTGGATATAATTTGTTAAATTCTTCAATATACTGTGCATATGTTGTTCCTACATAGTCATCAGTACACATATCAGTACGGTTTGTCAGTACTTTGATAGATGCTGTTAATTCTGTGTAATCTGTTCCTAATTCGATATCAGCATATGCAGGTACACCTGCTGCTTCTGTTTCTGTAGCTTCTGTTTCTTCTTCTGCTACTTCTTCTGTTTCTGTTTCTTCAACAGTTTCTTCTGCTGCTGTTTCTTCTGTTGCAACTTCAGTTGTTGCTTCCTCTGTTGAGCCACCACATGCTGTAAGTGACATTGTCATAGCTGTTGCAAGGAATGCTGCTAAAACTTTCTTCTTCATAATTGCCCCTTTCTCATTTTTAATGCACAAAAATTTTTAATGAGTAAAATTATTTTAGCTAAGCGTTAGTTAATTTACTTGCTAACAATAACTTATTTTTACTTTATGCGCATCACTCATTTTTAATTTTTATAAGGCAATATTGTTAATAAGAGCATTTTCATTAAAAATAGTCAAATTTTAACAGCATTTTTTGTTTATTTTGTTTTTGGTTTTGATTCTTTTTTTAATATTAAAACGTACTTTTTATCTTTTCAAGTGTAATTATTAGTGTTTTATACTAGTACTTTTTAGTGTTTTATTAGCTAATTTCAGCTAAATCTTTACATAATTCATCCACTGATTCCTTCTCAGTTGCCCAACTGGTACAAATACGAACAGCGCTATGTGTTTCATCAATACGCTCCTGATAGGAGAAGCAATACTTTTCACTCAATTTATCCAGAATCTCGTCCGGTAAAATCGCAAAAATCTGATTCGTACTATTTTCTACCAGAAACGGTATCTGCTTCTGATATAATACCTCTCTTATCTGATCTGCCATTTTATCTGCATGAGCCGCAATTTCCAGATACAAGTCACTCTCAAACAAAGCCAGAAACTGTATGCCCAGCAAACGGCCTTTCGCAAGCATTCCACCCTTTTGTTTCATTACATATCGAAAGTCTTCTTTTAAATACGGATTACTGATTACAACCGCCTCACCAAACAAAGCACCAACTTTGGTTCCACCAATATAGAAAACATCGGTTAATCTTGCCAAATCTGCCATTGTCACATCATTGTCTGCTGCCATCAGACCGTAACCCAGTCTTGCACCGTCCACAAACAGAAACAAATGATTCCTGCGGCATACTGCCGATAAAGCTTCCAGCTCAGCCAATGTATATTGTGTACCAAGCTCGGTAGGCTGTGAAATATAAACCATCTTCGGCTGCACCATATGCTCGAAAGCTCCATCTGACACATGTGTCACATAACATTTTTCAACCTGTTCTGCCGTTATTTTTCCATCTTCCGAAGGAAGTGCCAACACTTTGTGTCCATCTGCTTCAATTGCTCCGGTTTCATGTACATTGATATGACCGCTCTGTGCTGCAATTACGCCCTGATGGGTTCTAAGTGCCGCTGCAATCACAGTTGCATTCGTCTGTGTTCCACCCACCAGAAAATGCACATCTGCCTCCGGTGCCTGACACTTCTCACGAATCAATTTTCTTGCCTTTTCACAATAATCATCGCAACCATATCCTATTGTCTGTTCTCTATTTGTTTCCATCAAGCGCTGCATAACCTTCTCATGTGCGCCCTCATTGTAATCACAATTAAAATAAATCATATTTTTCCTCCTTGCCTTTTTTCCACTAAATTCTACTGCTTATCTATTCCAAACGCAACCAATCCGTTTCTCAATCTCTCTGCGAAATATATATTGTTCTCTAAATAAGCATAAAAAGGCTTTCTTCTCTTCACATAATTTGCTAGAATATTTCTATATGTAATTTATATATATATATATATGCAATTTTTATATGCAATTTACAAGAGAGGAAACAATCATGAATAAACAACGAATTTTTATGTTATTTCTAATTGTGCTTATTGGCATTCTGGCGGTAATCACATTTATTTCACCGGATTTGGCCGATGCACAAAGTATGGTCTATGCAACACCGCTTGCATTACTTCCATCCATTATTGCCATTACACTGGCACTTATTACCAAAGAAGTGTATACTTCGCTTTTCACCGGAATTATCATGGGTGCACTTCTGCACTCCAATTTTAATCTGGAAAAAATGATGAATACTTTTCTTTTCCATGAGGAAGGCGGTATGGTTTATAAACTCGCCGACAGTTGGAACGTAGGCATCCTGATTTTCCTGGTACTGCTTGGTATTCTGGTTTCCGTGCTCAACCGCGCCGGCGGTTCTTCCGCCTTTGGACGTTGGGCTACTGACCATATCAAAACCAGAGCCGGTGCACAGCTTGCTACAATGGTTCTGGGTGTGCTTATTTTCGTAGACGACTATTTTAACTGCCTTACCGTAGGAAGCGTTATGCGCCCGGTTACCGACCGTCACAAAGTATCCCGTGCAAAGCTTTCCTATATTATTGATGCTACGGCTGCTCCGGTTTGTATTATTGCACCAATCAGCTCCTGGGCTGCTGCCGTTACATCCTCCGTACCGGAAGATGCAAACATCAATGGTTTTTCCGTATTTTTACAGACTATCCCTTACAACCTGTACGCATTTTTAACCTTAGCAATGATTATTGCGTTAGTTGTTATGAAGTTTGATTTCGGTCCGATGAGCCTGCATGAGCAGAATGCCATGAAGGGCGATTTACTTACCGTTCATACGGACATTCAGAATGACCAGGAAGAAAATGTTACCAAAGAGGGGGCCAAAGTAATTGATTTGATGCTCCCGGTTATCGTACTCATTCTTTCCTGTATTATCTGTATGGTATACACCGGCGGCTTTTTCTCCGGAACAGATTTCATCAGTGCATTTGCCAATTCCGATGCTTCTCAGGGTCTGGTACTTGGCGGCTTTATTACTTTGATTTTTACTTTTATCTATATGTTAATGCGAAATGTTATTACCTTTAAAGAATTTACAGAATGTATTCCGGAAGGCTTTAAAGCCATGATTGCTCCGATTCTCATTCTGACAATGGCATGGACCTTATCCGGTATGACAAACTTACTCGGTGCAAGAGAATTTGTTGCCGAACTTGTTCAGGGCTCCGCCGCTGCTTTCCAGGGATTTTTACCGGTTATTATTTTCCTGGTTGCCGCTTTCCTTGCTTTTGCAACCGGTACAAGCTGGGGAACCTTCGGTATTCTGATTCCGATTGTCATTGGTGTTTTCCCGGAAGGACAGATGATGGTTATTTCCATTTCTGCCTGTCTGGCTGGTGCAGTTGCCGGTGACCACTGTTCACCGATTTCCGATACCACTATTATGGCAAGCGCAGGTGGCCAGTGTAATCACGTAAGCCACGTTTCCACGCAGCTTCCTTACGCCATCACCGTATCTGCTGTATGCTGTGTCGGTTATATTCTGATTGGTATTCTCAACGCCTGCGGACTGATGAACCTGGCACTGTTGTCACTTCCGGTCAGCATCGTTGTGTTAATCAGCGTTTTGTTTGTGATTCGTTCTAAAACGAAGACGGAAGTATAAAAGTAACTGTTAGAATTGCACCGGCTTCGACGCTACTGTCAGCGGGCGCATCTCATATTCCGGAAAAGCATCCAGTAAGTCTTCCAGTGCATATGCTGTATTCTCCACTCTGTCATGAGCAAGCATAACTACTCTTGCTCTGCCAAGTGAAGTATCTACAGCATTTTGCACCAGCTTTTCCGGTGTACAGTCTTCAACCGCATCTTCTAAACTGGCATTCCAGTCATAATATATAAATCCCCTGTTTTCCATTTCCTCAATAATATCTTCACATACTCCCTTATTAAAATCATTCACACTGCCGCCCGGAAACCGGAAAAGTTTTGCCTCTACTCCCGTTACTTCATATACCGTATCATAAGCCTTCTCAAAATCAGCTACATAACTGTCCACACTCGCATATAAAGAATTATAATCATGTACATCGCAGTGAATTCCTATGGTATGCCCTTCTGCTACGATACGTTTCGCTGTCTCCGGATATTTTCTCACATATTCCCCGATAACAAAGAAAGTAGCCTGGATATTCCTTTCTTTCAGAATATCCAGGATTTTCTCTGTACTTTCTTCGGAAGGGCCATCATCAAAAGTCAGGTACATTACTTTCGGATTCAAATACAAATCAATTCCGTTTGCAATGCCTTCCGCAATCTGCTCTCTATACTCTTCTGTACACAATTTTTTACGCTCTTCTGCATTGGAAAGAAATCCTGTTTCAATCAGACATGCCGGCATCGTGCTCTTTCCCGTCACACACAGCTCGGAATCCGATATCAGCTCTCTGTCTACAGCTCCGGTTGCCTTGACGGTTTCCTGTTGGATTAACTGCGCCAGACGCTCATTATCTCTTGTTGTATCACTTCCGTCATACCATGTTTCAATCCCTTCTACACTGGAATCTTCGTAAAAATTCTGATGAATGCTGACATAAAGCAACGCATTATTTTTATTCGCGTTTTCCACCCGTTCCAGTTTCTCTATATATTCATCCCCTTCTCTTGCAAACATAACTTCATATCCCATAGCTTCCAGTTTCTCAGCAACCTTGTCCGCAATCATCCGGTTAATGTCCTTCTCCAGAATCTCTCCGACATTACAACCGCCGTCCATCCCGCCATGTCCCGGGTCAATGACAATCGTTGTCGGTTCCGGCTTTGCGGCTGCCTGCTGCACAAGAAGTGCACCTGTTGCCACCTTTTCCTGCGATGAGTTCTCTTCTGCCAGTGTAGACTTTTTCTGCTGCACAGTCGCTTCCTTCTGCTTATTCTCCGCTGCTGTTTCCACAGTTGCCTCTGCTGCTGACACTTCTGTCGCTTCCATTGCTTTTAACATCATTACTGCAAAAACAATGAGGATGCAAAGAATCGACACACCCCAGATAGCCGCCTGCATATATCTTCTTATTTCTTTTCTTCTTCGTTCTCTTCTCCACGCTCTTCTTCCGTACATAAAAAATGATGCCCCTCTTTCTGTATTTGCTTATAGCTTACAAAAAGGGTGCATCAAATTTTCATCACTTTTGTAACAAAGTGTCATCATTTTTGCATCAAAGTTGCATCATTTGGAAATTTTCAAAAAAAGTTCGTGAATTCCATCATAAAATCCGATTGTAACAATCGTCCTCTCACCGCCCATGCCGGAAAAAACATATTTTTTATAATAAGGCGTTGTTTCCAAAAGCGGGTTTTCCGTTTCGTATTCTTCCGGTGCAGTAAGCCCCATATAGGAACTCCACTGTTCTATAAGCGCATCCGTATCAATATCCTCCCAGTCTAACGGAGAACGTACATAAAATTCATATATTTTTCCATCATCAGCATCAATATACGCATCAATCAATTTATTCTCTTTGTTGGAATTTTGCAGATTTCCCTGCAAACTCACTTTCCAGACTGCCACATTATTTCTGGGTTCCGGCACATCAATCGCAGAATATAACGTTGCATCGTAGGATGCCGCGCTTACCTCCTGTATGGATTCCGGCAAAATACCAAGCTCCTTTAATATCGCAAGTCCTTCGTTAGTTGTTTCGTAAATTTCTTCGTCAGTAATCTCTTCTCCCGAAGGGCCCTGTCTGTTCACAACAAACGCGTAGGTTCCGGTCAAATCCTGATAAACCGTTTCTTCCTCTCTGGTCTGCGAGCTCTGCTCTGTTTCCGGTAACGTCTGGCTATTTAAGCATTGAGATAAAATATAAAGCTTTTCGTTACTGCTTAACTGATAACGATAACCTTCGCCGCCGGTTTCTTCCGCCTGCACCTGAATTTCATTTAAGACACCACGGTCCTTATAAACAGCCAGTGCTTCCGGTCCCCAGATGGATAAAATAACTACAATCACCGCAAGGACAAGGAGTGCCGGATTAAGAATGGATTTCTTCATGCTACTCCTCCTTTCCTGCTTCCTGCAAAAGGAAACCAATCGTCGTTCCCTTACCAAGTGTACTTTCTATTTCCAGTTTGCTGTTATGAAGTGTCAGAATTTCCGCACACAATGCCAGACCAAGTCCTGCACCATTTTTGCTGCGCGCTCTGGACTTATCTACCATATAGAAGGCTTCTGTAATTTTGGATATTTCTTCTTCCGGAATACCAATACCGTAATCCCTGATTGTAAAAAGATAGCCTTCTGTTTTTACATGACCTTCTATTTCAATCCTGCTGCCCGGCTCGGAAGCCTTGCAGGCATTATCTAACAGATTTATCAAAACAGTCTGAATCAGACTGGCATCTGCCAGTACCATTGCCTGTTCATAAGAATAGACAAACTCCATGCTTTCATTTGGTGTAAACATATTCCGAAGATATTCAAACAAATTTTCTGTAGACACCTTCTGCAACTTTGCACCTTCTTTTTTCGTCACAATAATATCAAGCAGACGAAGTGACATGCTCTCCAGTCTTTTTCCTTCTGTATAAATATAGTTCGCCGAAACAAAACTTTTCTCCTCATCCAACTTTCTTGAACGGAGCATATCGGCATAACCAATAATCGAAGTCAACGGTGTTTTCAGTTCATGCGCAAAAGCACCCACAAAATCTTCTCTTGCCTGTACTTCATCCTCCAACTTGTCAATGGTTTCTTCCAGTGCTTCTGCCATATGATTGAAATCCTGCGTTAACTGTCCAAGCTCATCATTGCTGACTCTTTGCGCCCGGTGACTATAATCACCCTCTGCCATCTTTTTCGTCGCATCCATCAGAAGGCGAATCGGCTGTGTCAGTTTCGATGCAATGAAATACATGATAACAATTCCAAGCACTAACATAAGAACGGTCAAACGTCTGTAAACCGTATAGCCCATGTTGCGCTCTTCAAAAACCTGTGAAACATCCCGAAGCGTTTCCAGATACAATACACGGTCCAGTGCATTTACGGTACTGCTTGTCTGAATATAATAACGTTCTCCCAACTGAATGACACGATAAGAATACATATCTTCTTCGGTCTGCGCCAGCAATTCCCCATCTGCTTCAAAACCGTCACTGGCATAAAGCACATTTTTCCCTTCATCAGAAATCCGCAGCAGACGACCCGCATCCTGTCCACTCGATTCCAAATTTGAAGCAATCTGCTCTACCGTACCATCCTGAAGCAAATCGTACTTCACCGGTACATTCAAAGCTGCCGTTTCAAAAGCAAAACGCAATATACTGTTTTCATCCAGTGCCTGACCCGCCTCTCGCTCCAGAGACGTTTCAAACACATAATTAACAAAATAAAATCCGCTGAACCCAAGCGTAAGTGCTATGATAATTGTGGTCCACAGCAGAAGTTTCTGTGAAAATTTCATCTTAATCCTCACTTCCGCGCATATTCCCTGCGCATAAAATCTTCCCTTTATGGATTTTTACACTTCCAGACGATAACCTATTTTATACACTGCAACAAGATTTTTCTCCAAACCAAGCTTCTTACGAAGTCGCTGCACATGAAGGTCAAGAGTTCTGCTGTTGGCATAATATTCATCATCCCAGACCCTCTCATACAGATTCTCACGAAACAGTGCTACATTTTTATTCTCTGCAAAAAGCAATAACAAGTCAAATTCCTTACTGGTAAGTGCCACAGGACTGCCTCCCCGCATTACTCTTCTTGCTTCAATATCAATTTCAACATCCCCGATTACCAGCTTCTTTTCTGTTTTATTATATCTACGAAGTACCGCTTCTACTCTGGCTAACAATTCTGTCACATCAAAAGGCTTAATCAGATAATCGTCCGCTCCGAGTTTCAATCCTTTCACACGGTCTTTTACCTCATGCTTTGCAGAAATAAAAATAACCGGCACTTTGAAAGGTTTTATGTACTCCATCACATCATAACCGCTTGCTCCGGGCAACATAATATCCAGCAGTATCAAGTCAAATGTGTTCTTCTCCACCTCATCAATCGCTGCCAAACCATCCTGTACAGCTACGCAGGAATACCCTGCTGCCGTTAAATTCATATCAATCAAATCACAAATCGGTTTTTCATCATCTACAATTAAAATTTTTATCATTCTTCCGGACTCCATCCCCAATAGGCTCTTGCCTTGTCTACTAACTCTGACACCGTATCTTCTTCGGTACACGCCACTTTCTTCTTCACTTCCGTATCGGTATCAAAACCACTGGTACGCTGATAATAAATCTGATAATCACTCTGGATAAGCAGCTCATTGTCTTCCCCTGCATAACTGTAACGCGCGAGCACCAGAATGTCCTTCATACCATCACCATCAATATCTCTACACGTAATTCCTTTTAACGCATAAAGATTATCATAATCGCCCATCGGCTGAAAACTCCACACAATATCGCCCTGCTCATTAACCAGATAAATCATCAGCGTAGAAAATTCCGCCATCGAATATGTTCCCGGCATTACCTCAAGATACCCCAGTTTCTCAAACTGCCTGGAATAATCCTGCTCAGTCGTAATCACAAAACCCTTTTGTAAAAGTTCCTTCTTCGTCGATGCGGTATAAAGAAATTCGGTAGAATAGCCGTCCCGTACATAAGCAAGAATACTTTCCGCACTTTTATTCATACCGAACCGGTTAATAGTATCCGAAATCCGATAATCACGGTAAAATCCTTCTTCGCTTTGGAACAACACATCCCCTACTTTATAGTCTTTATTTTTATATGTACCTGTTTTATTTCTGCAGGATGTTATCAGCACAACATCCATTCTGCCATCCACATTCAAATCCTGAAACGACACTGCCGAAATACTTCTGACCGGCTGCTCCAGTTTCCCAATGTTCCAGTTATTCACAGCAAGCTGGTCTGTTTGATAGACCACCGTACCATCTTCTTTGGTAAAAAACAATATAAGGCGATGATACTTTTCTTCCAGTGCCGGTACTAAAAAAACACTGCCAAAACAGTCCGTTTCCATCGGAAATATCTGTTCCTCGATAACGGTAAATCCGCATTCGGCAATGTCTGATTGTTCTTCTATACTGTTTAAACGCAGTTTGTAATCCTCATATTCTGCAAGAAGCGACTGCTCGCTTTCTTTGGCTGTTACGGGCATAACAAAACCGACAGCTAAAAGTGCTGCCAATACTCCTGATATGAACTTTGTCCTGAAAGCACTTCTACGCAAATTGTACACCAGCTTTTCTTTTGTAATAAAAGGTTCGCTCAGCAGCGAACCTTGCAAGAATTTCCTTCGCAAATTCTTGTCGGCTTCCCTCTACATACGAGCAATTTCCTATCTCGTAAATAATTATCATGATTTCATTATATAAAATATGATGTTGGGGTTCAAGAAGGAAATCCGTTCAAGCGTTGCTTCCAAAGAGATACATACGCATATCTGTCCTTCCTCATATATGTTTTTCCTCATAAACTCGTTATAATACTTATAGCGCTATTCTAACTTAAGTCTTTTCTTACTTCATCAAATTATTTTCCTTATCAAAAAATGCTTTCTCTAACATCTCATACTCAGCATCCGAGCAGACCTCTTTGCATCGTTTCTGATATGCCTTAGAACGCTCCAACATACTACTAATCTTCGCACAAGGAAATTCTGCACACTGATTGCATTTATCTACATGATGCTCCTTTGTACATTCAACCAAATGATATGTACATTGTTTACGAAAAGAACAGCCTTCACATCTGATTTCTTCGTTGGATACAATGTGGTCTCGCCAGCCAACCCGATACCATAACTCCGCCACATTTTGAAATTCTTCCTCACCATGAGCATTATATCTGGGACATTCTATACAATTATCTCCGCATAGGGTTATTTTTTCTTCCATGTGACACCTCCACAGCAATCATAAAAACAGCTTAAGACTATCTCTGTATTAAAAAATCTATTGTTCCAACGCAATAAGGTCCGATTGTTCATATCGATTATGTCCCTGTAAACTCTTTTTATATTTCCAACATGTAATAGCTTCTTCTAAACTTCTTCCCTGATTATCCTCAAAAAAATCACGAATATATGTATTATACTCAAATTGTTTATCTATCGTTGTTTTCCCTTTTTTCTTTTCTTCCAAAATTCGATAATATGCGTTAATTGCATCTCCATAGGTCTTTCCAGCATTATTTTTAAGCCATTTCTGGAACAAAACATTAAAGGAAAAACCCTTACCAATTTTTTCTTTAAAAAAGGCCCTGTGCTTTTCAGAACATACAATATTAGGTTCTATTATTGTATGCTCAGTAATTAACCCCACATTTATTGTTGTTTTTCTTTTTGCGGAAGTTTCCAATACCTTCCCGGTATCAAGAAAACAAGAAATTCTATCAGTAAGTTCTATCTTTCCGCCCGAAACAGGTAAGTTGTTTTCTCTACAAAAATCGACCAACTCTTCCTTCAAATAATAAAAACTTCTAAAGGTTTTTCCATCTAATTCCTTGTTCAATTCCGGTCTTTCGCTCATCTATAATATCTCCTACAAATTTAAGTTCCTATTATTTCGAATTATCATACCATAATATCAGTTGCTCTGCACTAGAAATTTAAGAATGCAGAGCATTACGCTCCGCACCCACACTACACATATAATATATCAGCTCTTATGATAGAATTTCTTCTACCATTTTGCATTCATGCTGTCCGCTTCTACCTTTCCTTCCGGTCTGCTGTTCTCAATTTGTCGCTAGTCTTTCCATCTATTTCAAGACGAAAAAAGGGCTTTCCGATTTCTCGGAAAGACCCATAAAATCAATGTTTTTACAAATTACTCGATGATTGTAGCAACACGACCAGAACCTACTGTACGTCCACCTTCACGCTATATGAATAGCGTTTTTTAATATATTTTCTATATTTTTTATGGCTAAAATCTGCATATTTTATTTAGTTTTAGCCGTCTTATTTTTATTTGCATGATTTCTTGGCACCGTTTTGGCACCGGAATGCATCTCTTAATTAAACTGAAAGTTTCTGTTGCCTAATAATCAAGCAATCCGCCATAATCGTTCCAATCACCAAACATTTTCC
>JAGAPK010000072.1 GCA_017623295.1 Lachnospiraceae bacterium | reverse complement strand
GCAGCATACTCAGGAGCAAGAATAGCGCATATCTGTCAGAGAGGAGTTATGAATAATGCAGTAACAAAAGAGAGACTAACCCGATTTGGATTAGTCTCCATGTTAGACTACTACACCGAAAAGAGTGTCACTTGTTAAATTGATTGAACCGCCGTGTACCGAACGGTACGCACGGTGGTGTGAGAGGTCGAAAATTTCTCTATAAAGAGGAATTTTCTCCTACTCGATTGATTAATGATTTAAGTAAGGAATTCTTTTAATAAGGATTCCAGTTCCTGTGCTTCTTTGTAAGTAAAACCGGAAGTATCGTCTGCTTTCTCCGATATTTTTTCTTTTTCGGGAATATCTGGTTCCTCGCCTTGAATAAGTTTCATGTCTAATTCCGTCTGTTCCAAACGATTTGCCAGATGGTTTTCCAGATAATCAATTAAGTTTGTGCGGAGAATTTCAGATTTGCCAGTAATATCGACGAAGGAAGAAATCGCAAAATATCCGTATAATCCCAGAAAGCTGATGATATAAAACGGTGCAATATAGAAAATAGATTCTCCTTCAATGATTCCCATACAGGCGCCAATACCGGCAACCAGTATTGCTAATAAAACAAGTTGTCCGGATAAATGCTTTAACGTGGTGAATGAAACCCTATGTACTTTAATCTGGTGCATATACTTGTCTACAAAAATAGGAACATTAGAGATTCCATCGTGTAATTTGCAGCAGCTTGAAAATTTTAGCTTCAGCTGTTGCAAAGATTTGTTTTTGGTTGTAGACATATTTTCTGTTTCCCAGATAAGTTTGTGAAATAGCACACCGATACTAATCTGGCATATGATACTTAGAGACAATAAAACTAGAATGGGAATCATAAATCCCGGATGATGAAATATAATTTGAAACATATAGCACTTCCTTTTCCCCTTTTACAAGTTTTATTATAAGCAGGATAAAGAAGAATCTCAATAATTCCGGGCGGTTAAGGCATCAACAAGTTTCGATGGGATTCGAGTCAAAAACTATGTCATTTTGGGTGGATTCTGTTGTCAAGGACTGGAAACTGTTATGAATTTGTGATATAGTGGGAACAATGATTTAGGTTATTATGCGGAAAGGAAGGATATTATTATGAGATATAAACCACAAGGAGTTTGTTCTAATGCAATTGATATAGAAATAGAAGACGGCGTGATAAAATATGTCGAATTTACCGGTGGATGCAATGGTAATTTACAGGGTATTGCAAGTCTGGTTACAGGAATGAAAGCAGAAGATGCGATTCATAAATTAAAAGGCATAAAGTGTGGCTTCAAAAACACATCCTGTCCTGACCAGTTAGCATGTGCATTGGAAGAAATGATTTAATGGAGGCTTCTCGCATATGAGTAAGAAAATAGTTTTTACCGGCGGTGGTACTGCCGGACATGTAACCCCTAATATTGCTTTATTCCCTAAGATGAAAGAGCTGGGTTATGAAATGGCGTATATGGGTTCTTACGATGGAATTGAGAAAAAACTGATTGAGGATTTTGACATTCCTTATTATGGGATTGCAACAGGTAAATTTCGTAGATATTTTGACCCGAAGAACTTTTCTGATCCGTTTCGTGTTTTAAAGGGCATGTCTGAAGCAAGAAAATATTTGAAAGAGCTGAAACCAGATGTGGTTTTTTCCAAAGGTGGATTTGTAAGCGTTCCGGTTGTAAGGGCAGCAGCTTCTTTGGGAATTCCTTGTATTGTACATGAATCCGATATGACACCGGGGTTGGCTAATAAATTGTGTATTCCGGTTGCCAAGAGGGTGTGTTGCAATTTCCCGGAAACTTTTAAATTATTACCGGTTGAGAAAGCCTTTTTAACGGGATCTCCGATTCGAGAAGAATTGCTTACAGGTAAAAAAGAAGTAGCTTATCAATTGTGTGGTTTTGATTCTTCCAAACCGGTTATTATGGTTATTGGTGGAAGTCAGGGCTCTGCAGCAATCAATCAGGCAGTTCGTGATGCACTCCCCGAGTTATTGAAAGATTTCCAGATAGTTCATTTATGTGGAAAAGAGAAGATGGATAATCTTCTTTTGACAACCAAAGGATATAAACAGTTTGAGTATATTACTACGGAGTTAAAAGATATTTTTGCAATGGCAGATATTGTCATTTCCAGAGCAGGAGCTAATGCTATCAGCGAACTTCTTGCTTTGAAGAAACCGAATCTGTTAATTCCGCTTCCATCCGGTAGCAGCAGAGGGGATCAGATTCTGAATGCGAAATCTTTTGAATCTCAAGGATATAGTATTGTAGTAGATGAAGATGATTTAACGAAGAAACTTCTGGTAGAAAAAGTACAGGAACTGTATTTTACAAGAAATACTTATATTGATGCGATGAGTAAGAGTTCTCAGCGAGATGCGATTGGAACCATCACAGCATTAATTGAAGAAGTTGTGGCAGAGAAAAAGTGATTGTTAAAAATAAACGGCAGTAGTCCATTTGGAAAACTGCCGTTTTTTATGTAAAGAAAACACTTTAAAATATATTTTATTTTCTTTTCTTTAGGAAAATTTTTTCTGGATAATATCTAATAGAGATTCCACTGTTTTCTCAACACCTAAAGCATTACTCCTTACGCAAAGATCATAATTTCTGGAATCACCCCACTTGCCTTTGCTGTAACGATTGTGGTAAACTTTACGTTTCTTATCATGGCGATACATCTTTGCAATTGCTTCAGATTCAGATATATTGTATATTTCCGAAATTCTTTTTACTTTATATTCTTTGTCTGCCAGAATAAAAATATGAAATGCATTAGCATTGTTTTTAAATATGGTTTCTGCACATCTTCCAACAACTATAAATGATTCACCTGCTTCTGCTTTTTTGCGCAGGAAATCGAATTGTTTCTCTGCAATAGTATCTTCCATAGAATTAGAATGACCATTTACCGTTCTGGAAAAAAGCACATTAACCGGTTTTTCATCATATTTTTCAAAAACTCTGGCATCCATTCCGGAAGCTTTTGCAACTTCACTAATCATTTTTTTATCATAGAGTGGCAAATTTAATTTTTCTGCCAATTTTTCAGCAATTAAGTGTCCACCACTGCCGAATTCTCTTCCGATTGTAATAATAATTTGTTTATTCATAAAACCACTCCCTTCTTTATATATTATACTTCAATTAGACATAATATTCAATTATAGTATGAAAAAAACATGAATTTTCAGAAAGTTTGTACAATGAAAACGATTCCACCAATAGAATAGTGTGATAAAATCTTGAAAAAGCAAATTATCAATGCTACACTTAGATGAGCAAAGGAATGACTCTATAAGAAGGAGAGAAAAAATAATGAGTAAAATTACATTTGACTATTCCAAGGCAGCCCCTTTTGTCAAGGAAAACGAAGTTGAATCCATGAAAAAACTTGCATTGGATGCAAAAGAAATGCTTGTTAGCAAAACAGGCGCAGGTAATGATTTCTTAGGATGGATTAATTTACCTGTTGATTATGACAAAGAAGAGTTTGCAAGAATTAAAAAAGCAGCAGCAAAAATTCAGAGCGATTCTGAAGTATTGTTAGTAATCGGTATTGGTGGTTCTTATTTAGGAGCAAGAGCTGCAATTGAATTTTTAAGACATAGTTTTTACAACGTAGTTGATAAATCTATCAGAAAAACACCGGAAATTTATTTTGTAGGTAACTCTATCAGTTCTACTTATATCAAACACTTAATTGATGTAATTGGTGACAGAGATTTCTCTATTAATATGATTTCTAAATCCGGTACAACAACAGAACCTGCTATTGCTTTCCGTGTATTTAAAGAAATGGCAGAGAAGAAATATGGTAAAGAAGGCGCAGCTAAGAGAATCTATGCTACAACAGATAAAGTAAAAGGTTCCTTGAAAAATCTTGCTACAGAAGAAGGATATGAATCTTTCATCGTACCAGATGATATAGGCGGACGTTTCTCTGTTCTGACAGCAGTTGGTTTATTACCAATCGCAGTTTCCGGCGCAGATATTGATAAATTAATGGAAGGTGCAGCAGAAGGAAGAAAAATGGCATTGGAAGCTTCTTTCGAAGAAAATGATGCTTTGCAGTATGCAGCACTTCGTAACATCTTATTAAGAAAAGGCAAAGGTATTGAAATTCTTGCGAACTATGAACCAAGCCTTCACTATGTTTCTGAATGGTGGAAACAGCTTTATGGCGAATCAGAAGGTAAAGATCAGAAGGGTATTTTCCCTGCAAGTGTTGATTTAACAACTGATTTACATTCTATGGGACAGTTTATTCAGGACGGTTCCAGAAATATGTTCGAAACAGTTCTTAATGTTGAAACAAGCAGAGAAGAAATCATTATTGGTGAAGAATCAGTTGATTTGGACGGCTTGAACTATCTGGCAGGCAAGAGCGTTGATTTTGTAAATAAGAGTGCAATGAACGGAACTATTCTTGCGCATACAGATGGACAGGTTCCTAACTTTGTAGTAAATATTCCAGAAGTAAATGAATTCTATCTTGGTGAATTATTCTATTTCTTCGAGTTTGCATGTGGTGTCAGCGGTTACTTATTAGGAGTAAATCCGTTCAACCAGCCAGGCGTTGAAAGCTACAAGAAGAATATGTTCGCATTACTTGGCAAACCAGGATATGAAGCACAGAGAGAAGAACTTCTGAAGAGATTATAATTATAATATTGGGATATATACCTTATATCAAAAATGACAAACAGCACCTTACAAGTTGAGGTGCTGTTTTTTATTGAAAAGAATCTCAATATCAAAAAGAGTATTGACAATTCGGTTAGTTAATGCTAACCTAAAAATACTTGATAGTTAGATTAGACTAACTAATAAATAAAAGATTTAATAGAAAGAAAGTAGAAGGGAAATGTGTTTGTGGAAGAAAAGAAGGAACTGATTTTAAAAAAATTAAAAGAACAAGGGTTGCGGATTACAAATCAGCGAAAGTTGATTATAGATGCGATTCTGGAGAATGAATATAGTTGTTGTAAAGAAATTTATTGCCAGGTTTGTGAAGTGGATTCATCCATTGGAATTGCGACTGTGTATCGAATGATTAAAGTTTTGGAAGATATTGGAGCAATTGATCGCAGAAACATGTATCGTGTGTGCTTCAATGAGAATTGCAATAAGGCAGACAGATGCATTGTTCAGTTTGATGATAATTCACAGGTGCGTCTAAGTTCGGAGGAGTGGAATAAAATTGTGAAAGCGGGATTGCAGTCTTTCGGATATCTGAACAATAAAAATGTGGAATTAATAGAAATTATAGAATGTAATAAGAATGCTTCTGTATCTGTTCAAAATTAAAGAATGAGAATTGGCAAAAGAAGTAATCCGTGTATAATGTAAGTAAAAAAGATTACAAAATATGTAAAAAGTATAAATAATAGGAGGACTTCATGGGGACAATCATTACATTGGTAATTGTAATAGGTGCTGTAGTTCTGGCTATCAGAAGTATAGTGCGTGATAAGAAAAATGGAAAATCAATACATTGTGGTGGTGATTGCAGTCGCTGTGGAGGTCATTGTCGTTAATATGGTTTATAGTATTGATTATCATGAAATAATAGAGTGCATTACAGGTGCGTTGGATGCAAAAGATCCGTATACTGCAAATCATTCCCAGAGGGTCAGTGATATGGCAGAAGTTTTGGCAAAAGGAGTGGGACTGCCGGAGGAACTGGTAGAGAAAATACATATTGCAGGGCATTTGCATGATATTGGTAAAATAGGTGTGCCGGACAGTGTTTTGATGAAACCGGGTAAGCTGACCGGGGAAGAATGGGAGAAAATGAAAGAGCATCCGGTCATTGGAGCAAATATTTTAGCACGTTCTCAGCATTTGCGGGAGTTATGTGATATTGTTTTGCATCATCATGAGCGATATGACGGAAAAGGATATCCGTCGGGTTTAAAAGGAGAAGAAATACCGGTTGGGGCAAGAGTAATTGCGATATGTGATTCGATTGATGCAATGACTTCAAAGCGTTGTTACAGAGATTCGCTTGGATGGGATATTTGTTATCAAGAGATAGAGAAAAATATTGGAATCATGTATGATCCGGAGATGGGAAAATATGCATTAGGGCATTGGGAAGAGCTTAAATGCGCAGGTGCAACTGTTGGTTAAAAATTTTTTGCTTGCTTTTTAAAATTTTAAATGATAAGATAAAGACCGTCGAGTTGCGAAAGCGTAAGTCCAGATAAAGGGACTTGCGCTTTTTTTGTTTTAATAGGAGGAAATTATGGAAAAAGAAATGACACAGAATAAAATGGGAACAATGCCAATTGGAAAGCTGATGCTGCAGATGGGGATTCCTATGATTTTATCTATGATGTTGCAGGCAGTTTATAATATTGTAGACAGCTATTTTGTTTCACGAATGCCGGATACGGAAACTTTAACCGGAGCAGGTGAGATGGCAGTAAATGCGTTGACATTGGCTTTTCCGGTACAGATGTTAATGGTAGCAATCGGAATAGGTACTGGTGTAGGAACGAATGTCCTATTATCCAGAACTTTGGGAGAAGGCAAAAAGGAGAAGGCAGGAAAAGTAGCTGGAAATGCGTATGTGCTCGGTGGAATAATTTATATAGTTTTTCTGTTATTTGGAATTTTTGGAACAAGAGTTTATATTGCCAGTCAGACAAAGGATGCAGTTATTTTGGAGATGGGAACAGAATATCTTAGCATTTGTTGCTGTATTTCTATGGGTATTATTTTCTTTTCAATTTTTGAAAAGTTGTTACAGGCAACGGGAAAAACAGTTTATTCTACAATTGCGCAGGTAGCAGGTGCGATTGTGAATATTATTTTAGACCCTATTATGATTTACGGATTGTTTGGATGTCCGGCACTGCGGGTAAAAGGTGCAGCCTATGCGACAGTTATTGGACAGATTGTATCGTTTGTTGTGGCAGCAGTTTTTCATTTCACTGCGAATAAAGAAGTAACCTTCAAACCTTGCTATTTAAGATTGGAGAAAAAAATAATCAGCCAGATTTATTCCATTGGTGTTCCGGCGATTATTGCACAGGCAGTCATGTCAGTTATGACTTATGGAATTAATATTATATTTGGAATGATTTCAAGTTCTTATGTAACAGCATACGGAATTTTTTATAAGATACAGCAATTTGTGCTTTTTGCGGCATTTGGTTTACGAGATGCGATTACTCCGATTATCTCATTCAATTTTGGAACCGGTAATAAGCAAAGAATTAAAGATGGCATTTTTAATGGAGTGCTTTATACATTTATTATCATGGCAGTTTGCTTTGTCGGACTGGAAATTTTTGCAAAACCTTTCGCGGGAATTTTTGCCTTGTCCGGAGAAACGGAAGAATTATGTATTATGGCAATGAGAATTGTGTCAGTCAGTTTTATTTTTGCAGGAGTGAATATTGCATTTCAGGGAATTTTCCAAGCGCTTTGCTGTGGTATGCAGTCTTTGATTTTGTCACTGCTTAGGCAGCTTATATTTGTATTGCCGATAGCCTGGCTTTTTGCCAGATATGCCAGTGGCATGGTATGGATTACTTTTATCATTGCGGAAGCGGTAACAGCAGTAATAGGATATTTTATGTACAAGCGAATTTCAAGAACACTGGCGTTATAGGCCAGTGTTTTTATTTTACAGAAAAGATATTGTCAAACTAAAGTGAGAAAATTCTTTCTATAAAGTTTTCTATAAAGCAAAAAAATGATAAATAAAGGTTGTTTTTTGAATAAAAGAGTGATACAATCAATACACCAATTCTATATCAATATTTTCTAACATCAAGAATCAGTATTTCATTGACATGTATGTCAGAATTTCCAGACAGAATCAAGAAATGAGAGGAAGTGAGGCAAAAGAGAAAAGGATTTTATATACGTTAATTCGTTTGTATTTATTGTATAAATAAGTTGAAAAAGAAAAAATAAAAGATTATAATGAAAGGGAAATATGGGAAGCAAAGATATTATATTAAAACCGTATTTAGCAGACAATAACCGATTCGCAGATCTTGTTAATGCATCAGTCTTTCAGGGGCGACAAGTGATTTTGCCATCACAGGTAGTAGAACAGGACAGTGTCAGAGCTGCAAATATGAAAAGTTATAGGTCAAAGAAAGAGATACAGCGCACGAGTGATACTATCAAGAAAATTGCGCTAGGCACGCAGTTCGTTGTTGTAAGTCTTGAGAATCAGAATGATATTCACTATGCAATGCCGATTCGGAATTTTGTCAGTGAAGCAACTGATTATCAGAAGCAATATGATAGTATTAAAAATCAGCATGAGCAAAAACAGGATTTACGGGGAAGTGAATGCTTATCCGGATTTTCCAAAAAGGATAGAATAATACCGGTTATTACGATTGTGCTATATTTTGGTGAGGAAAAATGGGACGGAGCTACCGATTTGTACGAATTGATGGATATGCAGTATTATCCTCTGGAGATTCAACAATGTTTCAAGAACTTTGTAAATAACTATCATATTAATTTGTTAGATGTCAGACACATGGAAAATACGGATGTTTTTCGTACTGATTTGAAGCAGGTATTCAATTTTATAAAGAGAGATGCAAACAAGAAAGAGTTGCAGGAGTATCTTGCAGAGCACCGATTGGAATATGAGTCATTAACAAGTGAAACTTTTGATGTTATTGAAAAATTGAGTAATTTTGATTTTGGAGGATTCAGAAGAGAATCTGTCGAGACAGGAGGGAATTATAGTATGTGTAGAGCGATGGAAGAGATGTTAGAAGATGCGCGAGAGGAGGGAAGACAAGAGATGTGTAAGGCAATGGAAGAGATGCTGGAAGATGCGCGAGAGAAGGTAAGACAAGAGATGAGCAAGGCAATGGAAGAGATGCTGGAAGATGCGCGAGAAGAAGGAAGAAAGGAAGTGCGGAAGGAAATCGAGGAATTGATTGAATACGCAAAAAGCAACGGTTTTGAGCATTTAGCAGATAAAATAGCAAGAAAACTGGAAAACCTTCAACCGGTAGAAGCATAAAGAATTAGAACCTTCAAATATATGATTGTGAGAGTGCACAAATGAGAGAATCTGTGCACTCTCTTTTTTTGCAACAAATATTTCCGTTTGCGTGATTGGATTTTTTAAGAATATTGAGTAGAATCAAAGTAACACAATGATCATTGAAAAATAAGGAAGGCAAAACAGATTTATAGCAATAGAAGTTTTTGTGGAGGGAAAATATATGTCAAAAATACAATTAAGAATATATGATCTTAGAAAAAAGAATCAGGTAGGACAGAGAGAACTTGCTAACAAGTTAGGAGTTTCTACGCAAACTGTCAGTAAATGGGAAAATGATGTTTGTATGCCTGATATTTCCTTATTACCGGAAATTGCACAGTTTTTTCGGATAACAGTAGATGAACTGCTTGGGTTAAAACCGCTTTCCGGGGAGGAATATATTCCGGCCAGAAGTGGAGAGAAGGAATATTGGGAGCAGCGGCTAAACTATTTATTAGCCAGTAGAAAATCCTTCTGGAATGAGGATTACTTTCAGTTTCTGATAGACAGGGTGTGGAAAATTGATAAACCCGTAGATATTTTGGACTGTGGCTGTGGTTTTGGTTATATGGGAAAATTATTGTTGTCTTATTTGCCAAAAGGAAGTACTTACACCGGAATTGATTTTAGTTCCAATATGATTGAGGAAGGAAACCGATTATTTCAGGAATCAGGATATCATGGAGAATTTATTTGTGATGATTTCTGGCGACATGAATTTTCGAAAAAATATGATTTGGTTATTAGTCAGTGTGCTATGCGCCATGTAAATGAGCCACAGAAATTTTTGCAAAAAATGATAGCACAAACGAAATCCGGCGGTATGGTAATTGCAGTAGATGTAAATAGGGAATTGGAGAGTGATGGCTTATACATGGATGGCTTGGATTATCAGGAACTTTGTGATAGAGAGGGATTCCGTAAAATGTGGCAAAAAGAACTTGCTTGTCAGAGCAGAGATTATGCAGTTGGTATGAGAATGCCAATTATGATGCAGCGGGAAGGGCTTCTTCATGTAGATGTACGAGTGAATGACAAAATTAGTTTTGTATCACCGGAAACAGAGGAATATGAAGAACTATTAGAGAGTTTCCTGGCAGAAAAGCAATGGGATAAGTCAATTTCTGTAGAGGAAGAAGAACAACTGATTTGTGAATTTATCAATCATGGAATGGATAGGAAAGAAGCAGAAGCTTATTGTAGAAAACAAAGAAAAATACAGTCTTTTATAATGGAGAATAGAGAAAAGTTAACCTATTTATTTTATCGTGGTTTGATTATTAGTTACGGTTGGAAAAAGTAAGTCTAACATATCGCATAGTCGATGTTGTTCCTTTATTGAAAGCCCTTTTTTTCTATGATATAGTAAAACATAGAAAGTCTGGTATGAGGAGGAAAGTATATGAAACTTGTAGTTTTAGAAAGAAATAGTGTAGGTACAGACATTGATGTATCTTGTTTTGAAAAATATGGTGAAGTAGTTTATTATCCAAATACGGTAGCAGAGGATACGGCGGAAAGAATAGGAGATGCAGATATCGTTATTGCAAATAAAGTGCCGCTTAATGAAAATACTTTGAAAAATGCAGAGAATGTGAAATTGATTTGTCTGTTTGCGACAGGTTTTGATAATGTGGATTTGGAATATTGTAAAAGCAGAGGAATTAAAGTTGCTAACGTTGTAAAATATTGTACGCCTGCAGTTGCACAGCATACAATTTTGTTGGCGATGATGTTATCCGAAAAAATTGCTTTTTATGATGAGTATGTAAAATCTGGTACTTACAGTGCACAGGATAGATTTTCTAATTTTGACAGACCTTTCAATGAACTGGAAGGAAAAACATGGGGTATTGTCGGAATGGGTACGATTGGTCAGAAGGTAGCGAGCCTTGCGACCGCTTTTGGCTGCAAGGTAATTTTCTATTCTGCCTCCGGAAAGAGTTCCTGCACAGAGTATGAAAGAGTGGAATTAGATACCTTATTAAAAGAATCTGATGTACTATCTCTTCATTGTCCACTTAGTGACAGAACGAGAAATCTGATTAACAAAGATGCTTTTGATAAGATGAAAAAGACAGCGATTTTAATTAACGTAGCCAGAGGACCAGTGGTAAATACACAGGATTTATACGATGCACTTATGGAAGAAAAAATTGCCGGTGCTGGTTTGGATGTGTTAGAAAAAGAGCCGATAGAAGTATCGAATCCGCTTGGACAGATTAAAGACAGCACAAAGCTGATTATTACACCACATATGTCCTGGGCAAGTACGGAATCAAGAGTTCGTCTGGTAGAAGAAGTTGCCAAAAATATCGAGGCATTTCTGGTAGGAGAAAACAGAAATATTGTAAATTTGTAAAATTGATTTCATAAAAAGTATACAGAAAAGGAGCTTGAAATGGGAATTGTAATTAAAGATGCATTGGTAATTGTTCCACAGGGCGCAGAAGATGTTATCAAGGAAACAAGTTTATACATTGAGAAAGACAGAATTACGGGAATCGGAGAAGTGCCAGATGGTTTTGTGGAGGATAAAGTAATTGACGGAAAAGACAAACTGGTTATTCCGGGACTTATTAACTGCCATACACACTCATATATGTCTTTCATGCGAAATGTGGCAGATGATCTTTCTTTTATGGACTGGTTATTTGGAACGATTGATCCGATTGAACAGCAGATGACCGATGAAGACACTTACTGGGGCGCGAATCTGGCAATTATCGAGATGATGAAAAGCGGAACGACTTGCTTCAATGACATGCAGATGAACATTCATCAAACCACAAGAGCAGTGAAGGAATCCGGTATGCGTGCGGTAATTTCTCGTGGACTGGTGGGAAGCGGCAATGATGAAGGCGGTCAGATGCGTCTTCGTCAGGCTTATGAAGAAAGAGATGCAGCCAAAGATTGTGACAGACTTACCTTTATGTTAGGACCTCATGCGCCATATACTTGTGATGATGCTTACCAGAGAATTGTAGCAGAGGAAGCAAAGAAAAATAACATGGGTATCCATGTGCATTTGTCTGAAAGTGTCAGTGAAATAGAGCAGATTCAGGAGAAATACGGTTGTACACCGATTGCTTTGGCAGAGAAAACAGGACTTTTCGATGTCCCGGCGATTGCAGCACATTGTGTACAGGCAACCGATGAAGACATTGATATTCTGAAAAAGCACAATGTCAGTGTAGTTACAAATCCGGCAAGTAATATGAAGCTTGGAAACGGTTTTGCACCGATTGCCAAAATGATGGAAAAGGGCGTTAATGTATGTCTTGGTACAGACGGAGCAGCAAGCAATAACTGTCTTAATATGTTTCATGAATTGAGCCTGCTTACCTTGATTCACAAAGGAACAGGTAAGACACCGCAGTGTATCAGTGCGAAAGAAGGCTTCCGTATTGCGACTATTAACGGAGCGAAAGCGCTTGGACTTGAAAAGGAAATTGGTTCAATTGAAGTAGGTAAAAAGGCAGATTTAGCTATTTTGGATTTAAATACTCCTTCCCTGACACCTAGAAATAACCTGATTGCCGGACTTTCCTATTCTGCAAATGGTTCAGAAGTAGATACCGTAATTATCAACGGACAGATTACAATGGAAAATCGCAAGCTTCTGACAATGGATGAGCAGTTAGTTTATAAAAAGATTAATGAGATTATTGTCCGAATGGGATTGGACAAGAAAACTTACTAATTTTTTCACTTACTAATTTTTTCAAAGAAAATACTAGCAATATGAGTGACTTTTTTATACAATAAGAAAAGAGTTTTAGGAGGAAACTATTATGAGTAGCGAAATCAGAGACATTAACTTAGCCGAATCCGGTGAACAGAAAATCGAATGGGTAAAAAGAAACTGTGATTTACTTCGTACTTTGGAACAGGAATTTTCTGTATCCAAACCATTTGCAGGTAAAAAAGTAGCTTTGTCTGTGCATTTGGAAGCAAAAACAGCTTATTTATGTCTGGTATTAAAAGCAGGCGGTGCAGATATGTATGTAACAGGCTCTAATCCGCTTTCTACACAGGATGATGTAGCAGCTGCTTTAGTAAAAGCAGGTCTGGAAGTACATGCATGGTATAATGCAACACCAGAAGAATATGAAAGACATATCCGCAGTGTATTAGAGGTAGGACCCAATATTATTATTGATGATGGTGGCGATTTAGTAACAATGGTACACAAAGAGATGCCACATCTGATTCCAAATATTATCGGCGGCTGTGAAGAAACAACAACCGGTATTATCCGTCTTGAAGCAATGAACAAGGCGGGAGAACTGAAATTCCCTATGGTTCGTGTAAATAATGCAGCTTGTAAGCACTTCTTCGATAACAGATATGGTACAGGCCAGTCTGTATTTGATGGTATCAATAGAACAACTAACCTGATTGTAGCGGGCAAAATTGTAGTTGTAGCAGGTTATGGCTGGTGTGGTAAAGGAACTGCCATGAGAGCCAAAGGACTTGGTGCAAGAGTAATTGTTACCGAAATTGACCCAATTAAAGCAATCGAAGCGATTATGGATGGATTTGATGTAATGCCGATGAAAGAAGCAGCCAAAGTGGGTGATTTCTTCATTACTGTAACAGGTTGTGACGGCGTTATCGATAAAGAAGATTTTGCAGAGATGAAAGAAGGCGCTATTTTGTGTAATGCCGGACATTTTGACTGTGAAATCGATATGGCATGGTTAAAAGCAAATGCAGTAGAAAGCAAAGAGCAGAGAAAGAATATCATGGGATACAAGCTTCCAACCGGACAGTGGATTTTCGTCTTGGCAGAAGGTCGTCTTGTGAATCTGGCAGCAGGCGATGGACACCCGGCAGAAATTATGGATATGAGTTTTGCCATTCAGGCTCTTTCTGCAAAATATCTGGTAGAACATGGTGCGGAACTGAAAGAGAAATTGATTGACGTTCCGGAAGAAGTAGATAAGGATGTTGCAAAACGTAAACTGGCATTCCTTGGAAAAGAAATCGATGTTCTTACACCGGAGCAGGAGAAATACTTAAACAGCTATTCTTTATAAGATAACAGGTCCCCCGTATTCTTCAGAATGCGGGGGATTTTATGAAGTATCGTTTGGGAGCGTAAAAATCCGGAGGGAGAAAGCAATGGAAAAAATAAGAGAAACATCAAAATATAAGGCAGGGGAGCTTATGAAACGCTTTTTGCCTTATTATCAGAAATACTGGAAAATTGTGATTTTGGATTTAATCTGTGCGGGTTTGACGACGATTTGTGAAATGGTGCTTCCGATGATTATTCGTTATATTACAAATACCGGAATGAATGATCTGGCGGCATTGAGTGTAGGACTTATTTTGAAGATGGGTGCGCTGTACCTTGTTTTGCGTATCATTGATAGCATGGCAAATTTCTACATGGCATACACAGGTCATGTCATGGGAACGAAAATCGAAACCGACATGCGGAGAGATGCTTATGCGCATTTACAGCGTTTATCGGATACTTATTATAACAATACCAAAGTCGGTCAGATTATGGGGCGTATTACTAACGATTTATTCGATGTAACGGAATTTGCGCATCATTGTCCGGAGGAATTTTTTATTGCCGGAATCAAAGCAGTCATTTCGTTTGTTATTTTATCCGGTATCAGTCTTCCGTTAACTCTTATTATTTTTGCAGTAGTGCCGGTTATGGTAGTTACCTGTGTTTGTATTAATTTACGGATGCGTGCTGCTTTTCGTAAACAGAGAGTGCAGATTGGTGAGTTAAATGCCCGTATAGAGGACAGTCTGCTTGGGCAGAAGGTAGTTAAAGCCTTTACGAACGAGGAAAAAGAAACGGCGAAGTTCGAGGAAGATAATCAGAAGTTTTTCCGAATTAAAAAAGAAACTTATAAGTTTATGGCAGCTTTTCAGACGACTACGCGAGCTTTTGACGGATTGATGTATCTGGTCGTTGTGGTTGCAGGTGGCATTTTTATGGTAAAAGGGTTGATTGTGCCGGGCGATTTGGTAGCTTATGTGATGTATGTGTCTACTTTGATTGCGACAATTCGTAGAATCATTGAATTTGCGGAGCAGTTCCAGAGAGGTATGACCGGTATTGAACGATTCGTGGAAATTATGGACAGCGAGGAAGAGATTTTTGATGAACCGGATGCGATTAACTGCACAAATGTAAAAGGCGATATTTCCTTACGGGATGTGTGCTTTGCCTATCCGGACGACCATAATATTGTATTCCGGGGATTAAATCTGGATATTCATGCAGGAGAAAAAATTGCGATTGTAGGACCTTCCGGTGGCGGTAAGACTACGCTTTGTAATTTAATTCCACGTTTTTATAATATCGATGAAGGTGAAATTACACTGGATGGACAGAATATCAGACATTATACGCTAAAAAGTCTGCGTAAAAATATCGGTATGGTGCAGCAGGATGTTTACCTTTTCTCCGGTACGGTATACGAAAACATTGCCTATGGCAAGGAAAATGCAACCAGAGAAGAAGTGATTGAGGCAGCCAAAAAGGCGGGTGCTCATGAGTTTATTGAGGCATTAAAAGATGGCTATGATACTTATGTAGGTGAGCGAGGCGTGAAGCTTTCCGGCGGACAGAAACAGCGTATCAGCATTGCCAGAGTTTTTCTGAAAAATCCGCCGATTTTGATTCTGGATGAAGCAACTTCTGCACTGGATAACGAAAGTGAGTTTCAGGTTGCCAAATCGTTGCAGGAGTTAGCAAAAGGCAGAACGACGATTACGATTGCTCATAGACTTTCCAGTATTCGAAATTCAGACCGCATTCTGGTACTGACTGAGGAAGGAATTGCAGAAGAAGGAAATCACGAACAATTATTGATGCAGAAAGGAATATATTATCATTTCTATACAACGGCTAATGAACTCAAATAACGAGATGCAAAGAGCTTTCCCCAATTTTTCATTAAGATTTTTCTTAGAAAAAATGCTTACATTCGCCGATTTTAAATGTTAAAATAATAATACAACATGTTGTTTCTGATGACGTAATGTGCGTATCGTTTTGAAGATACGCCCCTGGTTGTCAGGAACAATTTTTTTATGTGATAGGGAAATCAGAATCAGGAGGAGAGACACATGTTTGAAGTGGGAGAGTATATTATGTGCGGAGGACACGGAGTCTGTCGTGTTAAGAGTATTACAGGAAATCCGATTGATAAACTGGATAAGAAGAGAAAATACTATATATTAGAACCGGTTTTTGAAAAGAGCAGTACAATATATACTCCGGTTGATAATGAGAAAGTTCTGATGAGAAGAATCATGGATGAGAAAGATGCCAAAGAGTTGATTGAGCAGATTCCGGATATAGAAACTGTTTGGATTAAGGAAGAAAAATCGAGAGAGCAAATGTACAAAGAAGCAATTCGTACTTATGATTGCCAGAGTCTTGTACAGATTATCAAGACATTGTATCTTCGAAAAATGGATCGAGTATCACAAGGAAAAAAAGTATTGTCGTCAGATGAATTTTATTTGAAAAAAGCAGAAGAACTTCTTTACAGTGAAATGTCGATTGCTTTGTCTATTCCGAAGGAAAATGTCGAAGAATATATAACAGAAGAGATTAATAAAGTAAAAAGTGAATAGAGATAGTTACGAATGCACAGAAAAAGGCGGAACATTGAGTTCCGCCTTTAGTTTGTCCTATTTTGCAACTGGGGTTGTAGCAGCTGATACAAATTGCTCGGGACCATGATGAGGATTGGTTCCGATTACGTTGATAGCAGAAACAACCATTGCGAGAATTTCAGTTTCTACCTGTTGAGAAGCCGTGTCAAATCGATGAAGGATGGCACCGGCATCCGTACGGGTGTATTTAGGATGTAAGCGATTCAAAGCGTATGTTGCCATATCCAACTTACAGTCGTTACATGCACAGATATTTGGCATAGTAGGCAACAGTTGATTGATTGCTCGCTCAACATTCTCTTCCATCATGTTCTGTAATCCTTCCATAAGAATTCCCTCCGTTGTACAATAATACTCCTTTATCATATTACTTTTTTAAGTCGGAATCAATAAGTAATTTTGTGTATATGGAAAAATTTCCCGTCATATTTCATAATTTTTTTATAATTAGTTTATTTACCTTTTTGTAAAAGACGATTAAGATATAACAATGGGAAATAAATTAGAAAAAAATGGGATAAAGAGATAGAGAAGAGAGGAGTGCACATATGTTTAAAATTTTGAAGTATCTAAAAGAATCAAAAGCTGCTGTGGTGGTAATTGTTCTTCTTCTTATTTTGCAGGCATACTGTGATTTATCATTGCCATCTTACACATCTGATATTGTGGATGTGGGAATTGGGCAAAATGGTATCGAGAATGCAGTGTTGGATGTCATGAGAGAAGAAACTCTGGAAAGCATTTGTTTGTTTTCCGAAGAGAAAGACGAGACACTAATTCGTGAATCCTATGTTCTAAATGAAGATGGTGATTATGAATTAGTTGTGATAGAAGAGGAAACCATCAATGCTTTGGATGAAGCAATGGGAATTCCGATGGTGATAGTTTATATGTTGGAAAATGCCGATGCAAGTCAGATGGCAGAAAGCTCCTTACAGGAACAAGGCACATCCAATATGGCTATGATGCCAATGGATATGGAGAGCCTGAAGGCGATGGTTGCAAGTGGTATGATGACGAAAGACCAGATTCTTAGCATAAAGGACCAGATGTTAGAAGAGTCCGGCGAAGAATTAAGTGATATGATTGTCGACCAGATGGCGGTTATGTTCGTGAAAACGGAATATGAAGCAATGGATGTGGATATTAACAGTATTCAGACAAGATATCTGTTAGTAACTGGTGGTAAAATGCTGCTTATGACAATTTTAATGATGGTAGCAGCTATTGGTACCGGTTTTCTGGCAGCAAAAGTTTCTGCGGGAATCGGTATGCGACTCCGTGACAGAGTATTTAAAAAGGTGGTTTCTTTCTCTCATGCAGAAATGGATCAGTTTTCTACCGCATCCTTGATTACAAGAAGCACTAATGATATCCAACAGGTGCAGCAGGTATCTGTTATGCTGCTTCGAATGGTATGTTATGCACCGATACTTGGTATTGGTGGTATTATCAAGGTAACAAATACAAGAACCGGAATGGGTTGGATTATTGTAGTAGCGGTTATTGTTATTATTGCATTGGTTGGTACGTTAGTTAAAATTGCAATGCCGAAATTCAAAAAAATGCAGATTCTTGTGGATAGATTGAATCTGGTTTCCAGAGAAATTCTGACAGGTGTTTCCGTTATTCGTGCCTTTAGCCGTGAAAAGTATGAAGAAAAGCGTTTTGATAAGGCAAACCGTGATTTGATGAGTACCCAGTTATTTACGAACCGCGTTATGACTTTTATGATGCCGACTATGATGTTAGTTATGAATGCAGTTACTGTCATGATTGTTTGGTTTGGTGCAAAGGGTATTGATTTAGGAAACTTGCAGGTTGGTGATATGATGGCATTTATTACTTATACCATGCAGATTATAGGTGCATTCCTGATGTTGACAATGGTATCAGTTATGTTGCCAAGAGCCGGTGTGGCAGCAGATCGTATTGAAGAAATTCTTCAGACAGAACCGACAATTGTTGATATGGAACAGACACAGGATGCGAAAGTAACCGGTAAAGGTGTAGTTGCTTTTGAAAATGTAAACTTTCGTTATCCGGGTGCAGAAGAAGATGCACTTGAAAATATTTCTTTCGTTGCAAAACCGGGTGAAACAACAGCTATTATCGGTAGTACCGGATGTGGTAAATCTACCTTATTGCATTTAATTCCTCGATTCTATGATGTAACAGGCGGACAAATTACGATAGATGGTATCGATATTCGTAAATTGTCACAGAAAAAATTGCGCAGTCTGTTAGGTTTTGTACCGCAGAAGGGAGTTTTATTCTCAGGAACGATAGAATCTAACATCAAGTTTGCAGGTGAAGATAAGGTTTCCGATGACATGATGAAGGAAGCTGCAGAAATTGCACAGGCGAAGGAATTTATTGAGGGTAAAAAGGAAATATATTCCAGTCCGATTGCGCAGGGTGGTACGAATGTATCCGGCGGACAGAAACAGCGTCTTTCCATTGCAAGAGCAATTGCTGCGCAGCCGAAGGTGTTCTTGTTTGATGATAGTTTTTCGGCGCTGGATTATAAGACAGATGCAGTTCTGCGAAAGGCATTAAATGAGAAAATAGCAGATGCAACGGTTATTATTGTAGCACAGCGAATCAGTACGATTTTGCATGCTGACCAGATAATAGTATTGGATGATGGAAAAATAGCAGGTATTGGTACGCACGAGGAATTGCTGGAAAATTGTGAAGCTTATCAGGAAATTGCAAAATCCCAGTTATCAGAGGCAGAGCTGAAGGGAGGTAGAGCATAATGAGTGAACATCAAAGAAGACCAAAAGGACCACATGGTCCGGGCGGACCTGGTATGATGCCGGGTGAAAAGGCAAAAGATTTTAAAGGTACAATTAGAAAATTACTGAAATATATGGGTAACTATAAATATGGTTTGCTCGCGGTAATTGTGTTTGCTATCGGAAGTACCGTTTTTAATATTATTGGACCGAAAATTTTAAGTAAAGCCACAACCGAACTTTTTAATGGTCTGATGGCAAAAATTTATCAGACAGGCGGTATCAATTTTGAAAAAATAGGCACCATTCTGTTATGGCTTTTAGGACTGTATATTGTCAGTGCAATTTTATCTTTGCTTCAGGGATGGATTATGAGTGGTATTTCTCAGCGATTATGTTTCCGTTTCCGTAAGGAAATTTCAGAGAAAATTAACCGTATGCCAATGAAATATTTTGAATCCAGAACTGTTGGTGAAGTGCTCTCACGTATTACAAATGATGTAGATACTCTGGGTATGAGTTTAAATCAGAGTATAACAATGTTAATTACTTCTATTAGTACTTTGATTGGTGTCTTGATTATGATGTTAAGCATCAGTCCGCTTATGACATTGATAGCACTTGTCATTCTGCCGGTGTCTGGTGCATTGATTGGTATCGTTGTGAAATTTTCTCAGAAATACTTCGTAGCACAGCAAACCTATCTTGGTAAAATTAATGGTCAGGTAGAAGAAGTTTACAGTGGCCAAAACATTGTAAAAGCATTCAATAGAGAAGATGAAGTTTTAAAAGAATTTGAAGAGACGAATAAAGTGCTTTATCAATCCGGTTGGAAATCACAGTTTTTATCTGGTCTGATGCAGCCAATAATGACATTTATCGGTAATTTAGGATATGTGGCAGTAGCAATCGTAGGAAGCTTTTTGACAATTAAGGGAACCATTGAAATTGGAGATATTCAGGCTTTTATTCAATATGTAAGAAACTTTACGCAGCCGATTACCCAGATTGCACAGGTTTCTAATATGCTTCAGTCCACAGCGGCAGCAGCAGAAAGAGTTTTTGAATTTTTGGACGAAGAGGAAGAAGATCAAGTTGTAGAAAATCCGGTGCATTTGCCTCAATTTGAAGGAAGAGTCAGCTTCGAGAATGTACGATTTGGATATAAAGAAGATAAAATTATTATTCATGACTTCAGTACCCAGGTTGAGCCGGGACAGATGGTTGCTATCGTCGGACCTACCGGTGCCGGAAAGACTACTATGGTAAAACTTTTGATGCGTTTCTATGATGTAAACAGTGGAAGTATTAAAATAGATGGTCATGATGTCAGAGATTTCAATCGTAGCGAATTACGCGAAAGTTTCGGTATGGTTTTACAGGATACATGGTTGTTTAAAGGAACGATTATGGAAAACATTCGGTACGGAAGACTGGATGCGACAGACGAAGAAGTTATCGAAGCAGCAAAAGCAGCCCATGCACACCGTTTTATCCAGACATTACCGGGTGGCTACAACATGGAATTGAATGAAGATGCCAGCAATGTATCACAGGGACAGAAACAGCTTCTGACCATTGCAAGAGCGATTCTGGCAGACAACAAGATTCTGATTCTGGATGAAGCAACAAGTTCGGTTGATACAAGAACAGAACAGCGTATTCAGAAAGCAATGAACAATTTGATGAAGGGAAGAACCAGTTTCGTAATTGCCCACAGATTGTCAACTATCAAAGATGCCGACTTGATTCTGGTCATGAAAGACGGTGATATTATTGAACAGGGCAATCATGAACAGCTGCTTGCCCAGAATGGTTTCTATGCAGAGCTTTATAATTCCCAGTTTGTCGATGTGACCGCATAATACGAAGTCCACACTTACAAAAATTGTAGGTGTGGACTTTTTATGTGATTGACAAAAGCAAGAAATATGATATGATATAGTAGTTGCGAATGAGTTGCAGTTGCAAAAAGTGAAAGCATCGAAGATACGTTTTTATACAAAAAGAAATATGAGGATTGTTTATGTTAGAAATTGTTTTAGAAACATTATTGGATAGTTTAAAATTACTGCCTTTTTTGTTCGTCACATATTTGGCGATGGAATATCTGGAACATAAAGCAGGTAATAAAATGCAGATTGCGATTCAGAAGTCGGGGAAATTTGGTCCGATTATCGGTAGTGTTTTAGGTGCTTTTCCGCAGTGCGGTTTTTCGGCGGCAGCATCTAACTTATATGCGGGTAGAATTATCACAATGGGTACTTTGATAGCAATTTATCTTTCTACATCCGATGAGATGTTGCCTATCTTGATTTCGGAAAACGTTGCAATGAGTACCATATTAAAAATTCTTGCCACGAAAATTATCTTTGCCATGTGCGCAGGATTTTTGATTGATTTTGCTTTTGCTAAGAAAAAGAATGAGAAAATGGAAATAGAGCATTTGTGTGAACAGCATCATTGCCATTGTGAAAAAGGAATTTTAAAATCTGCTGTTCACCATACATTAGAAATTTTTGTATATATATTTCTGATTTCTTTGGCATTACATGTTGTGATTCATCTTGTTGGAGAAGATTTTCTGGCGAATCTGATCCTGAATCGTCCGGTAGTTGGTGAATTGCTGGCGGGACTTGTTGGTTTGATTCCAAACTGTGCTTCTTCTGTTGTGATTACGCAGCTTTATCTGGAAGGGGTTATTGGTGCAGGGGCTATGATGTCCGGTTTATTGGTCGGTGCCGGCATAGGTATTTTAGTACTTCTGCGTGTAAATGATAAGCCGAAAGAAAACGCCCAAATTATCGGATTACTTTATGTGATTGGCGTTGTATCAGGAATTTTAATAGAACTGAGTGGAATTACTTTTTAATTTTGATGAGGGAAGTTATGAGTGAAAAGAATATAAAAGGGTCGGCAGAATGGCCGGAGGGAATTAAGAAGACCCGTCAGAGAGAAGCGGTATTTCAGATTCTTGTGAATGCAGAAGAACCTTTATCAGCATACGAAATTTATCGTCAGATAGAGCAGCAGGAGCTTGGAGACGGATACGCAATTTCTACGGTTTATAGAGCCCTGACTGTTTTTGAAGAAAATGATTTGATTGTAAAATCAACGTTAATGGGTGACGATACAGCAGTTTATGCCTGGAAAAAAGAGGCACATAAGCATTATGCCATCTGCCTCAAATGTCATAAACTGGTGCCGCTGCAATCCTGCCCTTTTGAGCATGTTGATATGCACACAAAGGACGAAGATTTCCAGATTACCGGACACAAAATTGAGTTGTACGGATATTGTAAGCAGTGTAAGTAATGACTGACTATTTAAAGGATAGTAATGTTACAGGCTTTCCGGCGGTCGGTTTGACAACCGGTAAATCCGGAAACCGTTCCGTTAATACTTTTTTCAATGGTCTGGTGTCCACGCGACGGGAAATTGGTGGAAAAGCATCATCAAAGTGATCTAATAAAACTGTTTTCGGTTCAATCTTTTCGATAATGGAAAGTGCAGGAGTAATCAAATCTGTTGCACCCTGGTAAGGAAGCACCAGCATATCAACATATTTCGGGTATTCTGTATTTTCATCCAGATTCAGGCTGCCAAGCACGAGAATTCGTTTGCTACCTGCATCAATCTGATAAATCAAAGTTTCATTTCCTTCTTTATAAGAAAAATTTTGAATGGCTAAAGCAAACGTATTTGGCAAATAGCGAAGCATACGAGGATTTATAAGAGTATTTTTCTTTATTTGCGAGTCAAATTCAATATGTTTTCCAGGCAGAACAGTGACTTTTATCTGTCCGAAATGCAATATATTTCCCGGCTGTATTACAGCAATCTGGTCGCCATTTACTTTTTTCTTCTCTAGTGTGGCAGCAGGCAAAGCACTGCAATATACAGTGGCATCGGCATGCTCCATAATATTCGGAATACTGCTGAGGTGGTCAAGATGTCCATGTGTAATCAGAATCGAGTCCTCTTCTACATAATCCAGTAAAAAAGCCGGATTTTCCGCACCGCGAAGTGGCAGGAACGGGTCAATTAAAATTCTGTCTTCTGCATATTCAATCAGCAAAGATGCTGCTCCAAACCATGTAATTTTCATATGTCTGCCTCCAATTAGGTTCATTGTAAGATAAATCTTTTATTCAATCAACCTATACTCCCGATAAAGTCATTTGTGAATTTTAGATTTTTGTCAACTAAGAATTAAGATAAAAAAGAAAAGCACCATCCCCAAGGCTCGTATGTCCTCAAAAATGGTACTTGCAAGTGCGCCTTCAGGGGCTCGAACCCTGGACACCCTGATTAAGAGTCAGGTGCTCTACCAACTGAGCTAAAGGCGCAAATCTATTTTACACGCAAGTGTTATTATAGTATAATGTTATTTAGTTTGCAAGCCTTTTTTTAACATTTTCTTAAGAAAGTTTGCATAAATGCAGGATTTGCTTCGAAATGGAGGAAAATATGATATTTGAAAGTCACGCGCATTATGATGATGATGCATTTGATGAAGATAGAGATACGTTGCTGCCATCTTTGCTGGAGAATGGAATTGCAACGGTAATAAATGTTGGTGCAAGCATAGGAAGCTGTAAAACAACGATTGAATTGATGGAGAAATATCCTTTTGTTTATGGGGCAATGGGAGTGCATCCGAGTGAAACTGCAGAGTTAAACGAAGAGAATTTCAAATGGCTGCAAGAGCAATGTGCTTTGGAAAAAGTGGTAGCAGTGGGTGAAATTGGTTTAGACTATTACTGGAACGAGCCGGAGCCTATTATTCAGAAGAAATGGTTTGAAAGACAGCTTGAAATGGCAAGGGAAGTAAAACTTCCGGTAATTATTCATTCCAGAGATGCTGCAAAAGATACGTTAGACATTATGAAGAACTTGCATGCGGAGGAAATTGGCGGAGTGATTCATTGCTTTTCTTATACAAAGGAAATGGCAAGGGAATATCTGAATATGGATTATTATTTCGGTATTGGCGGTGTAATTACTTTTAAGAATGCCAAGAAGTTAAAGGAAGCAGTAGAATATATACCAATAGAGAAAATTTTGCTGGAAACAGACAGCCCCTACCTTGCACCGGAGCCGAATCGTGGTAAAAGAAATTCTTCATTGAATCTGCCTTATGTGGCAAAAGAAATTGCGGCAATAAAAAATATGAATTATGATGAGGTAGTAGAAATTACAGAGCAGAATGCAAGAAGACTTTTTCGATTGTAGTAAAGTGACAGAATAAAACATGGCAAAGAAGGAAATCATATGGCGACATTAGGAAATACAAAAAATACCATAGAAGTTTTACAGAAATATAATTTTAATTTTCAGAAGAAATTTGGCCAGAACTTTCTGATAGATGGCAATATTCTGGATAAAATTGTGGATGCAGCAGAAATTACAGAGGAAGATTGTGTATTGGAAATCGGACCGGGTATTGGAACGATGACACAGTATCTGGCAGAGCGTGCCAGAAGGGTTATCGCCGTTGAGATTGATAAAAACCTGATTCCAATTTTGCAGGATACCCTTTCTTCATATAATAATGTAACCGTTATTAATGAAGATATTTTGAAGGTGGATATTAATCGCATTGTAGAGGAACAGAACGGGGGAAGACCGATTAAGGTTGTGGCGAATCTTCCATATTATATTACAACACCGATTATTATGGCGTTGTTTGAAAATCATGTGGCACTTCAGAGCATTACGATTATGGTACAGAAGGAAGTTGCCGACAGAATGCAGGTAGGACCGGGAACAAAAGATTATGGTGCTTTGTCATTAGCGGTTCAGTATTATGCGCATCCGGAAATTGTAGTACGGGTTCCGGCATCCTGTTTTATGCCAAGACCGAATGTGGATAGTACCGTTATCCGCCTGACCCGTTATGAAAAACCGCCGGTTGAGGTAGAGGACGAAGCTTATTTATTTGCTGTAATTCGTGCTTCTTTTAATCAGAGACGAAAAACGCTGGTGAATGGACTTACAAATGCCGGAAATCTGGGAGTAAGCAAAGAAAAAATTATGGAAGTGTTGGAACAGATGGGTTTGCCGCTTACAATACGCGGCGAAACGTTAACACTGGAACAATTTGCTGAACTTTCCAACCGTTTACTGGAAGCAAGGGGATAAAAGGCGGGATACGGATAAAATACAATATCATGGAACAATGTATTATAGCATCTCCATATTTTGGGTATAAATACCAAGCTGGAGGTGCTATTTTTTTCTTTATATTTGTTTACATTGATATTCGCCTATGGTAAACTAAGACAGTAATAATAGGATTACTATGTGAAAAAGTGAAATGTAAAATACAATATATGAGGTGAGCACCTTGGATAAGTATGAATATAAGGTTCGTGCAGAGGAAATTAAAGCATTAATCGCAGAAGGGGAATTTGCAGAGGCAGTTAAAATTGCAGATACAATTGATTGGCGCAGAGTAAAAAGTGTCATGATGTTATGTACCATCAGTGATTTATATAAGATTAACAGAAGATATCAGGAAAGTAAGGATATCTTATTATTAGCATACGAAAAACACCCGACAGGCAGATTGATTGTTTATTCTTTGTGTGAGCTTTCTATCAAAATGGAAGAATACGTGCAGGCAATCGAATATTATAAAGAATTCGTACAGATTGCACCGAAAGATACCGGAAGATATATTTTGCAGTATCGTTTATACGAAGCGCAGGATGTTAGTCTGGAAGAAAGAATTGCTGTTCTGGAAGAGTTTAAGAAACGTGATTACCGCGAGAAATGGGCATACGAACTGGCATATCTTTATCATCGAATCGGATTAACGACGAAATGTGTTGAAGAATGTGACGAAATGTTCCTTTGGTTCGGAGAAGGAAAATATGTCCTGAAAGCATTGGAATTAAAGGCTTTACATGTTCCGTTAAATGCCGATCAGCAATTACGATATGATACGTGGATTGCTTTGCGTGATGCAGAGATAGAAGAGGAAAAAGCTGAAGCAGAAGAGATTGCAGCAGAAAGCGAGAATACGGAGGAACCGGAAGGCGATACCCAGACTGTTTCAGACATTCAGCGTACGGAAGGTGAAAGAGAAATTGATCCATACATGGAAGAGGCTCCGACAACAGAGCTTCCGGAAGTAAAAACCGTAGATGTTGGTCAGTATAATACAATCAATCTGCAGATGGCATTAGCAGAAAGTATGAAAGAAATTCTGGCAGAAGAAGAAACGGCGGTACAGGACGAGAATCAGCCGGAAGAATCAGATTTAGAGCAGACCAGAGTGTTTGGTGCCGATATGCTGGAAGAAGCAGGGATTCCGGCAGAAGAACCGATGACAGAAGCGGCTGTTGCAGTCGAGGAAGAATCCGAAGAACCAGATGAGCCGGAAGAAATAAAAGATGAAACAGAGGATGAAGAGAATGAGATAGAAGAAGACTTGGAAGAGTCCAAAGAACCTTCTATTACGGAACAGTTGATTGCGCCATTATTGCAGGAAACAGTTGAAATGCCGAAAATTGAACTTCCGCAAGACACTGACGAATTGCAGGAAATCGGCGGCAAGATAGTTCAACCGACAGTATTTCAGGAAAAAGCAAAAGAACCGGTGGTATCAGAAACTGTGCCGATGGCAGAACCGAAGCCGGATCTTAGTGCAGGTATTCCGGGAGCAAGGACAGGTGTATTAACGCCTTTAAATGTAAAACCAACAAAATATGATGATGTTTTATCTCAGGAATATGATGGACAGATTAGTCTGGCAATTCCGGATGAAACAGCAGTAGAGAAACAGATTACCGGACAGCTGAGTATTGAAGATATTATGGCTGAATGGGAAGAAATGAAGAGAACAAATGAACAGAAACGTATGGAAGATGTCCGGAAACGAATTCTGGAGCATACGGGCAGTTTGTTTGCTGATTTTGATGAAGCAACGAAGACAGGATTGTTAGAGGAACTGGAGAAAGCGTTTGTTGCAGCGATTATGAAAGAATCCGAAAAACCTCCGATTAAAAAGGTTATTTTACCGGATGAAGCAGAGAAAGAGTTAGAAACAGCAGCGCATACGCCATCTCATCCACAGGCAGCAGTTAAGATAACTTCTATGACAAATCTGCCGTCAGCAGAGAAGAAGGTAGTGCCGGAACCAGCAATGGATGAAGCAGTTACGGCAGAGGATGAAGTAGAAGAATTAGAAGAAATTGAAGAAACAAATATTCCGGAAAATGTGATTGCAGAAGAAGTCATGACAGCAGAGGAATCACCAGATGAAGCTGTAGAAGAGACTTTGGAACAGGAAGAAGATACAATAGTTGAAGAAACAGAAGTTTCCAAGCAGGAAGAAGCAGAGCCGGAAAAGGCAGATGAGGAAAATGCATCTGACAGCAGACAGTCCGTAAGAGAGTTGACCGAAGAAGAGAAGGAATTATTTGGGCAATTCGTACATCATAAGAAATCCAGAGAACAGTTAGTACATACTCTGGATAATATGAGCCTGGCGGCTTGTACAGGAAATGTCATTATTACCGGTGAGGAAGACGGAAGTACCATTAATCTGGCGAAAGGTCTGATTCGCGAAATGCAGTATAACGACAGCAATTTCTCGGGGAAAGTTGCTAAAGTTTCCGGTGCTGTTCTTAACAAAAAGGATGTTGCTGAGACCTTTGCAAAGCTTAGTAACGGGGCTCTGATTATCGAAAAAGCTTCTGATTTGAAAGCAGAAACTGCGACAAAGATAGCAAAAGTTCTTGAGAAAGATAACATGGGACTGATTTTGATTCTGGAAGACAGAAAACAGAAAATGAACCAGTTGTTATCCAAGAATGCAGTATTAAAAAATGCGATTAATCTAAGAGTAGACATTGAACCATTAGATGATGAGGCATTGGTTGCTTATGCAAAACAGTATGCGGAAGATATGGAGTATTCTATTGATGAATTTGGTGTTCTTGCATTGCATACAAGAATTGCGGATATGCAGACAAGTGACCATGAAGTTACTCTGGCAGAAGTAAGAGAATTGGTGGATGAAGCAATCTATTATGCAAATAAGAAAACTCCAAAGCATTTTGTGGATATCTTATTAGCAAAAAGATATGATGAAGAAGACATGATTATTTTACGAGAGAAGGATTTCATGCATTATTAAAAAGAAGTGGGGGATTAGTCAATGGCAGTAAAAACAGAAAAAAAGAACCCAAAAGACACAGAGCAGAAGGTATTCATTTCAGAGGATGACCAGTATCTGTTTGCACAAGGAACACACTATGACATTTATAAGAAGCTCGGTGCGCATCCATCTGTTGAAGACGGAGTAAAAGGTATGTTCTTTGCTGTATGGGCACCAAATGCAGCGAAAGTTCATGTAATTGGTACTTTTAATGGTTGGAATGAAGAAATTCATGAAATGAAGAAGATTGGTCCGGGCGGTATCCATCAGCTATTCATTCCGGGGGTTGGAGAGAACGAATTATATAAATATCTGATTGAAACGCCGTCAGGGGAGAAGTTGTACAAAGCCGATCCTTTTGCAAACTATGCAGAAATGCGTCCGGGTAACGCGTCCAAAACATTTGATATATCAAAATTCAAATGGAGCGACAGCGCATGGATGGAAAGCCGTGTCGGCAAAGATTATAACAAAGAGCCGATGGCAATTTATGAATGTCACATTGGTTCCTGGATGAAGCATCCGGACGGAACACCGGAAGGCTTTTACAATTACAGAGAGTTTGCGGACAGAATCGTAGAGTATTTGAAAGAAATGCAGTATACCCATATTGAATTGATGGGTATTGCAGAGTATCCGTTTGATGGCTCCTGGGGTTATCAGGTAACCGGATATTATGCACCAACTTCCAGACATGGTAATCCGGAAGACTTTATGTATCTGATTAATAAACTTCATAAAAATAAAATTGGTGTTATTCTGGACTGGGTACCGGCACATTTTGCAACGGATGCACATGGACTTGGCAGATTTGACGGACAGTGTATTTTCGAAGATCCGGACCCAAGAAAGGGAGAACATCCTGACTGGGGAACCAAGATTTTCAATTATGGCAAAACAGAAGTAAAGAATTTCTTAATTGCCAATGCTTTATTCTGGATTAAAGAATATCATATTGACGGTATTCGTGTAGATGCGGTTGCTTCCATGTTATATCTGGATTATGGTAAAAAAGACGGACAGTGGGTAGCCAATAAATATGGTGGAAATAAAAACCTCGAAGCAATTGAGTTTTTCCGTCATTTAAATTCTGTTGTACTTGGTACATATCCGGGATTTTTAACAATTGCAGAAGAATCAACTGCATGGCCGCTTGTTACCGGTAAAATTGAAGACGGCGGTTTAGGCTTTAGCTTTAAATGGAATATGGGATGGATGCATGATTTCTGTGAATATATGAAGCTTGATCCATATTTCCGTAAAAATAACCATTATGCAATGACTTTTGCAATGAGCTATAATAACAGCGAAAATTATATTTTACCATTATCACATGATGAAGTCGTACATCTGAAGTGCTCAATGGTAAATAAGATGCCGGGTTATCAGGTAGATAAATATGCTAACTTACGAGTTGGTTATACTTATATGTTTGGACATTCGGGTAAAAAACTTCTTTTCATGGGACAGGATTTCGGTCAGGAAAGAGAGTGGAGTGAAGAAAGAGAACTTGACTGGTTCTTACTTGGCGAAGAACAGAATCGAGGTATGCACGAGTATGTGAAAGAGCTACTTAAGATTTACCGTAAATATCCGGCCATGTATTCCATTGATAATGACTGGGGCGGTTTTGAATGGCTTAATGCTGATGATGCAGAACGCAGCACATATAGCTTTTTCCGTAAAGATGAAACCGGAAAGAACAATATTTTATTTGTTCTTAATATGACTCCGATGATGCGTAAGGATTTTAAAGTTGGAGTTCCAAAGAAAAAGAAATATAAACTGCTTTTGAACAGTGATGAAAAGCGATTTGGTGGTAACGGAAATGAAATTCCGGCAGAAGTAACAGCAGTTAAAGGAACCTGCAATTACAAAGATTATTCTATCTGTTTTGATTTACCGCCATTTACAGCAGCAGTTTTCTTATTCTAATTTCATATGGGAAACGGTTAAGAAAATCCCAAAGTATGCCGAAATAAAGGGTGAATGTAGAAATGCATTCACCTTTTTGTATTAAAAAAATCTGAAACCACTACATGAGGTATGTGTATGAAAATTTCTTTTGATAATAATAACACGAATCAAAATGTAGACAGGGTGACAACTTCATATCAGGATATCCGAATGACAAGGAATGGTCAGACGGATATATTTGCATTAGACATTTCTGGCACAGTTATGGATAACAACGCTTACAAAGGTCAAGGAAAGACCGCAGAAGAGGTTATGCAGGATGCAGGGCAGGTAGATATTGCCGTGCAGAGAGACTATATGACAGTTATGTCTAATTCTATGTCTACGGAAGATTTCAATGAAATGATGAAAGACGGATATCAGCCGGGAGACATGGAAATTGAAGAAGTAGTTACCATTGTTGATAAAATAAAGACAGAGCTGATAAAAGGCGGTACACAGGTTGCCGGTTATACCGATCAGATAGATGAAGAAACACTGAAGGAAATTACCGGAAGCGAGGCTTTTGCGCAGGAGTTATGCAAGCAGTTTAAGGCACATGATGTTCCTGTGACAGAAGAAAATGTTCAGGATGCGAAAAAAGCATATGGTAAAGCAGCAGCTGTACAGGAATTAACAGAAGGCGCAGCAAAATATATGGTGGAAAATCATATGGAGCCTACGATAGATGCCATTTACCGGGCAGATTTCAGCTCTACTGCAGATGGCAGCAGACAGGGTAAAGGCTATTATGCAGACGGTGTTTCCGGTTATTATGCGAAGAAAGCGGATGAATTTAACTGGCAGCAGTTACAGCCTCAGATGGAGAAGGTAATTGAACAGGCTGGTCTTGAGATTAGCGGAGAAACTTTGGAAAATGCAAAGTGGCTGGTTGAAAAAGGCGTTCCGCTGACCCCGGAGGCAGTAGAGAGTTATCATCAGCTGAGTACACTGACTTTTCCACAAAAAATGGAAGACATTCTTTCCGCAATTGCCGCTGCAATTTCCGATGGTAAGAAGGCTGGTAATGCCAACTTGGCAGATGGCAGAAGCAATCTGGAAAAAGCTGTTTCTTATGTGGAAAAATTTGCACAGATTACGGAAGAAGCTGTGGATAAAACTGTAGCAGAAGGTAAGAAACTGAATCTGGCTAATTTGCAGGCAGCACAGAAACAGATTGTTGAAGAGAAAGCTGTTGCGAATAACAAGGTTGTAGATAATGCAGCACAGCAGAATGGTTCTGTAGCAACTATGACAATAAATGTCAACGATACAGAGAACTTTGGCAATATCACGGCAAGACGACAGTTGGAAGAAGTTCGTCTGATGATGACAATTGAAGCAAATTATAAGCTGATTGCCAGTGGTTATTCCATTGATACAGCAGAATTAGAGCAGTTAGTAGAATCACTGAAACAGATAGAATCTAATCAGAAGCAGCTTTTGTTTGGTGAAGCAGATGTAAATAAAGCGGCAGAAAAGGCGGCGCTTTATACAGAAACACGCAGTAAGATTGAAGAAATTCCTTATTTACCAATTGATATTGCCGGAAGATTTAAAGCAACTGCCGAAGATTTTACTTTAAATCAGGTACATATTGGTGGTATTGCTTTAAAGAATGCTTATGAGCAGGCACAGGAGAAATATGAAACACTGATGACAGCACCAAGAGCTGATATGGGCGATTCTATCCGTAAAGCGTTCCGCAATGTGGATGATATTTTACAGGATATGAACTTAGAGCTGACAGAAGAAAATCGTCGTGCCGTTCGTATTCTTGGCTATAACAGTATGGAGCTGACAGAAGAAAATATTCAGGCAGTGAAGGAATCCGATTTAGAACTTCGTCGTGTTATTGAAAAAATGACTCCGGCAGCGACTTTGCAGGCAATCCGTGATGGTCAGAATCCATTGGAAATGTCAATGGCACAGTTAAATGAATATCTGGATTCTACACAGTATAGCAAAGAACAGGAAAACGAGAAATACAGCAAATTCTTGTATAAATTGGAGAAAAATAACGAAATAACCGATTCAGAAAGAGATGCGTACATCGGTATATACCGTATGCTTCGTCAGATTGAAAAAACCGATGATGCGGCAATCGGAACTCTTTTAAATAATGGCGCAGAGCTTTCTTTTAAAAATCTGTTGAGTGCAGTACGCAGTAACAAAAAGCATGGTATGGATTATTCCGTAGATGATTCTTTTGGCGGAATGGAATCGGTTCTTCGAAATGCATCGATTACCGAACAGATTGAAAGTGGGTTTGGTAATTATGTTCAGAATCTCGCCGGAGAAACAGCAGATAAAATGGCAGATTTTGAAGAACCGGCAATGGAAAAGGAATACTTAAATGAGCAGTTACAGGAATACAGACAGGCGAGTCAAGTAGATGACAGCATTGTGAATGAATTGCTTAATAATAAGCAGCCTGTTACGACAAATAACCTGTTAGCAGCAGATATGTTAATGAATTCCAAAGGTTTTCTCTATCGAAAGCTGAATGAATTTATAAAATCTGCCGATAAAGATAAAGTAAAGGATGCAATTTCTCATTTGCAGGAAGCTATGGTGGATAAAGAATCCATGCAGGAAGCCTATGAAGAATTGCAACAGGTATATGAAGAAGTTCTGGAAGAGTCACAGGAAGACAGTAGCAATGGTTATCTTGATTTGAAGACCATTCAGAGTTGTCACAAACAGCTGGCATTAGCCGGAAATCTGGCAAAGGAAGAAAATTATCAAGTGCCGGTGGAGATCAATGGTGAAACAACAGCAATCCATTTGAAGGTGCTTCATGGAAATGATGAAAGTGGTAAAGTAAAAGCGACTTTGGAAACGGAAAGTTATGGCAAGGTTGCAGCACAGTTCAGTGTTCGAAACGGTAAAGTATCCGGATATGTTGCATGTAGCACCACAGAAGGTACAGAAATTTTACAAGGCAAAGAAGAGAAACTTCAGGCTGAGTTTAAGACACAGGTAGAATCTCTGGTGCAGAGCAAATTAGAACTTGGCAGCATTGGTGTAATGTATAACAAAGATTTGGATTTGAATACCTTTGAAGCAGCAGAAGGTTCCAGTGATGCAGCGGTAGAAACTGCTGATTTATATCAGATAGCCAAAGCCTTTATCACAGTAATTAAAGCATAGAATCAGGAGGAATACAAAATGAGAATTAATTACAATGCATCGGCGATGAGAGCAAACAATTCGTTGAACATAGCAGATAGAAGAGTATCAACATCTTTGGAGAGATTATCTTCCGGTTTGAAGGTAAACAGTGCGAAAGATAATCCATCCGGTTATGCAATCGGTCGTAGAATGAATGCACAGATTGAAGGTATTTCCGTAGCAACCCAGAATGCTAACACAGGTATCAATATTATCGAAACAGCAGATGGTGCTTTAACAGAAGTACATGATATGCTGCAGAGAATGAATGAGCTTGCAGTTAAAGGAGCAACAGGCTCTTTGACAACAACGGACCGTGAAACTCTGAACCAGGAATTAGTTCAGTTAAAGGATGAAATTACCAGAGTTGCAGAGGATACTGAGTTTAACGGACAGCCGATTCTGGATGGAAGTTTTGACTTAAAAGGTTATACAAATAACTTAAATGCCAAAGTTGCACATTATAGCGATGATGTTATTGATAAAGTATACACAATTGATGCACTTACTGTTATTTATCAGGCAGATGGTAAAATTGATTTGAATGCAACACAGGCTACTTTTACAGCGGGTGATGGATTCCCGAAGGGTGTTAAAATATCCGAAGTAGGCGAAAATTCTATCACAATTGAGGACAGTAAAGGATTTGAATTGACAGTTGATATCACTCCATCTCCGGTAGAAGATGCAAATGGAAATATTGTGGATTATAATGATGTTTCTTTTGCCGCATTGGAATTAGATGTTACCGGTATCGGTGCAATGGATACACAGATTGGTGCGAACGAAGGACAAATTCTGGAAATTCGTATTCCTGAGATTTCTTTACAGAGACTTGGAATTACCAATACAGATGTAACCACACAGGAGAAAAGTACGGATGCTATTGATACCGTAAAACATGCGATTTTGTATGTATCTGATGCAAGAAGCCGTCTGGGTGCTTATCAGAATCGTCTGGAGCATACAATCAGCAATCTGGATGTTACAAATGAAAACATGACATCATCTTATTCCCGTATCATGGATGTTGATATGGCAGAAGAAATGACATATTATACAACACAGCAGGTAGTTGCACAGGCGGCTACTTCTATGTTAGCACAGGCAAATGAAAGACCTTCTCAGGTATTGCAGTTATTACAGTAATGGGTGTTGTAGGTTTTGACCTATAGAAAGGAAACGTATATGACGAAGGAATTGAAGCAGGAATATACATTGCGCATTACACAGGCGAATAAGACACAGTTGATTACGATTTTATATGAGATGATTTTGCTTTATCTTGATGAGGCAAAAGATGCACTGAAAGAAGAAGATAAGGCGGCTTATAAAAATGCAATCCGCAAAATCAGAGGCTGCATGAATGAGCTTACAGCCTCCCTTCATTTCGAATATGAACTGGCACAAAACCTTTTACAGTTGTATCTGTACATTAATCGCGAACTGGTACAGGCAAGTATGCATTATGAAGCAGAGAACCTGAATCATGTGGAAGCGGTTATTAAAGAGCTTCACAAAGCATATAAACAACTGGAAACACAGGATACATCCGGTCCGGTTATGGGAAATACCCAGACCGTATATGCAGGACTTACCTATGGCAGAAATACTTTGACAGAAAGTATTACAGACCCATCAGCAAATCGAGGTTTCTGTGTTTAGTTTGTAAGAGTAAGGCTATTATAAGTTTCATTGTAAGTTTCTTCAGGCAGCAAATCTATTTTTGCTGCCTGTTCTAATAAAAATTTATAGCGTTTCATGACAGCATTCACTTCATAAATATAACAGTCTATTAAATCAGGGTCTGTTACATTATCAAATCCCGAATAAGCAATTTCCAAAGCGTGCTTTGCCTCAAGCAGTTCTTCACGAAGGGAAAGTCTTTTTTGTTCTATTTCATCTTCAACATCGAATTGACATGGGCTTTGGCGAAATAATATTTTCATAGGTTCCTCCAATCTAACAAAAAATTCCTCTTTTAGAAAGTATAGTCAGAAACTGGAAAAATATTCTTGTAATATCAAAGCAACATGCTGCATAGGATGCAGTAAAAGTAGAAAAACAATTTTTTTCATAAAAATAATTGAAATGTGGAAAAGGAGGAAGTATGGAAAAATTTGGTGGCATGGCAGCAATTTTAATCGTATGTGTTCTGGTACTTTTCATAGGAGCATTTGGCAGAAAAATAGAGTGGTTAATCAATTTTGTATTACGTGCAGTTATGGGAACGATAGGGATTTATTTTATTAATTATTTGCTGATTTCACAGCAGATTTCTACGGGAGTCGGTATTAATCCAGTGACTGTTTTGACATCCGGAATCCTAGGTTTTCCGGGGCTTATCGTGCTTTATGGCATCAATTTTTTTAAAATGTTGTAGGATTTTCACAAAAAAGAATTTTTTTCAAAAATCCTATGGACAAGTTGAAAAGATGTCGTTATAATTCGTTTTACAACTCAAGAAATTCTTATATTGTGATAAAGGCTATCAGGGCCATCACATTCAGACAAGCTGTTTTGACAGTATCCGGAAATGTCTTCCAGTTATTTCATGAGTCGATTTTATAAGTTGGAGGTGGTCAGATTGGACTGACGTACTATCAGTATTTTTTACTCTTTTTGCTTCTTGTAGCAGTTCTAATGGATTTTGTATACGATAAAATATTCAATGGCTGGATTGTGTTAGGAATTTTCATTGGTTTGTTTTTTCGTATCTTGGAGAATGAGTGGTCCGGTGCATATCATGCCGGAGTCGCAATGTTACTTTCTTTTTGTCTTTTATATCCCATATATAAAATTGGAGCACTTGGAGCCGGTGATGTGAAGCTGTTTCTTATGACGGGCAGTTTTGTATCGGTGGAGCGGCAGTTCTATTTTATGGGAATCTCGTTTGCCGTAGGAGCATTATTTTCCATAGGAAAAATGGTTTCGGAAGAAAATTTTAAAGAAAGAATGCAATATTTGTTCTCTTATCTGTTTGATGTGCTATGTACGAAGCAATGGCGGTTGTATGGAGAAAATCTGAAACAAGATTATCAGAAGTACAAAAGCAATAAAATACATTTTGCATTGCCGATTTGTATCAGCGTAATGCTAGGATTAGGAGGATTTTTTTGAAACAAAAAATATTTGCAATCTGTGATTCGGAAGAAACCTATGCTTTTAAATTGGCGGAATATATTGTGGAAAAAGGGAATTTTCCATATTCACTGCATCTATTTACCAGTACCGAAGAGTTGAGTATTTTCTTGAAGGATAATGAAATTTTCATTTTGTTAATCAGTGAAAGTGCAATGACTAAGTTGCAAATGAAGAATCTGCAACTGAAGAAACTTCAAAAGAAATTGGATATTCCGAATGTGTTTGTGTTAGAGGAAACAGGTCAGGAGAAAACGGAAGAGTATGTTTACATTGACAAATTTCAAAGTCCGGACAAAATTATCAAAACCATGCTGGAGCAGATGTCGGAAGCCGGAGATTGGATAAAGGAACGAACCGGGCAGGAATCCAGACTGAAAATAATAGGAGTTTATTCCCCGGTCAGAAGATGCTTACAGACATCATTTGCATTGACAATGGGACAGTTATTAGCCAAGGAACACAAAGTTTTATATCTGAATTTTGAGTGTTATTCGGGATTTTCCCAGATGTTTCATAAGGAATTTCCTGCGGATATGATGGATGTAGTTTACTATTTCAAATGCGCGAAGGAAAAGCTGTCTATTCGACTTCCTTCGATTGTTCAGACGATAAATGGACTGGATTTCATCCCGCCGGGACAATCTTTTCTGGACATGCAGGGAATTTCTGGAGATAAATGGGTGGAACTTCTGCAACTGCTTGAAAGTATCAGTGATTATGAATATTTGATTCTGGATTTGACAGATGGCATGAATGGATTGTTTGAATTGCTGTCCCGTTGTTACAAAATCTACACCATTACAAAAGATGACTGCCTTGCAATGGCAAAAATGCATCAATATGAGCAGATTTTGCAATTAAATGCGATGGATGACATTGTCAGTAAAACAGTAAAATGTCGGTTTCCTTTTTTTGAGAGACTACCATCGGATTTGAGTCTGATGACACATGGAGAACTGGCAGGTTATGTAAAAGCAATTATTCAAGAGGATTTGTATGAGCAGACAGGATGAAATAAGAAAAGAACTAAAAAATAAGCTGACTGCCAGTATCGACTATTCCCGTGATGTAACAGACGAAGAAATCAAGGATTTAATTGATGAACTTTTAATCCGTGAGGGAAAGCAAAGGTCTATTTCACTGGCAGAAAAAGAGATGCTTCGCAAAGAACTTTTTCATGCGGTGCGAAAGCTGGATGTATTGCAGGAACTTGTGGATGATTCGGAAATTACAGAAATTATGATAAACGGACCGGAACATATTTTTATTGAGAAAAAGGGTAGACTGAGTGGATTGAATCTGAGGTTTGAGAGCAAAGAGAAATTGGAAGATGTTATTCAACAGATTGTGGCAGCATGTAACAGAGTAGTGAATGAAGCTTCGCCAATTGTAGATGCCAGATTGAGTAACGGTGCCCGAGTGAATGTGGTACTTGCTCCGGTGGCGTTAAACGGACCGATTGTAACGATCCGAAGATTTCCCGATAGACCGATTACGATGGAAGATTTAGTATCATTCGGTTCCATTCCGCAGGAGGTATGTGACTGGCTACAGAGTCTGGTAGAAGCTAAATACAATATCTTTATCAGCGGCGGAACCGGCTCCGGGAAGACAACTTTTCTCAATGCATTATCGAATTACATTCCGAAGGAAGAACGAATTATTACGATTGAGGACAGTGCAGAGTTACAGATATTAAATATTCCGAATCTGGTGCGAATGGAAACCAGAAATGCAAATGTGGAAGGGTGTCGGGAAATCACTATCCGGGATTTAATTAAGACTTCACTCAGAATGCGTCCGGATAGAATTATTGTTGGAGAAGTTCGTGGTGGCGAGGCAATTGATATGATGCAGTGTTTAAATACCGGGCACGATGGTTCCATGTCAACCGGACATGCTAATAGTTCCAAGGATATGTTAAGCCGACTGGAAAATATGGTTTTAATGGGAATGGAACTTCCTCTAAAGGCAATTAAGCAGCAGATTGCTTCAGGAATAGATATTATTATTCATCTTGGAAGACTTCGCGACAAGTCCAGAAAAGTTTTGGAGATTGTAGAGGTTTTGGGTTTTTGGGAAGATGAAATTCAGTTGAAAGTTCTGTATCAGTTTGAAGAAGAAGGAGAAGCAGAGGATGGAAAGGTGCTTGGCAGTTTGCAGAGAAAAGGAGAATTAACATATGTGGAGAAACTCAAGAGCGCAGGCATCAAGTGTAAGGGATATTGATTATGGAGATTATCATTTCAGTGCAAAAGAAAGTATTTGGTATTCCTTGCAGGGGGGATTGGTGGTGGGGTGTATTGCTTATTTCTTCTATCGCTCTGTTTGGGCATGCTTGCTTTTATTACCGGTTTTCTTCGCTTTTTTAAAAGAAAAAAGAAGGGAATTAGCGAAAAAAAGGCGGCAGGAATTAAGTATGCAGTTTAAAGATATGATATTATCGCTGTCAGCAAATCAGAAAGCGGGATATTCTGTAGAAAATGCGGTTCGTGAAGCGTATCGGGATATGCTGATGCTTTATGGAAAAGATAGTTGTATTTGCCGGGAATTGTCTTTCATTATGAAAGGTTTGGATAACAATGTAGTTTTGGAAAAACTGCTTTACAATCTGGGTGTCAGAAGTCAAATACCGGATATTTTGCAATTTGCCGAAGTATTTCTGATTGCGAAAAGAAATGGTGGAAACATGACGGAAATTCTGGCAGAAACAGCCAGTACAATGGAACAGAAAATAGAAGTAGACAGAGAAATACAGGTATTAATCAGCTCAAAACAGATGGAACAGAAAATTATGAATGTAGTTCCTTTTCTGATTATTTTCTACATCAGTATTACTTCAAAAGGTTTCTTTGATGTGTTGTATCACAACTTAGCAGGAATTGTAATCATGACGATTTGCCTGATTGTTTATTTTGTAGCGTATCGTATGTCACGTCAAATAGTAGAAATAGAGGTTTGAGTATGATTTATGTGTATCTGATTATTTTAGGATTGTATCTGGTGTTATTTTTGCTATCTGCCAGAGAGCAAATTCCACAGTATAGTATGCAAAAGAAAAGATATCCGGGAGAAAAAATCTTTCTAAAAGCGGCAAGCTATTGCAGCAAAGCAAGGAAAAAAGACGAAATTTATGGCAAGCAATTAGGAAAGAATTTAAAACTCTTACATCCATCTTTACCGGAGAAACAGCAGGTAGATGATTTTTATCTTTGCAGATATAGTCAGGTATTGGCAATTTTCTTTCTGGGGAATCTGTTGTGTTTGTGTGTAGCGTGTAGTACAAAAGCAAATGGCATCGTACAGGAAGGTGCGTATATCGACCGTAATGCTTATGGACAGGGAGAGAAACAAGTTATGTTAAAAGCACAAATAGAAGGGGAAGAAGCCAAACAGGAAATTGCTTATACCGTAGAAGAACGTCGTTATACTACCAAAGAAATCAATTATCTTTATGAGAAAGCAAGAGAGCAGTTAAAGCAAGTCATTCTTGGAGAAAATGCGAGTCTGGAAAAGGTGACTGAAAATCTTGTGCTTCCGGAAGAGGTGGAGGGATATCCGTTTGAAATTTTCTGGGAAAGCAGTAGTTATTCTTTGCTGCAAACAGATGGCACGGTAATGAATGCAGAGTTAACAGAGCCGGAAATTGTGACATTAACGGCACATTTCCAATACGAAGAAATGGAGTGGGAGGAAGTATTTCCCGTACAGGTGTATCCGGCAGTTTATACCGAAGAGGAAAAATGGATTCAGAGAATCGAAGAATCTTTGGAACATGAAAATCAAAAAAGCAGAACCAATCAGGTAATGCTTCTGCCACAACAGATTGGTACGAGGGAAATTGTCTGGGAGGAGGTGATGGAGGACAGCAGCGGATATTTCTTTTTGCTTTTGTGTATTGCAGCAGTAGCAGTTTTCTATTTGAAAGGCAGAGAAGTTGAGCAGAACCTTGAAAAGCGCCGTAGGAATCTTATTTTGGATTATTCAGAAGTCGTTAACAAATTAATACTCTATTTGGGCGCGGGTATGACGATTCGCAATGCCTTTCGAAAAATGGGAGAAGATTATAAAAAACAAAAAATCTCCAATCAGAAAAGGTACGCTTACGAGGAAATTTTATTGCTTTGCTATGAGTTACAAAGTGGGATATCGGAAGTAGAAGCATATGAACATCTTGGTAAGCGTTGTCAGGTGCAGTCATATATGAAGCTAAGTGCGTTGCTTTCACAGAATTTGCGAAAAGGCAGTAATGATTTGCTTATTCTGTTAAGACAGGAGGCAGTAAACGCATTTGCAGAGCGAAAGAATGCTGCTAGAAAATTAGGAGAGGAGGCCGGAACAAAATTACTTGTGCCGATGATGATGATGCTATGTATTGTCATGGTTATTATTATGGTTCCGGCGTACTTTTCCTTTATGATGTGATAGGTTTTGTCGTAGAGTATGGAGAATGTTTGGTAGGTCTCCGGATAAATAGAACAGACAGAATGGGAGAAGGTATTATGAAAAAGAACAGATTAAAAGGATGGAAGGATTTCCTTCGGGAAGAAGAAGGAATGGGAACCGTAGAAATTATCTTAATCATTGTGGTATTGATTGGGTTGGTTATTATCTTTAAAACACAGCTGCGTGAGTTGGTGGAGAAGGTATTTGAAAAGATTACCAAAGACAGCAATACCATTATGTCATGAGGAAAGGCTACATAACAGTTTTCTTATCATTATCCTTAACATTGATTCTGTCCCTTGTATTCACAGTAATAGAAGGGGCACGAATCAGTGCTATTCGAATGAAATTCGAATATGTGACAGATATTGGAATGAATTCCGTTCTGGCGGAATACCACAGAGAGCTGTTAGAACAATATGACCTGCTGTTTGTAGATACTTCATATGGAGGAAATATGCCTTCAATAGCAAATGCAGAAGGACATTTGAAAAAATATTTGCAGAACAATTTGCAAAATGACAAAGGAAGCGGTTTCTGGCAGACAAGGGATTTTCTGGATATGTGGATAAACAGTGCAGAGATTACAGAATACTCCATTGCATCGGATGAAGAAGGAAACGTTTTGAAAAGGCAAGTTTCAGATTATATGGCCGATTATCCGCTAGGTGGATTGTTAGAAAAAATTACCGGAAATATTGGAGAATTGAGCCATTATCAATTGGATACGAAAGATGTTGCCGGAGAGAGGGCAGCATATGAAGCAAGAATTGCGGAAATTGAATTGCCGAAACAGGAAGTAGAAGAAGGGGTTTTTGAAGAGGTACCATTGAATAATCCGGCAGATATTGCTAATAGTACCCGGAGTATCGGGGTATTAAATCTCGTGGTCGATGATATTTCTTCGATTTCAACCGTAAAAGTGGATTTAGATAAATATATTTCAAGGAGATCCTGCATGCAGGGAACCGGAGTATGCAAAGAGGCTGCAAATGTTTCCGGAGAACCAAATGATATTTTATTTTTGACATATTTGTTTGAAAAATGCGGTTATTATGGAGCAGAAAAAGAAGAATCCGTGTTGCAATATCAGATAGAATATTTGATTGCCGGTAAGGACACCGACTGGCAGAACCTGGAGCAAGTAGCCAAAAGACTGCTTCGCTGGCGGGAAGCAGCGAATGTTTTATATATTTTATCCGATAGTGCCAAAATAGCAGAAGCAGAAGCAATGGCCCTTGCGTTAACGGCAGTAATGCTGTGTCCGGAGCTGGCTGAGCCGGTAAAGTATACGATTCTCTTTGCATGGGCGTATGTAGAGAGCTTGCAGGATGTGAAGACCCTTTTGCAGGGCGGGCGAGTGCCTATTTTTAAGACGGCAGCTGATTGGAAAACTGGAATTAACAGTATCAAAAATGTAAAAGGAAGTCTTTCTGATTCAGGTGATACAGGCAGAGGACTAAATTATAAAGAATATCTGGAAATTATGTTATTTCTGACAAATGACCATGACAGAACCTTCCGGGCGATGGATATTATGGAAATGGATATCCGAAAAACACCGGGAAATAGTAATTTTCGATTAGATGGCTGCTTTGATACCTATAAGGCGCATATAGAAGTTGCCAGTGGTTTTGGATATGAATATGAAATAGAAAGACTTTATGGATTTTATTAAAAAGAAGGGAGGTAAAAGAGGATGCCCTTTTTACGGTTACATACAGCAAATAAATTTAAATCGACAGCAAATTCTCTCCGGACATATCTTGATGATCTTCACCAAACTGGGCCGCTAAAAAGGGTGTCCTCTTTTGCCTTGTTTACACTTAATGGATCCGTAACGGTGGAAGCGGCATTTGCCTTGCCCTTATTTCTCTTTTTTATGATTCATGTTATGTCAGCCATTACGATGATTGAGACACAGAGCAGACTGGGTGCAGCGGTGCACCAGACCGGTAATCAGATGGCATTCATGGGATATGTGTATGATAAGGCAGTTGGAGAAGCGATACCGGATGGCATTGCTTCGGTGGCATTGACAGAAGTTTATGCAAGAAACCAGATTTTGTCTTATGCAGGAAAAGATTATCTGGAACATTCCAGTATTCGGAATGGAGCAGCAGGAGTTTCTTTTGCAGGAACATCTATTATGGAAAAAGATGATGTAATAGAGATTTGTTTATCTTATGAGATAGAGCCACTTTTTTCCACTATGGGTTTTGATGGATTTGGCATGAAGCAACGCTACTATGGTAGAGCATGGACAGGATATAACGTAGAAGATGGAATAAGCGATACCACGAGCGAAGACCCGATGGTGTATGTAACACAGACAGGGACAGTTTATCATATGAATCGGAATTGTACGTATTTAAATCCTTCGGTAGAAAGTGTTTCTGTGGAGGAATTGGCAGATAAGAGAAATTCATCGGGAGCAAAATATTATTCTTGTGAAACTTGTGGCAGGAAAGAACCGCAAGGACAGGTTTATATCACAGAATATGGCAGCAGTTATCATTGCTCTATTACTTGTAGTGGGTTAAAGCGGACTATCTATACAATTCCCTTATCAGAAGTAGGGGGAAGAGGAAGGTGTATAAAATGTCAATAGAGAAAAATATAGTAATGGGAATAGCTTTTACCATAGTGTGCATTTGTGCTGTTTATGATGTGAAGAAAAAAGAAATCCCGCTACAAGGAATTGTTCTTGGAAGTATAGCAGGGATAGGAATTGATTTATGGCAGATAACGGTTGGAAATCTTTCATTTGTAGAAACAGGACTGGCAGTTTTACCGGGATGCTTTCTTCTATTGATAAGCTTTCTTACCAGAGAAAAAGTAGGCTATGGAGACGGACTGTTGCTAGTGATAATTGGATTGTTTACAGGATTTTATCGCTGTATGATTATCCTCTGTATTAGTTTGATATTGATTTCGATTAGCTCACTTGCATTGCTATGCATGCGGAAAGTTACGAGGAACAGTCGATTGCCTTTTGTGCCATTTATGGCGTTAGGAATGGGGGTTGGATTTTTTGTATAGAAGAATTCAAAGGAAAAATAATAAATATGCGCCGGGTTATATGACCTTAGAAGCAGGTTTTCTTGTGACATGGGTAATTTTTCTGATGGTATTTCTGATTTATCTGAGTTTCTATCTTTATGATAGATGCGTACTGTTTCAGGATGCCTATGCAATCTGTTTTCGTGGCAGTATCCAGAAGGAAATAAATCCGGCAGATTATATCAATTCCCATATAGAAGAACAGTTTGGTACAAAATATTTTGGAGTAGGAAAAGTGGATACCGATATAGAGCAATCGGGAGCAGAAGTACATGTGTATGCAGGGTGTGTTGTTAAAGTGCCATTTCACAATTTTCTGACCTTAGCAGGAAGAAGTGAATGGATGATAGAAACAGAAGCAAAAGCTCAGATAATCAATCCTACAAAGATAATTCGAATGAGCCGTATGATAGAAAGAGGTAGTGAAATTGGAAGCAAGATATTTTAAAGATTATAAATATAATTATTTGATTTTGAAGTGCGAAGAGACAGGAATAGAAGGCACCTATCAGCAAAGAATGCTGGCATCCAATAAAATAGAGAGAATTTTGAAATGTTCTGTCAGAAACATCAATGGTGCAGCTTATTATTACTATGATATCAGTTCTAAAGTCACTTTAGAGAATTTATATCAAGGGAAAAAAATGTCTTATGTACAGGTAAAAGATTTTCTGGAGCAAATGGATTTTATTTATAGAAATCTGACTAAATTTTTTCTAGAGGAATCAGGTTTGTTAATACAACCGGGATATATTTATTATGATATAAGTTCAAAACAATACTATGGATTATATTATCCCAGAATTGCTAGTGATAGGGAAACATCAAATGAGCTTGAGAATTTGTATGAACCGTTAATGGATTTTTTGCTCAATCACATTGATACAGAGAATCAGAAGCTGGTAGATAATATATATCGGATTTATGAACTATCGGAAGAACAATTCTTTTCATTGGCAGATGCGGTGTCTTTTTTTGAAGATGTGGAGGAAGAAGATTATAGTGTGGAGAATGTGCTTGAAAAAATAGCACCCGAAGAAGAATATCCGTTTTTACAAGACTGGACAGAAACGGAAGAAGTAGAATTTGACAGTAATTTACCAGCTTCTAACAAGCCACAAGAGGAAAAAGGGCATAATGGAAAGAATCGGATTTATTATGGAATTTTTGTTGTATTATCTTTATGCGGGTTGGGTGGCGAATTCTGGATTTACTTAGAATATCAATTAACGCAGCAAGAAATGACGATGATTCTATGCTGTGTTGTAGTTACCTTTTTGTGTTTTGTTTTTTCATTGGTGCAATGCATATTGTCCGGAAGAAGAAATCAAAAACAGGAAAAAGAAGATAAAATTTTACAACAGGAAATCGAAGATGAATTTCGAGATGTGCGTCCGGTTTCTTTAAATGAAGTTCTGAATAGGGATATGGACTTGTCGCTTGTAGGAAATTATGGGCAACAAAATATAAATAAGAGGGTATCTTTAAATGAATATGAGAACAATTATGAAAGCAACTTTGGAGAAACGGTTTTTATTGATTTGAAACACCGGACGGAAGAGTATAAATTGTATGCTTTGGATAAGAAAAATAAAAAACATATTGAACTGACAAAATTCCCCTTTACGATAGGAAAAATGACAGGGTGTGTAGACTGCGCACTTGCAGATGATTCTATCAGCAGACTGCATGCACGTATTGAGAAGAGAGAAGACAAAGTTTTTCTGACGGACATGAATTCAACCAATGGAACTTATAAAAATGGTCTGCGTATGGAGCCCAGTGAAACGGTAGAAATCGAACCGGGCGATGAAATCCGGTTTGGGAAATTAAATTATTGTTATCGGTAGAAATTTGATAATAGTAGCAAAATGCTATGATTCCTTTCCAATTTGACATGCCAGATTGAACATGTTACCCTCAAATGTATAAAGATTTATTGTGCTGAAGAAAGGCATTGTAAGTATTATGACGATTGAGCAGTTGGAACATCTTTTAATAGGACAGGGGTTTTTCAAAATTCCGTCGAATCTTCCGGAATTTACGTTCTTTTTTCGAGAAGAGAATACCTATGTAAATGTATTGCATGTGATTGATTACAGGCAGGGATTGTATATTTCACAGGATCAGTATGAGCATTTGAAGAAGACAATACGTGACTTTTTTCAGGAAAAGGGAGCAAAGGAAATTCACATTTTATCTTTGCTTATAAGTACCGATACTGAAAAAGCAAAGCTGCTTTGCAAAGACGATGCTTTTTGCTGGCTGATAAATCCACAGGAGAATCGTCTGCTTATTCATGAAAATCAAGTGGCGGATTTCTATGGGATGAAGGATTTGTTGGAAGACTTTTTATATAAATTATCTGCATTACCTGTTGACGAACAAAATTTGCCTATGAATGAGCATACAAAATCAGCGGTTAATATGAAACAAGACTGGAAACAGTTTCCCTGGGTAAATAGTTTACTTGTATTAATCAATGTGATTCTATTTATTATATGTACATTTACCGGTAATTTGTTATATAATATAGGTGCTTTTAGTGTTTTGAACCTGATACAGGATGGGGAATGGTATCGTATTATTACAAGCATGTTCCTGCATTGGGATGTGGAACATTTGATAAGCAATATGTTGGTGCTTTATTACATCGGAAATGCGGTAGAGAAACAAGTAGGACATCTGCCGTATGTTACCACTTATTTCCTTTCGGGAATTTCCGGTGGGATATTTTCGATGGGTTATGAGTTGCTTACGCACAATTTTGCCAGTTCTGCGGGAGCCAGTGGAGCTGTTTTCGGAATTGAGGGAGCGCTTCTGATGCTGGTGATTTTACATCGTGGGAAATGGGCAGATATGACAGCGGGAAGAGTGGCTTTTACGATTGCGTTCTCGCTTTATTGTGGATTTACCAGTAGTTTTGTTAATAATGCGGCACATATTGGAGGCGTATTGATGGGCTTTCTTGTAACCGGAATCTTCTGGCTGCTTATGCCCGGAATCAGAAATAATCAGAAAAGAGGTAATCTGTTTCAATGAAAATAAATATCTATTATGGTGGAAGAGGATTAATGGATGATCCGACACTTTTTGTTTTGGATAAAATGAAGGAAGTCTTGGATGAACTTCATGTGACCGTAGAAACATATCATTTGCATGAAATGAAAAACAGCATTACAACGTTGCCACAGACTTTGAAAACAGCTGACGGAATTATTTTGGCAACAACAGTGGAATGGTATGGAATTGGTGGTTATATGCAACAGTTTCTGGATGCCTGCTGGCTTTATGGTGATAAAGAGAAAATTAGTCAGCTTTATATGTGTCCGATTGCAATGTCCACGACATATGGTGAACGGGAAGGTAAGTTGAACCTTATTACTGCTTGGGAAATCTTGGGTGGTCGTCCGTGCAGTGGTATGTGTGGTTATATTTCCAATATCAGTATTTTGGAAGATAGCGAAGAATACCAGCGTATGATTGAGAAAAAAGCAGAAAATCTATATCGTACCATCAATCAGAAAATGCCGTGTTTTCCGGCAAGTAATCAGGCGGTAAAACAGAAAATTTCGATTACTCAGAATACCGATTTAACACCACAAGAATCAGAGCAGCTTTCACAGTATGCTTCGGATGACAGTTATGTACAGCGACAGAAAGCCGACATTCAGGAACTGACAAGTCTTTTCCGTGATATGATGGGTGGCGATAAAGAGAATACAACAGAATTTGTGGATGATTTGAAATCTCATTTCAGACCACAACCGGGTTTTGCAGCAACTTATAAAATTACCTTTGAAGAAAAAAAGAAACCGTTAATTATTGAAGTAGATGGTGGACGAATGAATTGTTTTTATGGTGAAAGCAGCAGGGCTGATGTAGAAATTCAGATGAGTCAGGATTCTATGCAGGAGATAATTACCGGAGGAACAACTTTCCAGCGTGCATTCATGGCAGGCGATATGCGTATGAAAGGTGATTTCAAGATTCTTAGAACATTAGACCAGATTTTTATTTTTGAGTAGCGTGAAAAATGCGCAGAAATGAGGATTAAAATGAGAGACGACAACTGTATTTTTTGTAAAATTGCAAATGGGGATATTCCATCCAAAACTTTATTTGAAGATGAAAATTTTCGTGTAATTCTGGACTTAGGACCGGCAGCCAAAGGGCATGCACTGATTTTACCAAAAGGTCATCATGCAAATTTATATGAGTTACCGGACGCAACGGCATCCAAAGCGATGTTGCTTGCGAAGAAAATGGCAACTCAGATGACAGAGAAATTGCAGTGTGATGGTTTTAACTTAGTGCAGAATAATGGAGAAGTTGCCGGACAGACTGTTTTCCATTTCCATATGCATCTGATTCCAAGATACAAAGACGATAATCAGAAGATTGGTTGGAAACCGGGTGAGCCTACTCAGGAAGAATTAGAAGCAATCAGAAAACAGATTGTAGAATAAAATAGTGGCAGAGCCATTATACAGCACGGAGGAATAGAATGCGTACAATAGATGTAGCGGAAATTACAGAAAATATTAAAGAGATGTGTATTGAAGCCAATCATTTTCTGACATCAGATATGGATGCAGCAATGAAAAATGCTGTAGACACAGAAAAAGCACCTCTTGGCAAGCAGATTTTATGTCAGTTGCAGGACAATTTGAAAATTGCAGGTGAAGATATGATACCGATTTGTCAAGATACCGGAATGGCAGTTATTTTTATGGAAATCGGACAAGACGTTCATTTTACAGGTGGTGTTTTGGAAGAGGCTATTAATGAAGGTGTCAGAAGAGGTTATGTAGATGGCTATCTTAGAAAATCTGTAGTAAAAGATCCGCTCATTCGTGAAAATACGAAAGATAATACCCCGGCCATTATTCATTATGAAATGGTTCCTGGTGACAAAGTAAAAATTACCGTAGCACCCAAAGGCTTTGGCAGTGAAAATATGAGTCGTGTTTTCATGCTTAAACCGGCAGATGGTATTGAAGGTGTGAAAAACGCTGTTATGACAGCGGTAAAAGATGCCGGTCCTAATGCCTGTCCACCTATGGTAGTAGGAGTAGGAATTGGTGGTACATTTGAAAAATGCGCACTTATGGCAAAAAAAGCCTTAACCAGACCGGTAAATGAGCATTCAGATATCCCTTATGTGAAAGAACTGGAAGAAGAACTTCTTGAGAAAATTAACAAAACAGGAATAGGACCGGGTGGACTTGGTGGTACGACGACAGCATTGGCTGTTAATATCAATACTTACCCAACACATATCGCCGGATTACCGGTAGGAATCAATATTTGCTGCCATGTTAACAGACATGCGGTGAGAGTAATATAGGAATAGACTTTAAATGAGTTTCTTCTTATTTATATGATGAAAGGTACAGGTAAGAAAATGGATCAGCATATTAAAGCACCGATGACACAAGAGGATGCGAAGAAATTACGCTCCGGTGACTATGTATATATTACAGGAACAATTTATACAGCAAGAGATGCCGCTCACAAGAGAATGTATGAAGCGCTGGAAAAAGGAGAGGCATTACCTTTAGATATGAAGAATAATATTATTTATTATATGGGACCTTCTCCGGCAAGAGAAGGAAGACCAATTGGTTCTGCGGGTCCGACAACGGCAAGCCGGATGGACAAATATGCGCCGTCCTTGCTGGATTTGGGATTAATCGGAATGATTGGTAAAGGAAAGCGCTCTGATGCTGTGAAAGAAGCTATTATTCGTAACGGAGCAGTTTATTTTGCAGCAGTTGGCGGTGCGGGAGCACTTCTTTCTAAATCGATAAAAGCATCCGAAGTTATTGCTTATGATGATTTAGGAACAGAAGCAATCCGCAAACTGGAAGTAGAAGATTTTCCGGTTATTGTTGTTATTGATTCAGAGGGCAATAATTTGTATGAAACAGCAATTGAGGAATACAAAACATTATAAGATTATGTGAATATACAAGCGCAACTTAGCGTGTATATTGTAATGAATTACATAAATATAGAAGAAAAGAGTAGAAAATAATGTATCGTATTATTTTAATGGTAGTCAGACTATGGTACAAAGTACCATATTACATGTTAGGAATCTGGTGGAGTGGTAAGAGCAAGAAGATTTCCGATGAAAAAGCCTATGCTTTTGTTAAGAAGGTAACAAAAGCAGCGAACAAAGCTGGTCGAGTAACGATAGAGTCGCATGGAGTCGAAAATATTCCGCGAGATACAGGCTTTGTCTTTTTCCCAAATCATCAGGGATTATTTGATGTGCTTGTATTTTTGGAGTCCTGTCCTGTGCCATTTGCCTTTGTAATTAAAAAAGAAGCAAGCAAAGTAATTCTCTTAAAACAGGTTATTGCGGCATTAGGTTCTTATGCAATTGACAGAGATGATATCCGTCAGTCTATGCAGGTTATTAAGCAGGTGTCAGAAGATGTGCAGAATGGAAAGAATTTTCTTATATTTGCTGAGGGAACACGTAGCAAAATGGGAAATAAACTTTTGGAGTTTAAGGGTGGCAGCTTTAAAAGCGCTGTCAAAGCAAAATGTCCTATTGTGCCGTGTGCTTTGATTGACTCTTACAAACCATTCGATGAAAAATCGATTAAACCGGTAACAGTAAAATTAGTATATCTTCCACCGATTACGTATGAAGAATACGCTTCTATGAAAACACCGGAAATAGCTAAGATGGTAAAAGAACGAATTGAGAAAGCCATTGCAGAACATGAAGATTAAAATAATATTTTGTAGATATCCGAAGTGCCTAAATAGAAAAATAATAAAATAAGATAAAATCATAAGAAATCGTTGACAAACAAAAGTTCCTTATGTATAATAACATTTGCGTTGTAAAAAGCGCACAACTTTATATTGGTAGCGGGCAAATTCAGAATTTGGAGAAATACTCAAGAGGCTGAAGAGGCGCCCCTGCTAAGGGTGTAGGTCGCTTGCGCGGCGCGAGGGTTCAAATCCCTCTTTCTCCGTTTAGCTACCAGTAGAAAATAAAGAAGTGTTGAAATTCAACACTTCTTTTCTTTTTCCGATGTTATAGATTATGTTATAGATACTGTGGATTCTATTCTATAAAGAATTTATTCTTATTTTTATATAAAAATGTAAAAAGAGTTTATACAATAAGATATGAAAATAAATAAATAGATTTTGTATAAAAACTATGCCTTTCAGTTAAAAATATACTAGATGTTGAAAGTGATTTTAAACACCAAAATTGTTTCCAAAAAGAAACAAAAAAACTTTTCAAATTAGGTATTGACATTTAATTGTATTTGAGGTAAATTAGTAAAGCACGCGAGATACGGGATATAAAAAATCCCTTGTTTTTAGCGAATCGGTACGGTTTCATCCTTCCGAAAAGCCAAAAATAAATCGCAAAAAATAAAAAAAGGTCTT
>JAGAPK010000013.1 GCA_017623295.1 Lachnospiraceae bacterium | reverse complement strand
TAATTTTAATCTTTCATCCGGTACAGCCACGATACCGATATTCGGGTCAATCGTACAAAACGGATAGTTTGCAGATTCCGCTCCTGCCTTTGTCAAAGAATTGAATAATGTACTTTTTCCAACATTAGGTAATCCTACGATACCAAGTTTCATAATGCTCTATTTCCTCCTAAGCTAATATTTCATTTAACTATATTTCTACATTCCTATTTCTAACAACTTTTTCTTTATTTCTAATATCTCCGAATATCCTTCAGTTCCTGATACAATATCTGATAATTCTCATAGCGCACCTGACTGATTTTGCCTTCTCGCACGGCATCCTTTACGCCACATGACGGTTCGCTGATATGGGCACATCCGCTGAATTTACAGTATGGTTCATATTGTGTAAATTCCGGATAATAATTGCCAAGTTCTTCTTTTGTCACTTCTGAAATGCTAAGAGAGGTAAATCCCGGTGTATCCATAATGTAGGTATTCTCACCCAGTGCAATAATTTCAGAATGTCTGGTAGTATGCTTACCTCGCTCGATTTTCTGACTGATACTTCCAGTTTCCATGTTAGCTTCCGGATGCAAACAGTTTATAATTGTGGATTTCCCAACACCACTTGGTCCAGCTACCGTTGTTGTCTTTCCCGCCAACAGACTTCTCAGTTCATCCATTCCTTCATTCTCAAGAGCACTAACAAACAGCACCTTATAGCCACAGGTTTCGTAAGCTTTGCGAAGTGACATTTTTTCTTCTTCCGAAGCAATATCCTGCTTGTTAAAGCAAATGATGCTTGGCAGGTTCTGCCGCTCCATCTGAATCAGAAACCGATCCAGTAAGTTAAAATTGGGATTTGGCTTTACAATGGCAAAAATAACAAGCGCCTGATCAATGTTGGCAACTGCCGGACGTATCAACGCGTTTTTTCGCGGCAGTATCTCTGTTACGTTGCCCTTTTTCTCCTGCTCATCCAACACATCCAGACGAACATTATCCCCTACAAGCGGTTTGATATGAACATTTCTGAAAATGCCTTTGGCACGACATTCATAAATTCCCTGGCCTTCTACATGCACATAATAGAAACCGGCAATTCCCTTTATAATCTTCCCTGTCATATACTCTACTTAACTATCCTCATATTTGAAAGAATTGCATCTCTTAGATGTTCTTTTTACCCTATTCTTGTGTAAATGTAATTGCTCTCTCAACATTCTTCTCAGTCGAAGTTCCTTCCACCGTAATTGTTTCTCCGGTTTCCGGGTCAGTTGTCGTTGTTGCTTCTGTCGTTACCGTAAACTTATAAGTGATTGTTCCGGTTGGCGACTTAATTCCCTTGTAGTTTACGGATACCGGGAAAGAAGATGTCTGTGTGCTTAATAACTGTGTGCCATCTGCTGTTGTTACCGTTACCGTAACTGACATTCCACTTTTGTAATCTGCATCTTCAGTTGGTGCAGTAATGCTTTCTGCATAACTGTAAGTTACTTCTTCCGGACCAACACTTACTTTTAAGTCGATCAAAGTTCCTTTTTCTACATAAGAACCAACCGAATAACTCTGATAACAAATTTTATCGGTAAGGTTCGCATCTTCATGATGAACCTGTGTAATACTTCCAGCTGACAATCCACTCTCTGTCAAACTTACAATCGCATCTTCTTCTGTCAGACCAATGACATTTGGCACTCGTACTTTTGTATCTTCTGCTCCCTGACTCACACGAATGGTAATAGAAGACCCTGCCGGAGCTGTTGTTTCTGCTTCCGGTGACTGGGAAATAACGTAACCATTTTGTACAGCAGAATCATAACTTTCTGTTACGTTCACTACAAAGCCCGCTTTTTCCAAAAGGGCTGTGGCTTCGGATTTGGATTTGCCGGTTACGGTCGGAACGACTACTCCGTCACTTCCTTCTGCAACCGTCAAAATAACATTGCTATTCAGAGGAACCATTTCTCCCTCTGCTACACTTGCTTTAATAACGATGCCCTCTTCATAGGCATCTGTAACCTCATACTGAATTTCCGGTGTCAGTCCAATTTCTATCAGCGCTTTCTTGGCTTCATCAAGTGTTTTGCCTGCTACTGCAATCATAGCAACCTGTTCACTCTGCTCTGCCTGCTGTTCATTCTGTGTCGTAGTAGGATCAGTTGTAGATTCTCCAAACTGGAACATTCCAAACGCACGGCCTACCAGGAAAATGATAATACCACCAATCAAAAGAGCTGCTACGATAGCAAGAACTGTTGTGATTTTCTCCATCTTTGGATCATAATCATCATCGTCATCATCCTCATAATACTCTTCTTCATCCTCGTCTTCGTCGTCTTCCTCGTAGTACTCTTCTCTGGCATATTCCGCACTTTTGTTTAAGCGCATCGCCTCATCCATAGAATCTCTTCGGTCGGACTGTTTTTTAATCTGTGCCATATCTTTGTCTGTAATCATTCGGGTAGAAGCTTCTTCATCCGGATCAATTACTTTGACAAAATCCTCATCCGGATTCATCAAAGACTGTTTCAAATCTACAATCAGTTCTCCCATAGACTGATAACGTCTGTCCGGACTCGTCTGACAGCATTTGAAAACAATCTGCTCTACACTATATGGAATCTCCGGTACATAATCTCTCGGAGATGGTAATTCTTCCTGAATATGCTTGATAGCAATGGCTACCGTAGTCTCACCATTAAAAGGAACGCGACCGGTCAGCATCTCAAACATAGTAACACCAAGTGAATAAATATCACTCTTCTCATCACTATAACCGCCTCTTGCCTGTTCCGGCGATGTATAATGAACAGAACCCATTACATTTGAAGTAATGGTATTACTGGTTGCCGCCTTGGCAATACCAAAATCTGTTACTTTAACTTTACCTTCTTTGGATATAATAATATTCTGTGGTTTAATATCACGATGAATAATGTGATTATTATGTGCTGCCTCAATTCCCATAGAAACCTGAATCGCAATACTGATAGCTTCTTTTACGGAAAGTCTGGCTTTCTTCTCAATATATTTCTTTAATGTGATACCTTCTACTAACTCCATAACAATGTAGTAGATACCACCTTCTTCTCCAACATCATATACATTTACGATATTCGGATGCATAAGTCCCGCTGCCGCCTGTGCTTCGATACGGAATTTGGAAACAAAATTTGCATTTTCACTAAATTCCTGTTTCAAAACTTTTACTGCAACAAAACGATTCAACTTATGATCTTTTGCTTTATATACATCTGACATACCGCCGGTGCCGATTTTTTCCAATATTTCATATCGGTCCCCGATTATCATTCCTATCTTAATCATGTTCCACCTCGTCCGTTAACGGTTCAATAATAATTACAGAAATATTATCTTTGCCGCCGTTTTGATTGGCTATCGCAACCAATTCCTCTGCTCTTTCTTTCAGACTTATCTTTTGTTTCAGAACATGCTGTATCGTATCATCATCCACCATATTCGTCAATCCGTCTGAACAAAGAAGCACTATATCACCTGTGTTTAATTCCAGATTAAAAAAGTCTGCCTCAACCGTATCTCTTGCACCGATTGCTCTTGTAATTATATTTTTGTCCGGATGGTTTCTGGCAGCCGCCCTGTCAATGCCACCCATACGAATCATTTCTTCCACGAGAGAATGATCCACTGTAATCTGCTCTATTTTATCATTCACAACATAGAGTCTGCTGTCACCTACATTTGCAACCTCTAAATACTTACCGATACAAGTTGCAATGACTACTGTTGTACCCATACCCGTAAGATGTTTATCTTCTTTCGCTTTCTGTCTTGTGTTGGTATTCGCTTTCTCTATGGCTTTTCCAAGAATCATAACCGGATTCTTTTCAAAGGAAAGCGCAATTTCATCTACAATCGTTTCTACGGCATATCGGGAAGCCAATTCACCTGCATTATGTCCGCCCATTCCATCGGCAACAATAAAAACATTCGGTAAATTTCCGATAGGAGTTTCCGAAAGATATATAAAATCCTGATTCAGTTGTCTTCTTTGTCCAATATCTGTAATTGCATAGGACCTTAACACCTTATTTTCCTCCTATGACTGCTTCTTAATATGACTACGTCTAAGCTGTCCGCAGGCACCATCTATGTCCCTGCCCATTTCCCTTCTAATAGTAACATTTATTCCATTTTTTTCAAGTTTATTTTTGAATGCCTGAATAGCAGCCTTGTCCGATTGCACGTACTCCCGCTCTTTAATCGGGTTTACAGGAATCAGGTTTATATGACAACACAAAGGCTTCGCAAGTGCAATCAATTCACTCGCATCCTCCTTCGTATCGTTCACGCCGCCTACTAAACTATATTCAAAAGTAATTCTTCTTCCGGTCTTTTCAAAATAGTATGCACATGCCTTCATCAGTTCATCCAGTGAATACTGATTGGCTATCGGCATCAATTTCCGACGTTTTTCATCGGTTGTTGCATGTAAGGAAAGTGCCAGTGTAATCTGTAGCTTCTCATCTGCCAACTGGCGCATTCTCGGCACAATTCCGCAGGTAGAAACAGTAATATTACGCTGACTGATATTCAAACCATTCTCATCTGTCAAAAGCGTTAAAAAGCGCAACAGATTATCATAATTGTCCATCGGTTCGCCGGTTCCCATAACAACAACATTAGAAACCCTCTCACCAGTCAGTCTTGTAATCGCATATATCTGGTCTAACATTTCAGAAGGCAGTAAATTTCTCTCCCAGCCGTCTAATGTCGATGCGCAGAAACGACACCCCATTTTACACCCAACCTGTGAGGAAATGCAAACAGAATTACCATGTTTATATCGCATCCAGACACTTTCTACCAGATTTCCATCTTCTAACCGGAACAAAAATTTCTTCGTTCCATCTATCTGGGATTCCTGCACTTTTACAGGCTCCAATGCGGTATAAGTAAAAATTTCGCCACACTTCTCCTTCAGCGATTTTGGAAGATTTGTCATTTCATCATAGCTTCTTGCAAGTTTCACGTGCATCCATTCATAAAGCTGTTTAGCACGAAATGCTTTTTCACCCAGTTCCTGCATCTGTTCTTGAAGCTGTGTTAGCGTTAACGATTTGATGTCCTGTTTGTTTTCCTGTGTCATAATAAATTACTTTTCATCCTTATATATGTGTTGCTTTTACTTACTCAATTCTACGTAACCGGGCAAAGAAAAAGCCGTCTGTCTTGTGAACGCCGGGCAACAGTTGTATCATACCATTTGTGCCCTCTTCTTTCAACATTTCCGGCAAAAATGCTTCCATGCTTTCCTTCTCGAACGGAAATTTTCCGCAAATCCATTCTACCATTTTCTCATTTTCTTCCGTATTTATGGTACATGTACTGTACATAAAAATACCACCCGGTTTTACATAAGAAATTACATTGCTTACAATTTCTTTCTGCAGCTTTCCAATCTCTTCTAATGACTGAGGCGTTACATGATATTTAATGTCCTGTTTCTTGCCAATTACGCCCAGGCCAGAGCATGGTACATCTGCAATTACCACGTCTGCAAGCTGCCTAAGTGCTTCATTACAGATACGGGCATCACCGACTGCTGCCGTTACATTTTCTTTTCCCATGCGTTGTCTGTTTTCTTCTATTTTAGCAACTTTATTCTCTGTCAAATCAAATGCAAGAACCTTTCCTTTTGCCCCGGTCTTACAAGCAGCATGCAAAGTTTTTCCCCCCGGTGCAGCACAAACATCGATGACTGTCTGTCCTTCTTTGATTCCTGCCGCTTCTACTACCAGCATGGAACTCACATCCTGTACCGTAAAAAGACCTTCTTCATAACCGGAGAGATTGCGAATCCCCTCTGATTTTTCTACCTGCACTGCATAAGAAAGATATGGATGCTTCTTCACAACCACACCGTTTTCTTCCCATTCTCTGATAAGCTCCGCTCTTTTTTCTTCTGACAGGCTTTCTTCCAAACGAATCGTTACCGCGCCTCTTTCCAGAAAAGCCTGTAAAATTATTTCCGTCTTTTCTTCCCCATAAGTTTTCACAAATCGTTCCACAAGCCATTGCGGCATGGAGTAGACCACAGACAGATAAGTAAGCACATCCTTCTTTTTATCCGGATATGCAATGTTTTCTTTCTGACGGGATACATTTCGAAGCACACCATTCACATAGCCTTGCAATGACTGGAATTTTCTCTTTTTTGCCAGTTTCACTGCTTCGTTACAAACCGCTGCATCCGGTGTACCTTCCATAAACAGAAGCTGATAAACACTCATACGAAGGAGTTCCCGAATCAAGGGTTTCATTTTTTTCACAGGTACTTTGGAAACATGGTCTAAAATATAATCAATCTGAATTCTTCGCTCAATCGTACCTTCTGTCACTCTTTTGATAAAAGCCTTCTCTTTCGCATCCAGATAATCATATTTTTCTAACACTCCTGCAAGCAGCAGATTACTATACTCGTCCGACTTTGCAAGTTCCAATAAAATATCTAAAATAATTTCTCTTGTATTCATGATCAATCTCTTCTTCTGTTATTGTTTCCAAATAAAAGGATAAGACGAAGCAGCTGTAAAATAGAGGATGCTGCTGCCGCTACATAAGTTAGTGCTGCTGCACTTAATACTTTGCGGCATCCTTTCGTTTCTTCGTTCTCCATCAATCCATAATCACCAAGCATTGCAAGCGCTCTGTTTGAAGCATTATATTCTACCGGCAAGGTTACAACCTGAAACAAAACCGCCAGCGCAAACACCCAGATACCAATCTGGATAAAAATCTGATTCATCCCAAACAACACACCTAACAGGATAATTGGAATTCCCAGCTTCGAACCAATATTAGCAGCCGGAACCAGCGCTGTTCTGATTTTCAATGGTGCATAACCTTTGTTATGCTGCAGGGCGTGACCACATTCATGTGCTGCTACACCAATTGCTGCAATCGAATTCGAACCATAGGTAGACTGTGAAAGGCGCACAACTTTTTCTTTGGGATCATAATGATCAGTCAACTCGCCTTTGATGTATTCCACACGCACATCATAAATGCCGGATAATTCCAGAATTCTCTGTGCGGCTTGTGCTCCTGTCATGCCGCTTCTACTTCGCACTTTCGCATATTTACGAAAGGTACTGCTGACACGTGTCTGTGCCAGAACACACAATATGGCACCAATAATTACCAACCAGTATGTTGGGTCAAAATAGAATCCATAAAAACCACCGTAATATCTCATCTGTTACGCTCCTTTTCTCTATCTCTTGCAAGCTCAACAAACATACTATTGTCCAAGCATCTCTCCGACTTTCACTTGATATCCTAACAAAAAGTTTTTTACCGGCATTCTTTTCTTGCCTTCTAACTGTACTTCTGTCAGTTTCAGGCTGCCGTCACCGGTTTTCACGTAAACAGCATCCTTCTCTACTGCCACAATCATGCCCGGTACAACCTCTGTTACCTCTGTCGGTAACACAATTCCCTCTCCTGTTTTGTCACTAATATCGCTTGCCCATATTTTCAATGTTTTACCATGATAGGAAGTATATGCACTTGGCCAGGAATTTAAACCACGCACCAGACGTTCTATCTCTACTGACTGCTTTGTCCAGTCAATCTTACCCATTGATTTCTGTAACATCTTGGCATAGCAGGAGTCTGCATCATTCTGTTTCACCGGAGTCACCTCACCGGCTTCAATCTTCGGCAATGCTTCTACAATCAGCTCTGCACCTACCTGTGCCAGCTTGTCATGCAGACTGTCGCCTGTTTCTTTCTCTGCAATTGGAACCTTACGGGAAAATAACATATCGCCGGTATCCAACCCCTTATCCATCTGCATAATGGTAATACCGGTTTCTTTTTCGCCATCTAAAATAACCCACTGAATCGGACCAGCGCCACGATATTTCGGCAACAAAGATGCATGGATATTAACGCAGCCAAACTTCGGCATATTCAGAATTTCTTCTGAAAGAAGTTGTCCAAATGCTGCTACTACAAAAATGTCGGCTTCATAAGTACGCAGTTGCTCGATTGCCTCCGGTGTTTTGATTTTTACCGGCTGAAAAACAGGGATGTCATATTTGAGTGCACATGCCTTTACCGGCGTAATCTGCATCTCTTTACCGCGCCCTTTTGGTTTGTCCGGCTGTGTTACTACTGCTGTTACCTGATGGCCTGCTTTTATAATCGCTTCCAATGCGCCGACTGCGAAGTCCGGCGTTCCCATAAATACTACTTTCATATTTCCTCCACAAATTATTCCTCTTCCAAGTCTTCTACATCCTGCAGTGGTCCATCTACTTTTTCTACATACAAATGACCATCCAAATGGTCAAGCTCATGCTGAATGGCTCTTGCAAGAAGTTCTGTTCCTTCTATTTCAAATGGTTCCATATTTTCATCATATGCAATGGCTTTCACATAGTTTGCTCTTGTCACATTGCCGGTTTTGCCCGGAACACTAAGACAGCCTTCATATCCGGTCTGTTCTCCACTCTTTTCAATAATTCTAGGGTTAATCATTAAAATCGGGTCTTCACCTGTTGTATCAATCACTACAATTCGTTTCAAAATACCAACCTGTGGTGCTGCCAGTCCAACACCATTTGCTTCATATAATGTATCAAACATATCATCAATTAACTCCTGAATACGAGGAGTTACCTCTGTGACCTCTTTGGATACTTTTTCTAATACAGGGTCTCCTATTTCTCTGATTTTTCTGATTGCCATTTTTCTTCTCCTTTTAAATAAGTATATATTTTTCTAATATGTGTTCATCGGATCGAAGTCAAACTGTACCGTTTGATTTCTAAGTTCCTGTTGTTTACTATATTCTTCCAGAATATCTTTTATCTGAACCAACTTCTCATAATCACAATGCTTTAAGTATAACACATGTCGGTATAAATCGTTAATCTTTGATACAGCGGCCGGTGTCGGACCAATCACACAAAGCTTGCAATCCCCGTTAAACTTCTCGCGTATCTGTGTTGCAAATTGTTCCAACAGACTGCTACCGGCTTCTTCTACTTTGGAAACTACCAGAATCGCTAACATATGGGCTGCCGGTGGATAGGCAAGCAATTCACGATACATAATTTCTTCTTCGTAAAAGTCCTCATAATCCTGATTTGCCGCATGCACAATACTGTAATGCTCCGGCTGATAAGTCTGAATCACAACTTCTCCGGATTTGGCTCCTCTTCCTGCTCTGCCGGCGGCCTGTGTCAAAAGCTGAAAGGTTCTTTCTCCGGCACGATAATCATTCTGATTTAAGGATAAATCTGCTGCCAGAATTCCTACCAGTGTTACATTCGGAAAATCATGACCTTTCACTATCATCTGTGTTCCTACCAGAATATCCGCCTGACCATCCGCAAAAGCAGATAAAATTTTCTCATAGCTGTCTTTGGTTCTGGTGGAGTCAGCATCCATACGAAGCACCCTTGCCTGCGGAAATTCCTTATGCACCGCTGCTTCTATCTGCTCGGTTCCTGCTTTGAAACCTAATAAGTATTTGGAACCACAGGAAGGACATTTTTCCGGCTTATATTCCTCGTGTCCACAATAATGGCATACTAACTTGCCATTACGATGCTCTGATAAGGAAACATCACAGTGCGGACATTTCATCACATGCCCACAAGCTCTACAGGAAACAAAACCTGCGTAACCTCGCCTGTTTAAGAACAGCATGGTCTGCTCTCCTGCCTGCAATCGTCCGGCTATCAGCTCCTTCAATTTTCGGCTGAAAATAGAACGATTTCCCTCTTTCAATTCTTCCCTCAAATCTACCGTATATACCTGCGGCAGTTGTCCTCCGGTCAGTCGCTCTTTTAACTCATATAATTTATATTCTCCCTGCCTTGCACGGTAATAGGCTTCCAAAGAAGGGGTTGCTGAGCCCAGTACCACGCTTGCGCCTTTTCTCTCCGCAATCTGTATTGCGGTCTCACGCGCATGATACTTTGGCATTGACTCACTTTTATAACTGTTCTCATGTTCCTCATCGATAATAATAACGCCCAGATTTGGAAATGGCGTAAACAACGCAGAACGAGGACCGATGATCACATCTAACTGTCCGTTTTTGGCCCGTTCCATCTGGTCATATTTTTCGCCCATCGTCAAGGTGGAATTCATCACCGAAACCCGGTCTCCAAATCGCTTATAGAACCGAAGAAGTGTCTGGTACGTCAAAGCAATTTCCGGAATCAGTACAATCGCCTGTTTTCCCATCGCGATCATCTGCTCAATAATTCCCAGATATACTTCTGTCTTACCACTTCCGGTAATGCCATGTATCAAATATGTTCCATGCTTACCATTCCGGTAATCCTGCGCCACATCTTCTATAATAAACCGCTGTTTCTCACTGAGTGGCTTAGCACTGTCACGCTCGGTAATCTGTTTTACCGGATTACGATAATAATTCTCGGATTCTATTCTAATAAGTCCCTGCTTTTCTAAACTTTGCAGGGTAGGTGCTGCTACATTTAATTTCTGTCTAAGCAGTTCATATGGTAAAACTTCTTCATTTAACAACGCTTCCAATACACGTACTTTGGCCGTCTGGTGCTTTCTGGCACATTCGGCTAAATGCTTTTCTATTTCTTCCCTGTCACAGCATCTGGTGACTTTCTTTTTCTCTAACTGTTTTAACTTCTGCTTTACGGGAAGTACCGTTTTGAGTGCTGTAATCATGGTAGAACCATAATGTTTCTTCATCCAGTAAGCGGTCTGAATCAAATCGCTTTCTACCGTAGTTCCCTTTTCATCCAGACAGGTAATTTCCTTAATTTTATCCACCGGATAATCAGTTTCTTCCGAGATATCGACTACATAGCCAATCATATCCTTATTGCCTTTTCCAAAGGGAACATGCACCCGGACACCGGGTGCAATCTGTCCCAATAGTCTATCCGGAATCTTATATTGAAAAGGTCTGTCAACTTTTTCATGGGATATATCTACGATAATATCCGCATATTTATCACTCATTCCTTAACCTCTCACTTTGGTATCTTATCTGCCTGCCAGAATATCCTGTATCAGATCTCTTTCATCCATTGGGTATTTAACCCCTTTGATTTCCTGATAATCTTCATGTCCCTTACCGGCTAAAACAATAATGTCTCCCGGTTCTCCATTGGCAATCGCATAAGCAATCGCTTCTTTTCTATCACAAATCTCTACATATTTTCCATCGGTTTTGCCAATACCAATTTTAATATCATCAATAATTGCCTGTGGTTCCTCAAAACGTGGATTATCCGAAGTGATAATTGTCAAATCAGCCATTCTTCCACTGACTTCTCCCATTTCATATCTTCGCAGTTTTGAACGGTTTCCGCCACAACCAAACACACTGACCAGTCGATGCGGTTTATATTCTTTTAAGGTAGATAAAAGACTTTCCAATGCCATCGCATTATGCGCATAGTCAATCATTAATGTAAAATCATCGGATACTTTTACAAGTTCAATTCTGCCTTTTACTTTTGCTGCCAGAAGTGCTTTTTGAATAGCTTCTTCAGACACTTCAAAATGACGACAGATAGCAATTGCAGTCAGTGCATTATATACACTGAATTTACCTGGTGTTGCAATTTCCACCGGGAAATCCATAAGACCTTTTACATCAAATGCTACTCCAAGTTTTCCGCCACCGGAAAGCAGTTTCAGATTTTCTGCTTTCAAATCAGCATCGGATTCGATACCATAAGTTTCCAGTTTACAGGTGTGCCCATCTGTAACCTGCTCCCAATGTTTGTCGTCCTTGTTTACAATGCCAACTTTACATTGCTTAAATAATAAGCCTTTACAGGACATGTAATCTTCAAAATCCTTATGTTCATTCGGTCCGATATGATCCGGTTCAATATTGGTAAAGATGCCAAAATCAAATACAAACCCCTGTGTTCTGTGAAGCATCAAGCCCTGAGATGATACCTCCATAACAACCGTATCGCAACCGGCATCTACCATCTGTCTGAAATACTGCTGTAACAGATAAGACTCCGGCGTAGTATTATTGGCATGAATATGGGTATCACCAATAATTACTTCAATTGTACCAATCAATCCGACTTTGCGACCTGCCTGTTCCAGAATGGATTTCACCAGATAAGTTGTTGTTGTCTTTCCTTTCGTTCCGGTAATACCGATTACCTGTAACTTCTCCGCCGGATTTCCAAAATAAGCAGCAGAAATAAATGCCATCGCATAACGAGTATCTTCTACTTTGATAACTGTCACATCTGCTTCCTTAGGAAGTTCAATCTCTCTTTGTACCACAAGAACCTTTGCACCAGCTTCTACTACCTGCATGGCAAAATCGTGCCCATCCACGTTTGCTCCCACAATACAGATAAAAAGACTTCCCGGTGTTACTTTTCTTGAATCATAAACAACTTCTGTTACTTCTATTTCTTCCGTTCCCTGAACGCACTGATATTCCAGTTTGGATAATAAATCTTTTAATTTAGCCATGAAATCCACTCCTTGCTTTATCGCATTCTTCTTTAAATAAAATAGCACGAAACACGCCCTTTTTCAACTTCACTTTGATTTCATACTTACTTCAAACTTTGTTTATGGAAGTTTATATTTTTATAAGAAAGAAAACACATTTTGGACACATTTTCAATTTATGATAATAACCAAGATAGTTGAAAAACTCACTATCTCCCCCCTCATAAGAAAATGCGAAAAGCCTGAGATTGTCTCAGGCTTTTTCGTAGTCTTTCCTATAAAAACTATGCCAGTTCCTCTACTGTAATTGCATCATATAATTCTTCTGCCGTATCCATCGGGATATTGGCACTTTCTATCGTGGTTGCATTTGCCGCTGAAATGGCTGCTGCTTTCCGAATTGCCTCTTCCTCAGAATCGCCACTTATGAGTGACATGGCATAAGAAGCCACAACACTGTCGCCACATCCCACTGTATTTACGGTCTGAATTCTTCTGGACTTTGCGCAATAAATATGTTCGCCGCTTACCGACATAAGTCCATTTTTCCCCATAGATACAATAACTTTCTCAATTCCTGCCGCCTGTAATGCCCGTGCCGCACTTAAAACAGCCTCTTTACTACTCAGTTTATGCCCAACAATATATTCTAATTCCTTCTGATTCGGCTTTATCAGATATGGCTTTGCCTCGATACCTTTCTTAAGACTTTCTCCGCTGGTATCTAACAATACACGAATTCCCTTTTTTTCCGCAATTTCTATCAAGGTTTTATAAATATCCTCAGGCATACCTTTTCCAATACTGCCGGACAAAATGACCAGTTCACAGGAAGGAAGTAATTCTTCATACTGCTTTAAAAACTCCTTCTGGCTTTCTTCATTAATCACAGGTCCCGGCTCTAAAATTTCTGTCACATAACCATTATCTGCCAGAATGTTCATATTACTTCTGGTTTCCTCTTCTACCTGTACAAATTTACAATCAACCTGTTTTCCTTTCATATAGTCCTCAATAAACTTACCTGCATAGCCACCCAGAAAACCGGTCGCACAGACCGCATGACCGTATTGATTCAGAATTTTAGTAACATTGATTCCCTTACCGCCTGCAATCTTCATCATTGTCCGCATACGATTCACATGCCCTGTGATTAATTCTCCTGTTGTATATGTTTTATCCACTGCCGGATTAAGCGTCACTGTAAGTATCATCTATGTCCTCCCTCCGGACGCAGCTTTCTATTTGGCATAGTCCTGCATCACAATCTGTAAACTTTCTCTTCCCTGATATACATTGATATCCGGATAATAAATCATCTGTATCACAATTTCCCTGCTGCCTTCGCGATAAAGCCGTTCTTTCTCAGCTTCTCCAAAACTTCTTACCAGAAAATCATGCCAGTTATCCATATCGCCAAAATATATCATATCATAAGTGTGTCCCTGTTCATCCATAATCTTATATTTTCCTACATTAGCATTTTTTCCTAATACTTTACCTTGTAGGACTCTCACATTTTTCTGTGCAAAAACAGGCTTCGTATTCCCGTTGCCAAAAGGCTCCAGAACCTTCAACTGCTTCACAAAATCTGTTCTGACATAAGATAGTGGCATCGGAACATCAATTACCATTTTCTCTTCAAAATCTTCATCGGACAAATTACAGTTCTGATTAAGAGTCCGTCTGAATTCTTCTATATTTTCTTCCGGCAAAGATAAACCGGCTGCCATTTTGTGTCCGCCATATCTGGTAAAAAGATGTTTGCAAAGGCTCATCTGCTCATACATATGATAGCTTTCTATGGAACGACCTGAGCCCTTCACACCTTCTTCCCCTTTAGTCAGCACAAATGCAGGCTTATGATATTTCTCCTTAACTCTTCCGGCAATAATACCTGCCAGACTTTCATGGCAATCAGGCAAATAAATCACAAAAACTTTGTCGTCTGCATAATCTCCGCTTTCAATCATTTCTATTGCCTGTTGAGTCCCTTGTCTTGTCATTTCTTTACGGCTGTCATTTAATTCCTTCAATTCTCCGGCAATCGTTACAGCTTCGCTCCACTCTTCACTCTGTAACATCTGCAAAGCCTTCGCTGCAGTATCCAGTCTGCCTGTCGCATTCAGACAAGGACCTAACACAAATCCAATGTGATATGCCGATAACGGTTTCCCCTGCAAGCCACTCACTTCAATTAAAGCCCGAAGTCCCAGATTCTTCGTATGTACCATCTGTTCCAAACCGTACTTCACAATAATACGGTTTTCATCCTTAAGCTCCATTACATCGCCTACGGTAGCAAATGCAGCAAATTCCAGTAATTCCTCTAATAATTCCTCATTACTGTCCGTAGCTTTCTTCCCATACTCTTCTAATAAAACCTGCACAAATTTGTAAGCTACCACAGCACCACAAATACCTTCATAAGGATATTTACAAGCTTCCTGTTTCGGATCGATAACTGCATCTGCCAGTGGTAATACTTCCGTTCTGCTGCCGTCCTCTGCAAGTTCATAAGGCACTTCATGATGGTCGGTCACAATAATGCTCATTCCAAGTTCTTTCGCATAGGCTATCTGGGGTGCTGCCGCAATTCCATTATCACAGGTAATAATTGTATCAATGCCATCTGCATGCGCTTCTTCTATCAAACTATCATTCAGTCCATAGCCATCCTTAATACGATGCGGTATTACCGTATCTACAACTGCTCCACAAGCACGCAGTCCTCTAAGCAGAATATACGTTGCACATACACCATCAATATCATAATCTCCAATAATTCGTATCGTTGCTTTCTCTTCTATTTTAGAAAGCATAAATGCTACTGCTTTATCCATGTCATGCAGCAAATGAGGATCATGCAAATTCTCCAATGTTCCATGCAAAAAAAGTGCAATCTCTTCTTCCTCTATGATATCCCTGTTTCTGATAATTCTCGCAATCACCGGATCAATCTGAAACTGTTGCGCTATTGCATTAAAATCAGCCTTTTTCGCTGACACCATCCATTTCGCCATGCCAAATAACCTTCTTATCATTTAATAGGAAAACTCCCATCGGAATCTTTCTCTTAAATTCCTTTGGGAGTTTTATTGTAACATTTTTGATGAGTGATTTATAGTACTCTATTTGAAAACTTTTTTATTCATTATTCTCTTCTGAATCTTTATCCAAATCTTCTATATTTAAAGAAACATCATCATCTGCTTCTGTTCCCTTTTCTGGTGTTTCATCCGTTTCTTTGCTTTTTCCGGCACGAATAGTAGAAACAATTCCTGTTGCAAAAATACCGATAACCAAAACTACAATAATTGTTCCCCATATTTTAGAACGTCTTGCTTCTTGACGATATCGTTCTACCTCTTCTAAGACAAACTTTGTTTCCTCTGCCTCAACTGCCATTTCTGCATCAATGCCTGCCACATCTAGTTTCTGTATCAGTAATGCTGTTTTATCTACATATCCTGTTTTATCCTGATAAGACACCTGAAGCCATTCATCTTCTACCATACCTGTAACAAAAACTGATGCACCCTTTTCATATGTCATTAGGGTTTCAGAATCGTAATCCGGCTCTGCTTTCATTTCAACATCTCTGGCAGCAACCATAATCTGACTTAATTCTGTTACATCATATGCTTGTACTTCTGTCGTTTCCTGTTTTTCTTTTGTTTCTTCTGCATTAGCTTTTATGCTCACATTTGAAACCAACATCAGCATCAAAAAAACAATCGCCAAACTCTTTCTCATCCACTTAAATTTTCTCATCTTCTCCTCCACTCCTTTTTTCTTTCATATTAATTTTAATGCTGGTAATGTGTACTCTTTCTTCCTTATAAAAAGCAGCACTCATTAATAACACAAAGTAAACCACATATGTCTGTACATTGGGATTCCAGAAAAAAAGCTGTACTATAAAAATAGTAGAAATCAATGTTAGAATTCCGGTACAAGGCTTGCCCAACTGATAATTACGCCACATTCTTTCGAATAACAACACAATAAAAATGATAACCACAATACTTCCAAGCACACCCAACTGTGAAAACCAGCAGTAAAATCCGCTTTCTTCCTGTTTAAAAGACGTAACTACTGGAACAGCAAATCCTTTCACAACATCGTTTCCTAACATTTCTGGAAGAGATGCCCATCTATCGCCACCTAATAAAATACCAGTAAAAATAACTCCTATCGCTTTTAACAAAAATTGATATCCCTTGCGTAATTTCCTCATTACTAGTCGTTCCAAGTCTACCCCTTCCGGAATTCTATCCCAATAATGAAAAAAGAAAATTGCACCTACCGCCAACAATAACTCCAAATAAACGCTATGTTCTAGTGAAAAGCTCACTTCTTTCCGGATAATATCCGTATAGTCCGTCAACAAACTCATATTACTGAGCATAAATCCAAACACAAAAAGCATCTGCATATCTTTCTTAATAAGACTTGCCGTAGCCCGAAGCACGACTGGCATTGCTATAAAATATGTGACCATCAACCAAAAACTAACCACATTCTGATTCAGAAAAAGCGCAAAAAATGATAAGGCTGCTATTAACAAATAAAACATGGAACGGGCTTTATCTTTACAAATACAATATTGATAAACACTAATCATACTAATCAACATAATATAAGATGCCATTTTACCAGAGCTTCGGGACACTGCCTCTATGATGCTCATCCCCTGCATTTCAGTAAAATAAGGAAGCAGAAATGCTCCCACAACAAGCAATCCGCTATATAGAATTAAATCGAAATAAACATCACTAATCTTATATCCTTCTGATAAAAGAATATAAAGTAATGCCATAGAAATGATAATAGTATTACTTACAATTCCGATATCTCCTTTTTCTGGCTCTTGAAAAAGTTTCACAATAATTGCTAATAGTTCAAACAGCAAGACAGCTATAACCAGCAAGTCATTAACATATCGGATTGTCCATATTGGCTTTCCATCCTTTGGAAAAAAGAAGATTCTTGCTGATAACCAACATAAAGAAATAATTAAACTCAACAAACTATATAGTGGAAAACCCGCTATTTCAATATTCGATAGCATAAGCATAGAGAATATTAAAAGCAAGATTATTGTTATATTGGATATTTTGGTATATGTAATCTTAGGTTGCATTGGTTCTCCTTTAAATTAGGCTCGTATTTTATAATCTTACCCTTTATTAAGTTCTTTTTCTTTTTATAATAGTCGCAATTATTTCCTGTATAAAGCTTTCTTTCAACAATAATAGACTTATTAGGTATACTCCTCCAAAGCAAATTGCACCTAATACTAAACATATAAAGTGATTAAATTCCAATTTCTGAACCCACATAGAAGCTATTGCACCCATTCCTGTTGCCAAAATAAACTTGAATGGATTAATATAATGAAATAATCTACTAAATAACTCTTTATCAGTAAAATACTGAACAATATATACCACCACTTCAGCTATCATTGTTCCAATTGCTGCTCCGGTAGCTGCATACTTCGGAATTAATATTGCATTTAATACTAAATCCACAGCAGCGCCAGCTATCACAGAAACGAGTACCTTATCCTCCCGTCCTTTAGGAACTAATATCTGAATCCCCATAATATTAGTAAGTCCTATAAATAATAAAGTTGGCATCATAAACTGCATTGGCAAAATAGCATTCTCATATTCATTTCCTGATAAAAGAAGTACTCCTTGCCTTGCAAAAATAATAAAGTACACTAACAAAGGAACTGAAATAAACATAACAAACCGAAGTGCTTTAATAGCCAGCTTTTCAAATTTCGCCTTCTCACCTTTTTCCAAATAATAAGTAACTCTTGGCAATAATACTGTCCCTAATGAAGTTACCACACTTACTAACATATTTTTAATTTTTACTGCTGCATTATAATAACCTACATCTGCATCCGTTTTCATAAATCCAAGCATAATCGTGTCCAAATTCAAATATATTGTCGTTGCACAAGACATAGCAAAAAAAACAAGAATTGGTTTCATATGTTTGCGAATATCCAGTCGAAAATGTACTTTCAAATCAACTAGTTTATGAAGACAAACAAAATTCAAAATGTTAGATGCAGAAGATGCAAAAATTGAAATCGCACCATATATTACATAGTCATCCTGCTTTTTAACCAATATAAACATTGCTACAAGCGCAATTACTTTGAAAATAATCGAACGCCATGTAATATAAGAATACATCTCCAAAGCTTTATAAAACCACTCTACTCCTAATGTTGTAAATAAAATCATTGTACTTATAACCAGTAATAGCTTTTGTTCCTCTACAAACTTTGGAACAAAAAAAATACAAATAAAAAACAGTACATATGACACGATGCACATAATAATACTTATCAGCAAAATTTCTTGAACAGTCTTATTCAACTCTTCTTTACTATCACGTACTTTAGCACACGCTCTAATTCCATAGGTAGGTATTCCTAATTGTGCAATAATAAGAAAATAGTTTACTACCGATGTTGCAAAAGATACCTTACCAATGCCAACAGGGGATAGAACTCTTGAAACATAAGGGAATGTGATCAATGGAAAAATAAATGATGACATGGTCAGAATTACATTCATGATGAAATTATGAAATACTGAATTGTTTTTTTCCATTATCTTTACCTATATCCTATGTTTAAAATGATAAGAACCATCTTTTTACAAGAGGTATTTTATTTAAAACACATATTATTCCAAACGAAACAACTGTAACTATCACAAAGCTAACTATGCTAATTCCTAAAGAGTTATTTGCAAATACTTTGCTTATTAACTGAATAACTGACGGATGAATGATATACACCCCTAATGTCAATGAACACAAACTAAATATCTTGGGCGTAACTTTATCAGATACTTTTATACGCATTATCCATGTAAATAGAATAATCGTCCATATCATTGTAAATATACTATCATAGAAATATTCTGCATACTCGGTATGGATTATGTACTTGCCAACCCAATATTGATAAACATTTACAAAGGCTGTGCTTATACATAAAATTAAAAAATGTACTTTTATTGATAATTTGGCTATAATTTTAGGACATACATATACCATCATTCCTCCTAAAACAAAATACTGCAACCAACTCCACAACCGAAATGTCTGAATTACCTTTTTTTGTAGTGGCTCACCCAGTAACATAGATGCACATTGTAATACTATTGATATAATAATAAGTATGCTCCACAATCTCACCATTGGATAAGGAATTTTCAGTATTTTACTCACTTTTCCTTTTACTATAACTCTATGAAAAATTGGCAATAAAGCATATAAAAGTATCAATGTTCCCAAATACCAAAACTGCCACATTTCCCCTTTTTGCAACATGCTCCCAAATAATTCCTTACAAAATTGAAGTAATGTATAATTTGTTATATCATATCCCCAAATCATTCTTATAAATCCAACTGCACAATATCTCAATAAATTCCAGCAAAATACAATTTTAAATATAGATAGAATTTTCTTACACACATACCATGATGTTACTTCTTTTTTATTCAAAAGAAAGTAACCACTTGTCATAAAAAAGAGGGGAACTGCAAATCCGCACAAAAAATATAAACTCATTACATTAGGCATAAATGTATGTAATCCAATGACAGCTATACATGCAACTAACTTTATTAAATCTAAATTACAATTACGCCTTATATATATGTTAGCGCTCATTTATGTTTCAACTCCCTAATTATTATTAATATATAAATCAAAATCGTTACTTGAAATAATATAGGAATAGTTCTTAAAAAAATCTTTTTCAAAATACCCTCTTCTTACAAAAAAAGCTTTTTCTTCATTTAAGGATATATTCTTAATATTTTTATATGTTATTTTTAACTCTGGATTCATAAATTGAAGTATATCCGGTCTTAATGACTCGAAGTAAGGATAACTATCGTTTGTTATATATGTTATTTCACTTATATCATTTTCAATCAAATAATCTGAAATATTCTTACAAGTATAATAACTCTCTCTATAACACAGTTGATAATCTAATACAAAATTCCCCCCATATAACCAAAGTGCTCCAACAAACACAAATGCAATTATTTTTATCTGCTGTTTACGTGTCCACAACAAAGAAAAAAATATCATCGATATAAATATTACTTTTAGAGTAATAACTATCTCCCAATTTTCATATAAACATGACTCATTATTATATGCTAGATATGCAACTCCTGCAATATTTACCTCTCTTATTGTTGGGTTCTCTATATTTCTAAATGTAAATGTTACCAAGAGCGAACTAACTAAATATATACCAATCATACTTATCTGAACACGCCAAGATATACCTTTTGTTTCAAACAAAAAACAGCCCCCCAGAATCAATAAAGGACCTAATATGTACTCATTATATCTTCCATATATCAAATGATCAATGACAGATGATTCACTTATCATATAAATAGAAGACACACCTAAAGTGAATAAAAATGAAAAAAATAAATAAATTGAGAGTTTATTTTCTATAGATAAATAATTGTATCTTTTTATCGAGTGCCATGTATTGGATAACTTTTGAAATAACCATACGCCTGTCCATGCCAATATCAAAAAACTAGCCGACAATAAATAATATACTTTGCCTACCACACTTTTAATCAAAAGAACTATCCCATCTATAGATAGTAATAAATTCAACTTACCAACTTGTCCACTAAAATCATTTACTGCTACAGTCTCATTTGATGCATATAAATTTTCAACTATATGCTCTTTAAATATCAATAAGAAAAAAAACATTATTACAATCTCCATAAAAGCTAATAATATTTTTTTTCGATTTTCAGGCTCTAAAACAAATTCTAATATTAAAAAAATAATTACACTAATAGTAATACTAATTGCTCTCATATGAATTGCAAATACAAAAGCAGACAGCAAACCTAATAATATATAATAAATCCATCTTTTTTTTTCACATAATTGAACAACCAAGTACGTAATACTCACAAAAGCAAAATATAAAAAACTTTCTGATAAAGTTGTTTTTGCAAAAAATGTATTACTTGTATATAATGAAACACAAAATGCAATCAACATAATAACCTTATTATTTAAGGTATAAAATAATTTCTTTGCCATACCATATAATAACAAAAATGATACAATTTGCATAAAAATATTAATAAACAGTGCCACTTTATATCGAATATCAAAATTACTAATACAAAATAATGGTGCTAAAATAATTGAATATCCAAAGGAATAATATGTATTGTGCGATGCTACTCCAGACCAATCATGTCCATAAAAAAATGCCGCATTAGCCCAATATCCAAATTCATCACCTAAATGATATATTATATTTGATTTATCAAAATGATACATATACGCTATAAATAAAATACTTGCTCCTATAATAAGAAACAAATTATTCTTCAAAAAAATTTCTCTTTTATTTTTCATACAATCTTCAACCCTATATTATGGTAAAACTCTTTTTCCAGATTTTCCAGTCAACCCATGATAGAAACCCTTTATCACAATTCCTAGTTGATTTGGACAAAATAAAATCGCTTTTATAATTCTCCTAATATTTCTAAAGATGGTTTGATAATATCTCCTATCCTTTTGAGCATGTCTTAATAAATCATTTCTTACAAGATAATATGTCTTCCATTTTTGTTCTGGCAAAAGGATTACTTCCTTTTTTATATTTCCAAGATAAATACATCTTTTATTTGACGCGGCATCTTGATGTTTAATCACAGAATCTTTAACTTTCCAAATATTAAATCCGTTTGCAATTATTCTATCCGCGTATTCATAATCATCATAATAAATGAAAAAATCTTTTCTTGGAAATCCTATTGACTGTACTATTTCTCTTGTTAAAAAAAAACCTACAAACATCCAAGAATTCACATACTTAATGCTTTTTTCAAAATCCATATCATTATTTGGATTAGACCAATATGCATCTTTTAAAGAATTCTCACTTCTACAACTTAAAAGATTATATAAAGCATTTTTTTCAGGAAAAGCATCATCATCCATTCCCCATATCCAATCCGCTCCCTCTTCATATGCTAGTCTAATCCCTTTATCAAATCCTCCTGCCCCTCCTTCATTTTCTTTATTTCTATAGTAGAATATTGACGGATATTGTTTACTTATTTGTTTCAAAAAAATGTCTGTGCCATCTGTACTCGCATTATCGATAATAAGTATTTTACTAATTGAGTATGTTTGATTCAATAAACAATCAATACATTTTTCCAATTTTTCTTTTCTATTGTATGTAACAACAATTACATATCCCTTTTCCCTAATATTATCCATATTTACTTCTTTACGCCTCTTCCCATTCATTACATGATTTAAGCGATTCTCGTACGGCACTCAATCGACCATATTCCTCTTCTTCATCTGGTTCTAAATATCCACCTTCGCCCCATTCATTCCACGCAAACAAAAACAACATGTCTTTATGATAGACTTCTTTTGCCCTCTTAATCTGTTCCGATAAATATTTTTGAAACTTCTCTTTCGAATAACCAACAACCACACTTGCATGTTGATTATATCTAGGTGTATTATCCCAATCTACAAACGCCCCTGGAATCATCTTATTATCCCTTGGTTTTATATTCAATATTCTTTTCCAAGTATCGTCATAATCATAATATATAGTAGACCATTTTTTTTGCGGTAATTTAAGTTTTGAAACTATTTCATGTAATATTTTTCTTCTAATTACTGAAAAAGTCTTCTGTTGTTGGAATCTTACAAAACCAGGTTGATATTCTATTCCATAATCAAATAAATCACCTGTTTCCTCTTTCATGTGATTATAAGGCGCTTGCTGATATGCAAGAGCAATTCCCTCAAATCCATATTGCCTTGCTAATCCTTCCCATACCTCTAGCATTTCTCTCAATGGTTTTATCAACTCTGGTCTATAAATTATAAATAATGGTTTGTTTTCTATTTTTATGTATCTTTCATCTTGAAAAAAAGGTAAAAGATATTCAAAATGGATTCTCCAGTCAGACTCTTCTCCATAGGTTTGCCCAATCAAAACAGTTCGTTCCTTTTTAGCCCATGCTCTTGTCCAATCCTCATTTGCCCAACATATACAAAACTTTTGTTTTATGTCCTTATTTTTTAGCAGCATCTCCATAGGTTGATGCATTAACATTTTCCCATCAAACCAATAATGATAAAAACAAAAACCATATATTCCATATTCTTTAGCTAACCGACTTTGCCAACGCAACGTTTCAATATCCAGCAAATTATAGTAATTTCTATTTAAAGGAATCCTTGGTTGTTCATGACCTTCAAATATAGGTACTGCCGTTTTTACATTTGTCCATTCAGTAAATCCTTTTCCCCACCATTCATCATTTTCTGGGAATGTATGAAATTGTGGCAAATAAAATGCTATTATTTTCATCTTTCATGTTCCTCTTTTTATCTTAAGTCGTATGCCGTAAAGTTATTCCCCATACATCTTGTAATTTAAAGAAATATTCACACAATTTACATGTTCCTCTTGCACTTATAGCCCCCATAAGCCCTAATATTCTATTCAACTTCTTATTATCTTTGTCCTTATAAACACTTACCGCATTATCTTTAATAAACAATAACAGTTCTTTTTTAAAAGATGCATCTCTCTTACCGTCAAAAATACGCTGTGTATTATTAATTGCCAGTATGTAACATTTAGATAACGCTCCATAATAACTTGCAGGATAATTCTTCTTGACATCTTCCAAAAAAAGTAAATGCTTATCCCATGCTTTTTTATATTTCTCTGTATTATCCCTTTTTACATGTGTGGAACTATCACCATATTGAATATACAAATACTGTATTTCTTTCCCAAATACCACTTTTGAACATTTTTTTAATATATCATAGGAAAACAAAAAATCTTCTCCATAAACAATATCATCCGGAAAATATACATCTTCCAGTAAATCTCTTTTTATTAATTTTAAGCAACTATATCCTGTAATATGTTTTCTATAACAAAAATCTTTTATTGCCTGCTCATTTGTATAAAGTTGTACACTAGGTTGTTGTTCTATAGAAATAGCTTTATACTTTTCTTCTTCTGTTATTTTAATATATGAGCACACTGCCATATCCGAATCATATCTTTTTATCAAATCATATAGGTATTCTACATATGACGGAAAAATTCTATCATCAACATCTGCAAAAACAACATACTTACCTGTTGCTTTTTTTATTCCATAATTTCTTGCAGACGAAGGACCTCCATTGTCCTTGTGATATACAGTTACCTTCTTATTCTCTTTTGCATACTCATCTATAATTACACCCGTATTATCTGCAGAACCGTCATTCACTAAAATCAGCTCTAAATTCTCATATGTCTGTTCTTGAAACTGCTGAAAGAAAGCTGGTAGCCACTTTTCTCCATTAAATACTGGTACAATTAAACTAATTAATTCTCCCATTATTTCTCTCCGAACTTTACTGTTTCAATTTGCTATTTATGATATTCATTCTTTTTGCAGTTGCTTTTTTATCATATCTTCCAAACCAAAAAGCAAATATTCCCTTAAATAACACAGCAATCTTCCTTCCTTTATACCTGCTTTTTCCAAATAATATTTGTAGCATAATCAGATTAAAATGAAATGTTTTTATCAAAGCTCCTAAGTATCCGTAATAATAGAGTTTCAAATTAATCAAATAATTCCTTGTATAATAGTAATACACATTTATCCTATTGGGATTATCCTCTTTTTTAATCGATAAAGACTGACCGTTCTCTCTTTTATGTAAAACTTTACTTTTACCTACTAACCATCCCTGTCCATAATATTTTGATAATCTCAATGTGTATTCTGTATCATCACCCCAAATAAAATATTCTTTAATTGGTAAGCCAACAGTTCTAACCGCCTCCGCACTAACAAAACATGAACAAAACGTTGCACTGTTTACTTTAACCAAACTCTCTTCAAGGTGAACATTCCAATCCGCATAACCATTTTCGCCTTTCTGCGAGATTTTCATTCTTGGCGTGTTCATACATTCATTCTTCATTCCATATACATTACTTGATAAGAATCCGATTTTTCCATCAATAAGCTGTACTGCTTTGCACAGTTCTGTACATGCATCTTTCTCTGGAATTGTATCGTCATCCATTAGCCACAACCAATCTGGATTATTCTTCATAGCGTATTTCATTCCTTCATGAAATCCACCTGCGCCACCAATGTTCTCCTCCAGAAATAGCGTATGAATCTTATTTTTATGCTTTTGTAATATTTCCTGCATATACTCCCTAGTGCCATCCGTACTATAATTATCCACTAGTAAAATATCCATATTTTCATAATCTTGATTTAATAAAGCTGCCACACATTCCTCTAAAAGTTTGATTCTATTATATGTCACTACTACTGCAGTTACTTTCATTGACTTATACTCTCCTAATGTATAAAAATACCAACAAAAAAATCCCAACACAAAGTATCACTCTTGCTTTCGCAATTTCATACTTTATATCAGGATTTTCTTCTAATCTTTAATTTCTATTTACTTTTTCTACATCTGCCAATACTTCTCGATTTTTTCTTGGGCTTCATTCTCAGACATGGCATATTCTTCCACGAGTTGTTCCTTTGCTACATCTTTGCTTACATTAAGCTTTTTCATAACTCGTATTACCTCGGCAATACTTTTCTCTTTTACTTCTTCTTTGAGTTGTGTTTTCATCTCTTCTTTGAGTTGTGTTTTCATCTTTTCTTTTGCTTCTCGTATTTCTCGCTGTGCTTCTTCTCTTGCTTCTTTCCTAGCTTCTTCTCTAGCTTCTTTTCTGATTGCCTGTACATCCCAACCTTCAAAATGTGCAAATAATTCTCCCATTTTCCGCTCCTTAATCTGCTCTGTGAATATATCCACCTCTTCTGATGGTATATTCAATTTTTCCAGAAAAACTTCAATAATCTGTTGCATAAGTTTTAACAAATATTCCGGTGAATCAGATGTCATTTCAGTCAGATAATTTGCATCCACCTCTTCTCTGAGTTTTACAAAATCCGCTGCATTTTTGAGCCGATCAACCATCATAATAATGGACAGTTCATCCCTTTTCTTCATTAACTCTTCATTACTGTAATCCTTCAATTGTACAAGAATACATTGATAATCCGGTATGTATTTCCCAAAAACATCGCTAAATAAGATTCTATCATGAAGTTTCGTCGCTGCTGTCCAGTTATCCGTTCCATCATAGAAAACTATCGGCAGAATCGGCGGGTACTTGAAATTCTTCCGTTTGGTAATACCTTTCTGTTTCTGCTCCATTTCTTTCTCATAGTCTTCCCATATAAAGCTCATATAACGGAACACTTGCATAACTACATTATAATCCACATCCGATTTATGTTCAATAAGAGAAATAAGATAAAACGGTGTTTCGTTTGTTTTTACATGTATCTTCTTAACAGAATCGGAATCCCTTTCTTCTGTAAACATATGAACAAACCGATGTGTTACATCTTCAATATCTTCCGGCTGTACGTTTTTTAACATTGGTATATCTACATAGTCTCTGAAAAATTGCGTACATAAAATCGGATCAGAAAAAATCAACTTACTGGAGGAATCTCTGTGTCTTGAATTGTTTTGCTTTTGTGTCATTTGTAATACCTTCCTTTCCGGCATGGCATACAAAATTTCTTACACAAACAAATCAGACAGCCTGTATCCCATGCTTTTCCATATAAAATTTTGTTTTGGGATACTTGCTTGAAATTCTTAGAATTAAGCTCGATTCCTTGTTATGATTTAGAAAACTGCATCCAAGAATAGATGCGATATTCTGTTATCAATATAACAAAGATTTCTGAACTATGCAAGAAAATTCTGATATAAAATATGAAATTGTCAAAGTACATTTGTTTTTTCTTCTGCTATCTTCCTATACCATCACATGTTTCCTGCAAAATTGCCTCATACTCTGCTCTTCTCGTATGATATTGGGTATCTTGCAATATCTTTCTATTAGCAGCAATCACATCTGCAACCAATCCAATCATAAAAGTCAGAAACCCTATGATTATTAAAGTACAACCCAAAATTAACGACTGCACATGACCGCTACCATTTCCCATAATATAATAGATAAGAAACCGAATAGCATAACCTATCCCCAACAAAGTTGGCAAGCTGGCCAGATATGTAAAACACTTTAATGGCTTGTACATCATATATGCCCTCAGAATAGTAAGCATACTTTTCTTTACATATCCCCAGATACTGTGAAATAATCTGGAAGGGCGAAGTTCTCCATTAGTACGAATCGGCACACTGGTAATTGCCATACGTTCTCTTCCCGCTTGCACAATGGTTTCTAATGTATAGGTATAATCATTTACTACATTTATGTGCATTGCTGCTTCTCTGGAAAATGCACGAAATCCACTCGGTGCATCAGGAATGTCTGTATTAGATGCTTTTCGTACTGCCCAACTACCCAGATGCTGTAATTTTTTCTTGATGAAAGAAAAGTGTTCCGTTTCATCAATTGGTCTGGCGCCAATTACCATATCTGCTTTTCCATCCAGAATCGGTTGAATCAATTTCTGTATATCTTCTCCACAATACTGATTATCTGCATCTGTATTCACAATAATATCTGCACCATTGCGCAAACAACCATCGAGTCCTGCCATAAAGCCTTTCGCCAGGCCTTTATTCTGCTTAAAGTTCACGACATGCTGTACGCCCCAGTTTCTTGCAACTTCAACGGTAGCATCCTGGCTTCCATCATTGATAATCAGATATTCAATTTTATCCACTCCATCTAGTTTCTTAGGCAAGTCATTTAACGCAATTTCCAATGTCTCCGCCTCGTTATAGCATGGGATTTGAATAATCAGCTTCATCTTTTGTATCCTTCCTTCTATTCTGTGTCTTTTCCAAGAAACAGTATAAAATCATTGCTTTCTACACATTTTTCATATAGCTTTTCTATTTTTTCCAGATAATCACTGTTTATATCAACAATCAGGAAGCCTTCTTGTGGCAGCAGTTCCTTTAGTTCTTCCCAATTTTGTGTTTGATTTAAAGCATCCTTTTCCCTTATCACATGAATAGATTCTTCCTGCATCATAAACTGTATTAAATCAATGTAGGTCTGTCCGCCATTATATAAATAGCAAACCTTCATTTCACCAGTTTCTCTCTTATCAATCTCTTCTGACTGATATTCCTCTATATATTCATAAATCTTTAATTTCTCATAATTTGTTTCATTAAAAGGATAAATATATTTTTCTGTCAGGCAAAAAGTAAGTGCTACTTCTATCAGCAAAATCACCGCAATAGTCACAATACTTTTTTCAGTCTTGTGCCCTACCCAGACACAGCCTGTCATCATTATCATTAAGAAGAAACCAAACAAATATGCCTTACAAAACTCCGGTATAATCTGATAATCTTTCTCATCCGCTAAATAACTGATGCCTGCTGCAAAATATCCCTGCATAAGTGTTTGACCACTTTTTAAAGCTATCCATAAACTTACCACAAAGGAAACAGTTGAAATCCCGATATTAGCAAGTAATGTCTTAACCGGATGAGTGCTTCGCATCAAAATAAGTATTCCTAAGCCAATAAAAACCGGCAACATATAATCGTTATATCTGCCATATACGATTCCATCCAGTCGTCCTGGATTCATCATAAAAATAGCAGAAATCAATAGTTGCCCAACAACAGAAAGTAGCAGAAATAAACTCATCCACTGTATCTTACCCATTTGCCCAACATCTTTTCTTTTGTTAATGCAACAAGAAACCAATTTCCAAGCATCTTTTATCAAATGTCCTATGGCTATATAAAAGAATCCAAAGGTAGCCATTCCCATGTAATAAATTTTGCCAATACAGCTTGTTAATAATTGCACTGCTCCATCTAATGACAAAAACAGTTTAAATTTGTCAATTTGTCCGGCATAATCATTTCCAGATAGTGAACTGGCATCTGCCATTCCATAAACCGAATCCGTAATAACACCCTTAATTTCTAAACCTACTCCTACTCCCACAATCAAAAGTACCATGCAAAGAAACAGTTTCTTGCGTTCAGACGGCGTTTTCCATGCATATACAAACAAGGTCAAAACAGCCGCCATTGCTACTCCAACCGTTCTCATATGCACAAAATATAAATAAAGAAGTGCTAGTATCAATAGCATTGCACTAACCAACTTCGGTTTTTCTAAAAAAATCATCAATAAATAACAGATAAGTACATACATAAATGTAAGTAGCGCTTCTGTTAATGTCATCTGCATATAAAAGGTCCAGACCGGATAAAACACAGAAGCAGCAAGAGCAATAAGACTTTGCCTCTCTCTTGCTTTATCAGTATCTTTATCTCCTTCATCACAATTTAACCAATATGCAATTCTTCTAAAAATGCTCCACAGTAATAAAATTGAAACACATTGCAGTATCATATTTACTGCAACCGCTGTTCTATATGCCTCAATTCCATTCTTACAAAAAAAGAGAATCGGACATAAAATCACACTATATCCAAACGAATAATAAGAACCTAGTGATGCCAGTTCTGACCAGTCATATCCTATCCAGTCCGCTGCACTTGCCCAATATCCAAATTCATCCGGATATATAGCTAATCCATATATTTTCTGTATACTATATTGAAAAACACAGAAAATAATCAAAATAAAAAGCACAAAATACTGGAAGAAGAAATTATTTCTTCTCCCAGATTTCATACCAAACTTCATTAAATTAGTATTTAATGATTGCATACGCGCCCTGACCACCTGTTGTATTAAATGTTACTGTGTCTGGGTTTGTATCTGTATCTTCTAAGATAGTTACTACTCCGCCTGGGCGAACGCATACAACTGCAAATGTTTTTCCGTCCTGTGCAAAGGATTTCGGAATACCAAATTTAATGGTAATTGGTGCTCCTTCAGACGGAAGTAAACTGAATTTACCACTACTCATTTTTCCAAGTTCAACATTTACATATGGACCAACTACTGCACCTTTAGCTGTTGCTGCCTGATCAATTGCTGCTGCTGCAAGCGGACTCTTCTTTGTGTCCATATTGTAAATTCTTGCATATGGTTTCTCACCGGCTCCCAAAGCATAACTGCTTGCAATACTGTCAACACCAGTTGTAATAGCAGTGCCATTAACACATGTTGCCATGTAAACACCTTTTACAGTCGTTCTTATACCTGCAACAGAACTTGTTGTTGGAATTTCTGCAATGCTGCTAACTGTAGAAGAACCACTTCCTTCATTAGCACTACCTGCTATTACAGATTCGTTTACAATTTCTACAACTGCTGCTTCTGTACTGCTTCCAGTTGTTCCACTACTTCCTGTGGAACCACCACTTGCCAGTACGCTCATGGATGGTGCTGCAATAAGAGATACTGTTAAAGCACCAGCCATAATTTTCTGAATGAATTTTGCTTTCATCATTCTCTCCTCCTCGTTTCATAATATATTTGTGTTGCATTTTAGGCACAAACACCTTTATTTTTTATTCATAATAGCATTTTTCTCAAAAATGCTATTATGAATAGCATCATGATTATAATACGCTATTATCAATATATTTTCAAGAACTTTTTTCTGATAAAATTTATATATTATTATTTTGGGGAGATAATAGACTTTCGACGAATCATTATTAGATGATAATCATTTTCACATAAAAAATAGTAGAAAGGTGGATTAATTAAGTGTCAGAAAAAAGTCTAGCGCAATATTTAAAGGAGCTTCGTAAGTCCTATAATTATTCACAGGAATTTGTTGCATCTCATTTATTCATCACTAGACAAACATACTCTCATTATGAAACCGGGCGTATTACTCCACCGGTAAATTCTCTTTATAATTTATCAAAATTATATAAAATTCCTATGGAAAACTTTTTGGAGTATACTACAACCTGTAATCACAATCTGCATTACGAGTCAAATGATTCTGTAAAAGACATCCTATCTGATAATGATTTAAGTGGATTTTTAGAACATATAAATACACCCGAAAATATCAACAAATTTAAATCTCTGGATAGGCAAGAAAAACTTTTCCTTTATTATTATCAACTTCTGGATTCTCGCGACCAGGAAGATATTCTTGCTTTTATGCGTGTCAAATGCCACAACCGTCTATCTGAGAATCAGAAAAAATCTATTGTAAACAACAAATTATTGCCATAAAAAAGGTGCTCTGTACTACTACAGAACACCTTTTATTCTTAACGATCGACTATTTTCCAAAAAAACTTATTCCTCAGCCTTCTTAGCTACCTTACCACGCATCAGATACCAGAATGCACTTGCAAGACAGATAGAAGAATAAGTACCGCAAATAATACCTGCAATCAATGGTAACGCAAATTCTTTAATAGAAGAAACACCAAATACCTGCAATGCTGCTACCATAAAGAAGGTTGTCAAAGAAGTGAATACACTTCTGGACAATGTCTGTGAAATACTCTTGTTAACAACATCAGCCAAATCTTCTTTTCTGGACATTGTTTTCATATTCTCACGGATACGGTCAAAAATAACGATTGTTGCATTAATGGAGTAACCTACAATGGTCAACATACATGCAATGAAGGTATTACCAACAGATACTCTTACTGCTGCATAGAATGCAAGTACAACGAGAACGTCATGCAATAATGCAATAACTGCGCCGGCACCAAAACAAATATCCTTAAAACGGAACCATATATATACAAGCATACAGATTGATGCTGCCACGATTGCAATAATTGCATCGGATTTCATTTCAGAACTTACCGTAGCACTGATGGTTTCTGCTGTAATTGCATTTTCATCGACTCCGAAGTTTTCTATCATCACATTAGCAAACTCTTCTCTTTCATCTACATCCAGAGTTCTTGTTTTAATAATAATCTGATTAGAACCAGCCACCTTAGTAGTCTGCACGTTGCCATCACCGGTAATATCTTCAATCATCGGTACAATCTGAGCATCAATTTCTTCGATTGTCATATCTTCATTCAAAGTAACCGTTGTAGAAGTACCACCTACAAATTCAAGACTATAATTCAATGCTGATTTTCCACTTGCCTGATTTACGCCCATAACAACAAATCCTGCAAGGATAACTGCTGCTGAAGCAGCAAAGAATACTTTTCTCTTTCCAAGGAAATTGATTGTCTTCTTTTCCTTTGCTACACCATATGCCTTCGGGCTCTGAACACCGAGTGCATGAAGTGCATTTAATAAGAATTTTGTCACAAACAATGCAGTAAACATGGAAAGAATAATACCAAGTGCAAGTGTCTGCGCAAAGCCTTTAATAGTACCACTTCCCATAACTCCTAAAACAAGTGCCGCAATCAAGGTTGTAATATTACCATCTAAGATAGCGGATAATGCTTTGGAGAAACCAAGCTTAATTGCTGACTGTACTGTTTTGCCGGTAGCAAGTTCTTCTCTGATACGGGCAAAAATGATAACATTCGCATCAACTGCCATACCGATAGAAAGAATAATACCTGCAATACCAGGAAGTGTTAATGTAATTTCAAAAGCATCTAATAAAATAACAATTAATTCTGTATATAAGCATAATGCAAGACTGGCTGCTGCACCCGGCACATAATAAACTGCAATCATAAAGATTACAACCAGTGCAAAACCTACTGCCGCTGCCAATAAACTGGTACGAATAGCATCAGAACCAAGCTGAGCACCGACTACGTTAGAACGAAGTTCCTCTAATTCCAGTTTCAGACCACCGATACGAATGGTAGAAGCAAGCTGTTCTGCTTCTTCAAAAGAACTCTGTCCGGTAATCACTGCATTACCGTCTGTAATTGCTGACTGTACATTCGGCGCACTGATAATCTCACCATCATAATAAATTGCAATGGTCTCTCCTGCTTCATATGCTTTGGTTGTTGCATCTGCAAATGCCTGTGTACCTTCTTTTGTTAAAGTAAGCTGTACCACATATTCAGAATTTCCCATGCTGTCCTGCTGAGAACCTGCCTGTGCACTGTCTACTTCATTACCTGTTAAAACAATAGAACCATCTGCCTGCAACTCTTCTAAAGTTTTGGTCAGCTGATACATTACAATAATATTGCCGTCTGCATCAACTCCATAACCACCTTCATAGTTCTGGTTTCCTTCACTGTCTGTCTGTGAAATGAAATACAAAGAACCCGGTTGTCCCAACTCTTCCAGAATCGCATTAGCATCGGAAACACCAGGAATTTCAATATTGATTCTGTCATCACCTTCCTGATAAACCTGTGCTTCTGTACTGTAATTTTCAACACGCTGCTGTAACTTATAAATAGTATCACTCATATCTTTAGCATCAGGCTTCTCATCGCCTACTACCTGATAAGTGATACTGACACCACCAGCAAGGTCAAGACCTAATTTAATGCTGGATGCGGAGCCGGACTTGTCTGCACCGAGGCCAAAAATTGCTGTATATCCTAAACCAGCTAGCATCAGCACAAAAACAAGCAGCCCAATAATAGCTTTGCTCTTTTTCATTTTTAATTCTCCTTTTCGTCATCGGCAAGTGCCGCTTTTATCATGATTGCGCATTCAATACGCTTTCTCTGCAATTCACAACCAATGTCATAGGCATCATTGATATTTCCGTGAAAATTATAAGAATTGGCAGCACAACCGCCGCTGCAATAGAACTTAGCAAAACATTTTTTACACTTTTCTTTTGCATAGACATTGCATGTCTTAAATTCGTCACGAATATCTGTACGGGTAATTCCTTCATCCACATTGCCCATCAGGAATTCTTCATTACCAACGAACTGATGGCATGGATAAAAATCTCCCCAAGGTGTCACTGCCAGATATTCATTTCCGGAACCACAACCGGAAAGTCTCTTGGCAACACACGGACCACCTTCCAAATCTATCATAAAGTGGAAGAAATTAAAGCCTTTGCCTTCTTTTCTTCTCTTCAGATATTCTAATGCCAGTTTGTCATACTCTTCCAACAAACCCGGAATATCTTCTTCCCTAAGCGCATAAGACTCTTCCGGTGGTGCTACAACTGGTTCTACCGAAATCTGCTCAAATCCTAAATCTGCAAGATGCTTCACATCTTCTGCAAAATCCAGATTATTTCTGGTAAAAGTACCACGTACATAATAGTTCATCTGATCTCTGCTTTCAGCTACCTTCTGGAACTTCGGTACGATTTCATCATAACTTCCCTGACCACCACGATGCGGACGCATCTTATCATTGACTTCTTTTCGTCCGTCAATACTTAATACAATATTTCCCATTTCGCTATTGGCAAATTCAAGAATCTCATCATTTAATAAAATACCATTTGTTGTCAATGTGAAACGGAATTTTTTATTATGTTCTTTCTCAATGCTTCTGCCGTATTCTACCAACTGCTTTACAACATCCCAGTTCATCAGCGGCTCCCCGCCAAAGAAATCTACTTCCAGATTCACACGGCTTCCGGAATTAGCAACGAGAAAATCCAGTGCTTTTTTACCGACTTCAAAGCTCATAAGAGCTCTTCTTCCATGATATTCTCCCTCTTCTGCAAAACAGTACTTACAGGCGAGATTACAATCATGCGCAATATGCAGACACAACGCTTTTACTACAGTCTGTCTTTGCTTAAAGTCTCCGATATATTTTTCATAGATATCTTCCGTAAAAAGCATTCCGGCTTCCTTCAATTCCAGAATTTCTTCTACAGCTTCTGCTATCTGTTCTTTGTCAGTCTGATTCTGTGTCTTAATAACATTTTCCACAATGGCATCCTTATCTGTTATCTTCTCAGATAAAAGCTGTTCCACAACCGGGATGACATCATAGACAATATCGTCAACTACATGTACACTTCCACTGTTTACATCCAGTACGATATTATAACCATTACTTTTATATTGATGTATCACAAAAAAGTTCTCCCTTTCTAAACGTATAATAAGCAGCGATGCAAATCGCTGCTTATAAAAACATCATTTCTTCTTGGCTTATTTCACCTTTTCACAACTCTGATTACCAACTGTACAAGATGTTTTGCAAGCTGACTGGCAAGATGTCTGGCATTCACCACAACCGCCTTTTTTCATGGATTCTTTCAAGTCTCTTGTTGTTAATGTTTTAATATGTTTCATGTCATAGCCTCCTTATGTTGTAAGCCCATACAGAGCTATTTTCATAACTTAGAGTAGTATAACATAGTTTTGCATTTCTGAAAAGTCTTTTTTTAACTCAACATACCTCCAAGCATACCACTTCCACCGCATAGTAAGAAAACGGTTACCAAACTGCTTGACACTTCTTCAATTCCCCTGTTTACAATCATGGATACCGCAAGCAGAATCAGAAAATAAATACATCCCATTGCCAATCCCCAAAGGAATTTCTTCTCACCGGCTCTTTTCCCTGCAATAAAACCTGCCAGAAAAGTAACTGCTATATAAATAAGAATAATCCCTATCGAAACAACTTTTTCGGATAACCCAAAACGATACAACATAAGTGCCAGAAGCAATAGCAATCCTGCTGTTAAAAGATATGCCGTAAGCATACATTTCATTGCAAAAATAACTTTCGTACTGTCAACTGCCTTTTTCTCCATACCTTTTCTCCTTAAAATCATTAAATTTTTCTAACTAATCTCTATCATAGATATTAAATATATATTCAGACATACAGAAAAACTTGACACAATATTGTTTATCATGTATCATTTCGTACTAAGAAATATAATGATTTTGGGCATGAATAAAATGTTCAAACAAACAAAAGGAGAGTGAATTTTTCATTGGATACCACAGGTGTCATACAACTTATTACTATTCTTATTCTAATTATTTTATCTGCATTCTTTTCTTCTGCAGAAACGGCGTTTTCGACCGTAAATCAGGTACGTCTTCGTACACTGGCGCAAGATGGTTCAAAGCGTGCCAGTCGAGTTCTTTCCATATTAGACCAATACAGCAAAATGCTGAGTACTATCTTAATTGGAAATAACATTGTAAATATTGCTGCATCTTCTGTTGCAACTACTTTTGCAATCCGTGTTTGGGGCAGCTATATTGTCGGTATCGTAACCGGTGTATTAACGATTGTTATTCTTCTTTTTGGTGAAATCACCCCAAAAACCTGGGCAAGAAATAATTCCGAAACAATTGCTTTACTTTACAGTGGCATTATCCGTTCGCTGATGACGATACTTACCCCTGTTATCTTTTTGGTAGATAAATTGTCAATCGGTATTATGCGTGTATTGCACATTAATTCAAACGGTCAGAGTATCGGTATTACTGAAACAGAATTAAAGACTTATGTAGATGTCAGCCATGAAGGCGGTGCAATTGAGTCAGAAGAACGCGAACTGATTTATAACGTATTCGACTTCGGCGATGCAGTGGCTAAGGATATTATGGTTCCAAGAATTCAGATGACGAGTATTTCTCTGTCTGCAACTTATGAAGAACTGTTATCAACCTTCCGTGCTTCTATGTTTACGCGAATTCCGGTATACGATGAAGATCCTGACGATATTATTGGTATTGTCAACATCAAAGACTTTATACTGGTAAAAGACAAAGAAAAGTTCCAGATTAAGAAAATATTACGAAGTGCTTATTATACATATGAGTATAAGAGAATCTCTGATTTGATGATGGAGATGCGCGAAAAGTCCTATAACATTACTTTCGTTTTAAGCGAATACGGCACTACCGTCGGTATGATTACAATGGAAGACTTAATCGAGGAAATCGTTGGTGAAATCCGTGATGAATATGATGCTGACGAAGAAGAACTGATTAAAGAAACAGAGCCCGGAAAATTCTTAGTGGAAGCCGGCATGAAGTTAGATGATATTAACGATGCACTGGAAACAGAGCTGAATTCTGAAGATTATGACTCAATTGGCGGTCTTATGATTGAACAGCTCGAAAGACTTCCGGAAGATAAGGAAGTCATCGAACTCGAAAATGGTATCACACTTCAGGCACAAGGTATCAATAAAAACCGTATTCTGAAGGTATTGATTACTCTTCCAACGCCAGACGAGGAAAAAGTGAAAGAAGCTGATAAGGAGAATCAATCATAAGAGATTCCTTGGCTCCTGCTTCTAACAGTTGCTTAGGACTACGAAATCCCCATGTGACACTGATACAGGGCATCGGTACATTACGTGCCGTAGCAAGGTCTACATCGGAATCTCCAACATAAATTGCATTGTCTGCATTCACAGATAATTCAGCCAGTGCCTGATACACGGTATCGGGTGCTGGTTTTTTTCTTACTTTCTCACTCTCTCCGATTGCTGTCTGAATTCGCTCTCCAAAATAAATATGATTCAGTTCCTTTACTGCGGTATCAAATTTATTGGAAACAATCGCAAGCTTATACCCTCTGTCCGACAACTCATCTAATACTTCCAAAATCCTTTCATATGGTTTTGTTTTTTCATTACAATGAATGGCATAGTGTTCTTTAAAAACAGAAAGTGCTTCTTCATAGTCTGGATTTTCTTTTCCATCCGGAATGGCACGTTCCATCAATTTAGCAACACCGTTGCCCACAAAGCTTTTTACTTCCTCTAACGTCCTTGACGGACAATGTAACTGTGCCAAAGCATAGTTTACGCTGTCCGTCAAGTCTTCTAATGTATTTAATAATGTTCCATCCAAATCAAAAATGATAGTATTGATCATGATTCTTCTGTTCCTTTTACCAGTTCTTCCGGCAAATATTGTTTTAATATCTTCTCTAAAACGACTCCCTCCACCGGTTTTGAAATATAATCGGTAAAACCTTTCTCCAGATACATATCACGCATACCGGCTATTGCATTCGCTGTCAAAGCAATAACAGCCGAATCCTTACACAGATTACTTTCATCTGCTTTCAGCTTCTCTAACGTTTCAATACCGTCCATTTCCGGCATCATATGATCCAGAAGTATAATATGGTAATGTTCCTTCTTTGTCATTTCCAGACAGTCTTGCCCTCGTTCCACACAGGTAATCTGCATTCCTGTTTTACGAAGTAAGCCTTTGATAACGGTCAAATTTACTTTGTTATCATCTACAACAAGCACTTTGCCTTCCGGTGCCCGGAAGCTTGGAACATATTTTTCATGTTTCTTCTGGTTTCCTGCTTTTTCCATCAAAATTCCTATCGGTGCCGGATTAATAACTTTCTGACGGAAAGTAACAGTAAAGACAGAACCCTTACCATATTCACTTTCTACGGTAATACCGCCATGCATTAACTCCAGTAGCCGCTGTACAATGGAAAGACCGAGTCCTGTACCTTCAATCGTATGTACACGTTCCTCATCTACACGGTCAAATGCCCCAAAAAGCTTATCCATATTTTCTTCTTTAATACCAATTCCGGTATCTTCTACTGCCACCTGCAGCTCTATCTGCTTCTCGCCAACATTTTTCCATGTAACCGTAAGTGTTACGCCGCCTTTCTGTGTATATTTGCTGGCATTGGATAAAATGTTCATAAGCACCTGTCGGATTCTTACTTCATCACCACACAGAATCGTCGGAAGGTCTTCCGGTATTTCAAAATTCAGATACAACCCCTTATCTTCTGTCTTAATCTGAATTTCTGTATATAAATTAGTAAACAGACTTCTTACCGAATAGGCCTCTTCTACTACTTCCATCATACCAGACTCTATCTTTGAGAAATCCAGAATATCATTAATCAGTGCTAACAGAGTTTTACTCGCATCTTGAATATGACGGGCATATTCCACAGTTTCCGCCTCTTCACTCTCTCGAAGCACAATTTCATTCATACCCATAACAGCATTGATTGGCGTTCTGATTTCATGACTCATATTCGCAAGGAAACGACTCTTTGCCTGATTTGCCTGGTCTGCCTTCATCTTCTCTTCTTCCAACTGGTGCATGGTCTGAATACGTTCCGTCATATCATGTACAATAATGATATAGCCCATAATTTCATGGAACTCATCATAAATTTTATCAATCGACAGACTACAAATGCTCTGGTTCAGAACACATCTGGCCTCTATCTGGTTTTTATCTCCTTTTAGCCGGAATATATTGCTATTCAGGTCGAAAATATCATTGATTTCCAGTTTACAACACTCTTCCGGTGTTTTCTCAAGAAAAACAGCCGCACCATTGTTTACAATACACAGCTTCTCTTTTTCATCAAACAAAAGAATCGGCTCATCTACCGAATAATAAATAAACTTGGAAATATTCGACAGCGTAATCTGTGACTTATTATAATAAGTATACGCCTCAAACAATACAAGCGCACCTATTGACTGTGCCAATGTACTTCCCGGAAAAGCCGTAAAACCAAACGTCGGCATAATCGTATCTAACACGGAACCAAATGCAACAACCCCCGTACAAAGCAATAGTTCCATCGATAACACTCTTTCTCTTCTCCGCACGGAATTTTTACGCATATACATAAGTGCCAGCACTAAACATATGATAATACCGATACAATAAATACTATACAAATTACTTCCCAGTCCAGATTCAAATTCATAGGACATTCCGAAATCTGTCATATAAAACTTGGAACCGGCGCGCTGTACATTAAGCGGATAGACCAAAATAGCCAGCAAAGAAAATCCTAATATGCATTTCTTGCGGATACCTTCTAATCCACTCCAGAATACAACAATATACGTAACGCTAATCAGAAACGCAAACACTCCCAGCATGCCGATAGCGCGCATTAACCACGCTATCTCAGGATCTGTCTGCGCAAACAGCATGGCCCAGAAAAAACTCCACCAGCTGCTGCAAATGCAGGTACTAATGATTGCATAATCTATCTTTCGTTTTTTTCCGTTTCCGGCAATTACCCGGACACTTGTTAATCCGGTAGCTATTGCCAGAGCAAAGAGTATATATGATAAAATAACCGATGACATATGCTTCTATATCCTTATCTTTTTATTGTTCCATTCCTGATGCCAAATTCATAATTGTTTCTATTTCAGCACCATTATCCGGTGCTTTTTCAATCACTTCATGCTTCTTCTGCTCATTTACTCTGCCGATATCATTTCCTTCATCGGCTTTTTCAATCGTATAATAATCTACACTCTCTGTATCATTTTTCCAGATTGCATAAATACGACGACTACTTCCTTTGACCAGATTACTTTCCGGCATATCAATTCTGGTAATCTGCATATTCTCTGTAATATTTAAAGTCATAAATGAGAAATCATCTTCTGTATAAGGCACTTTAATTTCCTTCGGATAAATCGAGCTAAGCAGATTCATCATCAGCTTGCCCTCTTCCCGCTGCATCTGTTCCATTCCCTCTTTTTTCTTTTCATATAAAAATTTCGGTAATGCATCATATGCAAGCTGTCTGTGTGCTAATGCATGAAATTGCTTCTCAGTTACCTTTACTGTCTTTGTCTGTGGCATTTTGCTTCTTTTCTGGGCTACCTCCAGAATTTCCTTCGGAATCGTAATATTCTGTGTAAAAGGATTGAGTACAATCGACTGCACCTTTTCTGCATTTGCCATGACCATCGCAACTGTCGTAAAAAACGGCATCGCCAATACGGCCGGACTTTTATGGTCTGCTGATAAATGCTTATTCGAAGAGAAAATAGGCATTGCCTGTTCCCCATTTTCCTTTCGAAGCAGGCATGGCATGATCTTACTTTGCATTGGCAATTTTATGGCTTTTCCTTCCGCTACCTGCTTCTTGGATTCTTCATCCAGATTTTCCGGCATCATTGTCGGTACATAAACAATGGCTTTCTCCAGCTGCTCCATAATCTTTACAAAATTATCTTTGTTTCTATCCTGCACAAATTCTTCTGTTAACTTTTCTAATGCGCTATTATCCATCATTTATATTTGCTCCTTGCTTTTAAACTATTATCTAAAATAATTGTCCATATATTATTTTATTATACCAGACTTTTCATTGTCGGGAAAGACCAATGATTCTTTTATGAAAACATATGATTTATTTTCACTTTTCGCCCCGCTTTCTATCCGGCAACTGTGCCAGAATAATTGCCGCAAACATAAGAACACAGCCCATCAGTTCTTTTGCACTTAAAGTTTCATGCAAAATTATCCATCCTGCCAATACAGAAACTACCGATTCCATGCTAAGTATTAAAGATGCAATTGTAGGGTTCATGCCCTTCTGCCCGACAATCTGCAAAGTATATGCCACACCACATGACATAACTCCGGCATAAAGAATTGGTAGCCACGCTGCTAAAACCAAAGATATTTGTGGTGTCTCAAACAGAAACATACAAATCGCAGATAGAATTCCACATACTAAAAACTGGATACAGGACATTTTTACACCATCTGCTTTTGGAGAAAAATAATCTACCACAAGTATATGAAAAGAAAAAGAAAACGCACACAAAAGTACCAGAAAATCTCCTTTCTGTAAGCTAAAGTTTCCTTGCATGCAAAGCAGATAAAGACCGCACAATGCAAGCGTAACACCTAACCAGATTTTTGCCCCCGCTTTTCTATGTAAAAAAATCCCGAGAATCGGCACAATAACAATATATAGCGCTGTCACGAAGCCTGCTTTTCCAACTGTCGTGTACTGAATACCAAACTGCTGAAAATTGCTGGCTATAAAAAGAAGCACACCACAGGAAGTGCCGCCAATAATTAAATCTCTCTTCGCTCTATCTGATTCGACTTTTGTACTTTGTTCCCGAAACTTCTGTCCGTCCACTTCTGTCTGTGCTTCGCCACTTTTTTTCTTCCACCGGTCCAGAATCCAGATACATGGTATTAAGACAATGCCGCCAATAAGGCTTCGAACCGCATTAAAGGTAAATGGTCCCACATAATCCATTCCCGCACTTTGCGCCACGAATGCCACACCCCAGATAAGTGCTGTCAAAAACAATAAACATGATTGTCTTGCGATAAATTTATTCATAATTTCCCTCTATATTACAAAATATCTTTTATCACTCTATTTCAAAAGCCGAATTCTTATATTAATCCTGCTTTCCAAAGTTGTCTTCGGATTTTTTCTCCTAATAAAATCCCCAGTATCACTGAAATCACATCTTTGAGCAGATATGGAAAGGATACTAACAAAAAGGTCTCCACAAATGAGCTGCTTGTAAGAAACATAAATTGCAGACAGCCAAACAAATGGCAAATAGCAAGTCCCCAAAAACCCATCAGCATTGCCACGATTCTGTTCTTGCACAAACTACCAGCACCGCAAAGAAGTGTCAGAATAATAAACCCCCAGATAAAGCCTCCCGTATGACCTACTAACGCTTGTACTCCACCACGAAAACCGGTAAATATTGGAAGTCCGATTGCACCAAGCAATATATAAACAAATACTGTCGCACAGCCAAGTTTCCACGCCAGTACGGTTCCTATCAGAGCAACCGCAAAGGTCTGCAATGTAACCGGTATTCCTGACGGCAAAGGAATCGCAATCTGCGAACAAACTGTAAGTACCGCCGCAAACATTCCGATAAAGACCATTTCCTTTGTTGTTATTTTGGTGGTTATTTTTACGTCTGCCTCTGATTCTATTTTTCTATGTTTCTTCTGCATGATACGAAAAACTCCTTATATACTGAATTTTGAATATCACATATCCAACCAATTATCAGTATATAAAGAGTTCTATCTATTGTCAACTCATCCATTTTTAAGGTTGACAATTGTTAAGTTATTTCTTTTATTGATTCAAGGAAAGGTTTTTAAGCTGTTCAATCAGTTCCATATCTTCTGCGCTGATTTTTAAATTAGAATTCAAACTCTGTCCATCCGCTGTTGTCACATTAATTTCAATGATGCTTCCCTCTTTGATACCGTTCTGATATACAGCCGTCATAAACTTCGGGAATTTCGGATGATTCTGTTTAAATTTATTCCAGATATTCATCATCTGAAAAATAGCTGCCGGATTCTGAAAACTCATACTTTCTTCAGTCCTTTCTTTTCTTTACATCTCTTGTTACACTTTTGTTGACTTTTTACTGCCTATATTTTATGATTCTTCCTCTTCTTCTGCCAGAACAATCGCAATCTGTAATTCATTAAGCTGCTTCTCGTCTACGGTTCCAGGTGCATCTGTCATCAGACAGGAAGCATCTTTTACCTTCGGGAATGCAATTACTTCACGAATGCTGTCTGCGTGAACAAGCAACATTACGAAACGGTCAAGTCCATATGCCAGTCCTGCATGAGGCGGAACACCGTATTTGAAAGCACTTAACAAGAAACCAAACTGTTCCCAAGCCTGTTCTTTGGTAAATCCAAGTACTTCAAACATTTTCTCCTGAATATCATCCTGATGGATTCTGACAGAACCACCACCAAGTTCTACACCATTCAGTACGATATCATATGCTTTCGCACGAACACGTCCCGGATCGGAATCAATGTACTGCCAGTCTTCTTCCATCGGCATCGTAAATGGATGGTGCATTGCCATAAAACGGTTTTCTTCGTCGCTCCACTCAAGCAGCGGGAATTCCACTACCCAGAGGAAATTGAATTTTGACTCATCAATCAGACCAAGCTGTTTTCCGAGTTCTACACGAAGTGCACCAAGCACGCTGTAAACAATATTATTATTGTCTGCTGCAAAAAGGAGTAAGTCACCTTTTTCACCCTGCATTGCTTTTACTAAAGCTTCTAACTCTTCCTCTGTCATGAATTTGGAGAAAGATGATTTATAAGTGCCGTCTTCCTGTACGCAAAGGTAAGCAAGACCTTTGGCACCATAGCCTTTTGCAAAATCAACCAAAGCATCAATTTTCTTACGAGGCATAGAAGCCTGCCCTTTAACATTCAACCCACGAACAGAACCACCATTTTCCAATGCAGAAGTAAATACACCAAAGCCGCATCCTTTTACAACGTCAGATACATTTACAAGTTCCATTTCAAAACGGGTATCCGGTTTGTCAGAACCATATCTGTCCATTGCTTCCTGCCACGGCATTCTTGGTAACGGAAGCTGTACGTCCAGACCGATTGCTTCTTTGCAGATATGCTGAATTAATCTCTCATTTACATCAATGACATCATCTACATCAACGAAGGACAATTCCATATCAGCCTGTGTAAATTCCGGCTGTCTGTCCGCGCGTAAGTCTTCATCACGGAAACATCTTGCAATCTGGAAATAACGATCGTAACCGGAGCACATCAGAAGCTGCTTATAAATCTGTGGAGACTGTGGCAACGCATAGAAGCTACCCGGATGTACACGACTTGGTACAAGATAATCTCTTGCTCCTTCCGGTGTAGATTTACACAAAATAGGTGTCTCGATTTCTAAGAAGCCTTCTTTTGCCATAAAAGCACGCATCTCGGATGCAATCTTGCTTCTTAACATCATTTTCTGCTGTAAATCAGGTCTTCTTAAATCCAGATAACGATATTTTAAACGCATTTCTTCTTTGGTCTTAGAATCTGCTTCAATTGGGAACGGCGGTGTTTCGGCTTCTGACAAAATACGAACCTCTTTCGCACGAATCTCAATTTCACCGGTTGCCAGATTTTCATTGACAGCACCGGAACGTTTCTCTACTTTACCAACAACAGCGATAACAAATTCGCTTCTCATTTTCTCTGCTTTTGCAAAAGCTTCCGCACCACAGTCGCTTTCCTCAAAGATAATCTGTAAGATACCGGAACGGTCTCTTAAATCAACAAAAATAATACCACCTTTATTTCTCTGTTTCTGTACCCATCCCATAACGGTTACTTCTTCACCAATGTTTGCGGTTGAAAGTTCTGTACATCTATGGGATCTTTTCCATCCTTGCATGGATTCAGCCATTGTTGTATCCTCCTCATTCTATACAAATTTAAAATCGTCACTCAATTTCGGAAGAATGCTTCTGTATTCTTCTATTTAAGTGGCTCTTTGTAAAATTCCTTGAACTCTTCATATCCCTGTGCGGTCAACTGTTCTTTCTGGAATTTTTTATTTTTATTCATACGGGCAACTAAAATCTGATTGCCGCTCTCACGCTCTTTCTGTGCCTGTGCCATAACCTCACAAAGCATTTCAGACGGGATTCCTTTTTCAATCAAATAAGCAGTCTTCTTGCCTGCTGTCGGCACTTTGAAACCACTTTCCATCAAAAGCAGAATGATACGCTCAAAACCGATGGAAAAGCCACATGCCGGAACGTCATTTCCGGTAAACTTGCCAACCATCTTATCATATCTGCCACCGCCGCCACAGCTGCCGCCAAATTCCGGCATCGCAATTTCAAAAATAGTTCCTGTGTAATAAGACATACCACGCACCAGTGTGGGATCAAAAACAAGTTCGAAGAAGTCACCTTTGGTTGCTTCTACGCTGTCGATAATCTCTTTAAAGCTTTCCTTCACTCCTGCCGGAAGTACATCTGCCAGCTTGTCTGTAATATAGGTAACAGCATCCTCTGCCTGTTCCATTCCGGTAAAAAGTTCCAGATACTTGTCTACCTGCTCATTGCTGTAACCAGCTTCCAAGAGTTCGGCTTTCACTCCGTCCAAACCTATTTTGTCCATTTTATCCAGAATAATAAATACCTGATCGTAATCTTCTTCTACAAAACCACTGTAAGAAGCCATTGCTTTCAAAATCTGTCTGTCGTTAATACGAATCTGGAAATTCTTAAATCCTAATTTTCCAAGTGTAGTCGTTGTTGCCAGAATCAATTCGATTTCTGCCAGATTAGTCGGCTCACCCAGAATATCAATATCACACTGCATAAACTGACGATAACGTCCTCGCTGTGGTCTGTCTGCTCTCCAGACATTACCCATCTGCAATGCCTTAAACGGAGAAGGTAGTTCATTCGCATGATTGGAATAATAACGCACAAGCGGAACTGTCAAATCATAACGCAGTCCACCATCTACCAAATCTTCTTCAGACTGTGCTTCCGAAAGACGTAATTTCTCACCACGTTTTAAAATCTTAAAAATTAACTTCTCATTCTCGCCGCCCGCTTTACAATTCAGGTTTGCGATGTTCTCCACGCAAGGAGTTTCAATAGAAGTAAATCCAAAGTTTCTATAAGTTTCCTTAATTACGCTCATCACGTAATCTCGAATTTGCATTTCCTCCGGCAGAATATCTTTCATACCGGTAACCGGTTTCTTACTTAATGCCATATCGGTTGGTCTCCTTTATCAGACACTTTCTTTCGTCTGTTTTTTCTTCTAAAACTCATATGGTAAAATTCTACTCTTTTTTGAGTGTTTTTTCAAGACAGTAAAAAAGAACTTTCCGTTATTATTCGAAAAGTTCTTTGTTTTTTTCCATCCGGCTTTATTCTACATTCATAAGATCAATAAATCCGGTCACCTCAAACACTTCCATCACCACATCATTCGCATGTTTCACTACCATATTTCCTTGCGCATTCATCTTCTTTATCGCAATGAGCAGCACTCTCAAACCGGCACTTGATATGTACTCCAGTTCTTTAAAATCAAATGTCAAATCCGTAATCCCTTCCAGTTCACTGTTCACTACCTTTTCCAGCTCAGGGGCCCCTGCTATATCTAACCTTCCACTTACACTAATAATCAAAGCATTACCATTTTTGTTTAATTCAATCTTCATAGCGTTTTCTCCTTCTAAATTAAATTACTGATTCACAAATAAAAATTTATCCTCTCTAAAATTTCTTAACAGCAATCATGTCCACATATTCCTTCGTTGCCCCTATGATTAATTCATCTGCCAGATTGGCAACTATGGATTTCTCCAATTCATCCCACTCTGCTGAGTTTTTCGTCACTTCTTCTCTATATTGACTTAATGCCCACACTTTATCATATTCTAAATCCGAATTGAAAATCCCTGTGGAATCAGCAGCACGATAACTGTCGTAATTATCAAAGCTTCCTTCCTTCGAATCATTCATTAAAGTATCTGCCACCAGTCTTATTTTCCCTGCAAATCCTTTATAGGCAACATTCCTATTATTTGTAGAAAGGTCAACAAAGCGCTCTCTTGTCACAGAATCAGTCTTAATATCCGCATGAAAATAAAAGGTGTAAGTATTCTTTTTACTTTCAATATAGAACTCACCTTTTACAAACCCAAGAATACCATTCTGCATACCGATTAATTCTTCTGCTAACAGTCTCAGACGGATTGTTCCTTTTGAGTTCAATCCATTATATTCCGCAACCTTCTCTACTTCCTGCAACACCTTTTCAATGTCAGGATTTGCTCCTTTTAATATACATACGTTTGATTTCAAAAAACAACCTCCTTTTCAATGCAAATACATATACTCCGGCTCTAACTCATAGTCCAAAGTTTCTGCAACTTGTTCTTGTGTTCATTTTCTTTCTCTAATAAAGCAATCCATATCTCTGTCTTTTTATTTAATGTATTAAGTAAAACCTCTCTGTCTATTTCTACAATCTTTGCCTGCGGTGTCAATACAGTATAAGTACATTCTACTTCTTTTTTAGAAAGCAAGCTTTCTATTCCAAAAAAGCTTCCCTCTTTCATGATTCTCAGACTATTGACCATACCATCCACAGCCATAATGCTCTCTTCCAGCTTTCCATCTCCAATGATATACATATTGGAAATCCTGCTTTTTTCGGATACTACAATGTCATTTGACAAATATGTTTTTAAGGTACAAGTTTCTGCCAGTTCCATAATTTCCTCCACTGACAACATATCAAACAGCCCTGACCTTTTCAAATACAGACCAATCTGTGCATGCTTCACTTGATACATCTTCTTGCCGTCTTTATCTATGGATTCCTGAACAGGCTCTTTAGGAACTCTGACAGCATCAGCTGATAATAGATACGTCAGTTCATCCATGAGCATTGTATGAAGCACAGCAAGCTCTGACTCACTCACTCCACCTTTCGAGCTATAGCTGATTACAATATTATCCGTAAACAACTGATAGCTGATAAACAAATCAATATTGGTATCCTCTTCACCAACTCCACTAATGGTCCTTATATCGCCATTCTCCATGTTATCCAATTCCCTGAATTCCATAAAGTTATGTGTCATTTTAAAATATTCCGCAAAAGAAACACCCATCAAGGATTCCACATCTGCAATTTCACAGTAACTGTATTTTGTCGATTTTTCCAACTGTTGATCAATAACTTCAAGTTGTTCGGGCTGTGTATTAACTCGGTCTATTTTAACAGGGAGTATATTCATCTTCTCCCCACTGCATGCTACAGCTAACACCGGGTTATCTTCATCATTGGCTGCTCCTAGTATCCTTGCCCATGTATATAATAATGCAGCTTTTACAGATACCTTATTTTTCGTGCAAAAATCATTTAATTTTCCAGTCAGTTCTTCTCCAAGTTCCTTATGTTGGCAAGTCTTCTCCCTCTCATTTAATAATATCTGTTCTCCTTCCGCTTTCGGAAGTAACATGCTTTTACTGATTGGCGACAATAATTTTTCCCAATAAGCTATACTCTTATTTTTATACTGCTCATTCATCTTACGGACAGTAACATCATCCACCATCGGCATGTTGCCGATTTTCATCTGCATTCCCTCAAATACTTTACCAAGCATAGCCCTTGCGCCAAACGAATATGATATATGTGGGTAAATAGACAAAACGACTAACATCTCATCATCGCCTATCAAAAAGCCCTGCATGCGGCCAACTGATTCTGCTTCACTATTGTATTCCCTACGAGCTTCAGCCGCTAATACATTCTTAAAAATATATATCTGGTTATCTTCTTTTAAATTTCTTAAATCATGTATAGGAAATGCGTTCTCTCTGCTTTCACACACTACCTTTACAGGTTTCTTCAGTCCTCGATAGAGGTAATAGGTGCGTAACGTTTTCTCATGCTGTATAAAATCCGCATATCTTAGCATAATCTGTCTACGGTTAATGTCTCCAACCACTCTCCAGACAATCTGCTTATAACCAAGCTTTTTCCCTAATTTAATTTCTTCAATCAATTCCTGCTCTTGACTGTTAAGATAACCAATTTCTTCAATTGGAGTGGAAATTTTTTCTTCTATTTTTTGCAGCTCGTCATGGGGAATCCATTTTGCAGATATCTGATTCCCAATCTTCATTGACCCTAGATTATTTTCTGTCTTTCTTTCCATTCCAAAGGCTTCATTCAATTCTAAAATTATTTTCTGATATTCTACATCATATCGCTGCATTTTTCCTTACCTCCCATATATTCATCGCACTTGAACAGTGTCGTCTGAGGCTTTTATCTAATAATACATTATTTTAGCTATAGCTTTCAACAGAATTTTGAAAATGATAAACTTTTCACGAATCTGCCAAAAGGTCTTTTTTCCGTTCAATCATCTCATCAATTTTCTCAATATAGAGAGCCACATCTTTCACATTGTCACAGCGTTCGATTCTGCCATCCGAAAAAACACGCTTCGTAATACTTCCTGCACCTAATGCAACAATGGTCTGTTTCTCTTCCATTATTAATCAGTTTAACTGATTATGATGTATTATCGTTTATTTTGCCCTTTATGTCAATTTCATAAAAGTTATTATCGAGTATTATTAAGTGCTATTCAATCCCTATTTGTTGCAGTTTTGTTGTATTTCGGGATTTTTGTTGCACCTGAGTAGCCCAAAGGACTTCTCATAATACTAAAATAATTTCATTTGTTCAAAAATTTCATTTAAGGAAGCTTTCTTCTTCCATTCTGTTACTTCCGCATAAATATCCATCGTTGTCTGAATATCTTTAT
>JAGAPK010000071.1 GCA_017623295.1 Lachnospiraceae bacterium | reverse complement strand
CAATGGGGGCAGATTATAGAAATGTATTAGGATATTTGCCGCAGGACTTTGGATATTATCCGAATTATACAGCAATGGAATTTTTGATGTATGTTGCAGCTCTTAAAGGAATACCAAAGAATATTGCGAAGAAAAGAGCAAATGAACTGTTAGAGGTAGTAGGATTAAGTCATGTGGCAAACAAGAAGGTAAAAACATTCTCTGGTGGTATGAAACAGAGAGTAGGAATTGCCCAGGCATTACTGAACAATCCGGGGATTTTGATTTTGGACGAACCCACAGCAGGATTAGATCCCAAAGAGCGTGTGAGATTCCGTAATTTGCTTTCAGAATATGCAGGAGATAAAATTGTAATCCTTTCCACACATATTGTGTCGGATATAGAAGCGATAGCAGACAAAGTGTTATTGATGAAGAAAGGAAAATTTGTGTTACAGGGAACGGTTCAGGAATTAACGGAAAAAGCGAATGGTAAAGTTTGGGAACTCACTGTTTCTCCGGCAGAAGCAAGAAAATGGCAGGCAAGAACAACAGTTGCAAATTTAAGACATGAAGGAAAAGACATTGTAATGCGTATTGTTTCAGACAATATGCCTGATGAGCAAGCAGTTCCGTGTGAAGCTACCTTGGAAGACCTTTATTTATATTATTTCCCGACAGAAGAAGGGGGACAGTAGGATGGAATTAATTTTATTAGAACATAAGAAGCTATGGAGAAAGCGCATAGTTAAGATATGCGTACTGTTATGCTTTATCTATATCGTGATTTTTGGGAGCATATTATCTTTTCAATGGTTTGGTTTTGGAAGTTCAGACGATTATACAAGTGCTTTTGGTAACAATTTTGATGGGTATGAAGTGATAAGGGATAGTCAGGAATATGCACTTACTTTTGGAGAAGAACTAACGGATGAAACTTTGCAGCAGCTAGTGAAAGATTATCAGCGGATGGAAGCTGCCGGTATGGAAAAAGAATTAGAAAAAACCGACTGGAAAATTATTAATAGTTGGCTTGCAACGTTATATCCGGAACTTCGTGACACAGGAACTTATCAGACAATGATAAGCTATGTCAATCCTGATAAGTTGACCGGGTTTTATGAGAGAAAAGAGCAAGCGATTAATGACTTTTTAGAAAACAATGGTCAGATAGGAGTTGAAAAAGAATATCTGCTCCAGATGGAGCAGGAAGTAGAAAGCCCACTTCGATATGGATGGGTGGAAGGTTGGTCACAGCTTCTTGGGAGTATGGTTGCAGATTTAGGTAGTGTAATGGCTTTGTTTTTAGCAATTGTCTTGTCATCTTTATTTGCGGGCGAGTGGCATGATAATACAAGTTCTTTGGTATTAACAACTAAGAATGGATGGGGAAAGATTGCATTTGCAAAAATCTTAACGGGGTTAGCGTTTACTGTGGAATTTTTTGTATTGCTTGCTATTCCCAGCGTTGTATCGCAAATATTCTTTATGGGTACATCCGGCTGGGATATGCCGATTCAGAACATTAAATTGCTTGCAATTGCTCCGATGAATATGCTTCAGGCGGAAGTTTATGAGTATGCGTTTGCATTATTAGGTGCAATCGGATTTGCAGGTGTTGTAATGTTTATATCTGCTGCCGTGAAAAATAATGTACTTGCATTGTTGTTTAGTCTGGGTTGTGTTTATGGTCCAATGATGATAGCAGAATATCTTCCGTATGAATTGCAAAAGGCATTGGATTTGTTACCTTTAGTTGGCAGTGGTGCGGATATTTTCAGAACAAATACATTTTGTATCTTCGGGAAATATGTATGGTCTCCATATCTGTTAGTTACAGTTCCTGTATTGATAGGTATTTGCTGTATGCCGTTTGCCATAAGGAATTGGTCAAGAAGATTGAAGGCATAGAAAAAATATGGCAACAAAGAAGAAAAAAGGAAAATGGATTGTAAAACTACTGAAAGTAGTAGTGATAGCGTATCTGTTGTTGATTTTATGCCAGTTGATTAATGATGCTTACTCAAGATTAAGCTTCACTCATGAGATTTCGGTCTCAGAGGAGTGGAATTTAATTATTGTTAATCGTTGGAATGAATTGCCGGAAGATTATAGTGTAGAGTTGACAGAATTATCAAATGGTCAGAAGGTAGACAGCAGAATCTATCCTTACTTACAGGAAATGTTTGATGCAGCAAGAGCAGAAGGAATATACCCTGTTGTTCGGGAAGGCTATCGGACAGCGGAAGAACAGCAGGAGATACTAGATGACAAGATACAAACCTACATAAATCAAGGATATTCACAGTCGAGAGCAGAAAGAACGGCAAAAGAATGGGTAGCACTGCCTGGGACTAGCGAACATCAACTGGGGATTGCAGTAGACATCAATGCGGACAAATCAAAGTGCAGTAATGAAGATGTTTATGCATGGCTTGCTGAGAATGCTTATAAGTATGGTTTCATTTTGAGATATCCGCCGGGGAAACAGGAGATCACTGGGACAAGCTATGAACCGTGGCATTATCGTTATGTCGGTGTGGAAGCGGCACAGGAAATTTATGAACAGGGGATATGTTTAGAAGAATATTTTGAATAATTATTATCAGAAAGGGGCTGATTCTGATTGAAAAAATACTGATTTTATCAGTACCCGAAT
>JAGAPK010000070.1 GCA_017623295.1 Lachnospiraceae bacterium | reverse complement strand
GAAACGCAAAAAGAAAAAATAGACATCAAAAAAACCTTACCAATTTTCAGTTGTCATTTCTGAAAATCAGTAAGGTTTTCTTATGCACATAAAGTAATCTTATTCATTGAATAAGGAAAATCTGTTGCCAAATCGTTGCCAGCACTTAAACAAATTTGTTTGGAAACCGCATAAATACTGGACTTTTTTGACACTACTCCTTATTCAAACTCTATTATACACATCATATCTTGTGTCTAATCAGTTAAAATCACACTAGAATTAGTATCTTCAAACTACATATTTTCAATTATTTCAGAGTTCTCAAAGCGTTTTGTAACCCTTTTGCAACCCTAACATTATTATAAAATAAGCTGATAATTTTAGCAACTGAAAATATTCAATATTTTTCGTTCAACACCGAGTTTTCAGCAATTAATGCTCAGCCTCAAAAAGCCAAACACTGTTTTGCTTTTTTCAACACCAAAAAAGCAAACTCTCTTTCGCTAATTCGTTCCTTTTAAGATGTATATGCCAAGATTGCATTGAAGAAAATGGTTTACAGAATTGTGGATGCGATGAATGAACTTAATTAATCCCTTAAATTATCTAATACTGTCTCCTTCATAATTTATAATGGGACAGTATTTTTATAAAAAACTCTTTATCTACAATTGATATAATCGTTCTATTAAGTCATCCATATCATTACCTTCTGTAATTTGTTTTAGTTCAAACAAACTCGGTAATTCAATCATTCCATTCGCTGTTATCCACATTTCATGCATATCTAAAATTTTTGCATACAACTTAATCCGTTTCTCCACCTCAGTATTTCGATTATACGCATAAGCAAGGTATTCTATATCAATATTGGGATAGAAAAAACTCAACGGCTTGTCATACTTCTGTTGATATTCTTTATTTCTGTCTATAATATCCTGTATCAACCGCCGAATATCTTTCTCTTCTAATAACGGAATCAATTCCACAAGTAAATTTTGTACACCATCCCACTCCCAATTTGCATAGTCTCTCGGTCTTTGCATAACAAGAGAAAAAATCTCTTCTGTACAGGTGTTCTCTCCTTTTTTGACTGACTGCTTTAACAATGGCAGAATAACTTTCCACTCATTACTACCAAGGCTTCCTTCTTGAGAAATTTTCACAATACAATTTTGCAACGAATCCTCAATAGCCATAAAATCATCCTGTTCAAACCACCTGTTTGGTATCTTATATGTATCACGCAATTTACATATTTTCCCAAAACAATCTGGTTCGATTTTTTTCATTTCTTCTTCAATTACGATTTCGTTCTTTTTACCGTTAGCTAATATAGCTTTTTTCAAATCCTCTCTATAAACCGCATTTATATTATTATAATATGAATATTCTGAACTTCCTTTCAATACCGGAAATACCTTGCAAACACATTTCCAAAGACTAAGAAGGTTATTTTTGTCCACCTTACTATTTTCCAAGTATGCAATTACTGCGTCAAAAACCGTTTGACGCCACTGAGTCTCTCCATTATTAGATATGTAGCTAAAGGAAATCATATCATTTATTCCACATCTGCCTGCAGATGAAGCAACAGCAGCATCCACATAAACATCTGCTCTATTATCTCCTGTTTCACTAATCACACCCGATACATTAAGCAGACGCATTCCCAAAGATTTCCATATTTGGGGAGCATCAGAAGATATATTTTCATACCATCTCAACAAATTATAGCCACCATATTCTTTATGACCAGAATATCCTAAAATCCTTTTAGCTTTTAATAGATTTTCAGCTGCCTGAACTTTTTCAGTCCACCTCATTCTTTTACCCATTTTTATGAATATTGCCGCACATTCTTTTATTTCTTCCTGCGGCATTTTCCATACCTTGCCTTTAGGATTCATCCATAAATCAAATATCCGTTCTAAAACATTAATCTTCTTTTCATTCCTTAAAACATATTCCCATAAATTTTCTATGAGCCAACAAGAATTTTCCATACGTCTCTCTATAATAGGTAATGCTAATTTTTTATATTTCTCATCCAGTTTGTCTAATGTAAGCAACATTACGACTATCAAATGTTGGTGAAACTCCCTTATTTTCAATTGCACTCCTACATCCATCTGAGGCTCTCCATTAAGGACATCACATACATATCGGCAGAAATCATCATCCGAAATTTTAATTTTTTCGCCACAAGCTACTTTGTTTAAATCACTGACGAAAAGAATCTGATTTACTAAAAGTCTCCACAAATACTTATTCCCTTGATTTTCTTTCCATTGAGCAATTCCTTCTGCAGCAAAATCCATACACTTGTAAGTATCACAATAGGAATATACCCATACTTTATACAAGAATTCAAGATATTTGTTCTCCTGATTAGTAATCTTTGTTAAATTCGGAGACTCCGTTACAACACATCCCAATACAAAAGTATATATATACAACACTATAATTTGCATATTGTCTTCTAACCCTTTTGTATAATGAATTGCAAAATGTTCAATTAACTCCTTTTTTCCAGTAAGGAGCAACTTATCTATAAACTTGTCATTATCATCTGGATAATAACATTGGATCAGTCGATATGCTTTATCAATTCCGGCTATGTCTATACTATTTTCACAAGCTTCAAAAACTCCTTCCGCGAAAAATGCCTCGGCATCTTCTTCTCCCTTTTTTAACCTTTTATCTTCATATGAACTTTCTCCAAATATAAAACATAATTTTCCAAACATTCGCAAAACATTCTTCAATGTATCATTAAAATTATAATGGCACTGTCTTTCCTCCGCCGATGCATACTTGTTTCCAATTTGCCCAGGAGTTCTATTCCCAATCCATCTCTTAAATGCACTTTTTGCTCTATGCTCACATCCGGCTTCCGCTAATTGCTTTATCTGTACCAAAGCTTGAAGCAATTCTCTTGCTGTTATTGTTTTTGTGCTAAGTGCCTGTTTCTCACAAGGAAGCGATTCTTCAACATTATAAAAATAATCCTCATCTTGGAAAATCGAATTTTGATACTGCGTTATTGTACTTATTGCACACGATACGCCGACCAAACATTCCATTTCTCCATCCTCTGCCAATACTTCAAGTACCGCATATATTTGTTCCTGCAATTCACTTAATGGACGATTTTCTATAACTGCTTCATAAGCATATTTTGCATCAAAATATTGCGGTATTTCTTTTCTGCGATTAGCCATAATCAAACTATTAAACAAAGAATCATGCCTTAGTGCAATATTAGTATTTTCTTTTAATATATACTCGCAAACTTTATCAGCTACTATACGCTTGTTCTCACCACTTCTTTCAAATTTCTTCCCTAAAAACAACCGGACATCATTTGAGTATACCGAATAAGCCTCTTTATCATTTTTGATAATCAGCGGTTCTATATCCTGCATCCAGCATACAAGCTGAATGTCAGTTATTTTTGTAATATCCTTAAGCAATGTCTGCAACAGTTCTATTGTAATCCCTCTATTTAGTAATGTCATAGCCCCCGACAATACTATCTCGACGTGCTTATATAAATCATCCCACTTATCCATTGCACTTTGCCAAATATAGTCATAATAAGCATCTATACCATTTGCCAGATTTCTATTTGTAATATATTTTTCATAATTACAGATAGAATCATGCCCCTTAGCATCATAAACCGCGTACATAACTGACAAAGTATTTCCTTTTGTTACTGAAAAAATATATTCTGCAATTTCCTCAACCGTGGCATCTCCAAAAGATATATTACTATCCGTTAATAACTGCTTAATGTCTTCACTCTCTAAAGTGGGCACCGCTTTTGTAATCACATCGTTACCATCTAACCATAAAGGATATTCCGGATTATTCGAATACGGCTGTCCTGCTAGCAAAAAAACGACTCCATCAGGCAAACGATTTGGGGATGGCAAAGTTTTTAAAAATGTATTTTTCTTTCCTGAACGTGCTGCATGATCTATTCCATCAACCACAATGACCGTTATTTTCCCAGTTTCTTTATACAAACAGTTCGCTAAACGTAGTACTTCTTTAATTTTTTTATCCACAGATTTAATAGCTTCTACTGCTACAGGAACATTATATTTTTCCATGCACCCTTCAAATTTATCTTTTATTTGTATCAAGGTATTTTTCCAAAAATCCTCTGCCGAATATATTCCCTCATCCGCCGGCATCACATCATATTCTATCTGTATCGGCTTAAATGAATGAAATCTTGTAGTAATAATGCTATCATCTTCATTTGCCAAATAATTAATAATATTGGTCTTACCAGCACCCGGCTCACCAGATATAAAAAACACCCCTTTGTTTACGCTTAAAATTTCGTCTTTCAAAATTTTTATCCATCGTACGCGCGACTGAAAAAAAGGTTCTTCTGTTGCGAAATTATGTTCTCCAATAAGTTCATCTTTTTTTAATCCTAATACTGATAAAACCTGCTCTTTTGTAATTTCTTCTTCGGAACGAGTAGAAACCGTCCACTCGGTAAGCCCTCTTAGTAACCGATTATGATATTTAGTACATTGACGTTCATCAACATTTAGAAAATTAGCTAATTTTTCATTAACAAATTTCTTTATATTATCAAAATCTTTTGTTTCATCAGAATAAATTTGAAATTCTTTTAAAAACACAAGCTTTTCTTCATCAGATAATGACGGCATCTGTTGTAAAATATTACCAAAAGCCTGCTTATACACTTTTCCCATTTCACGCACAGACGGTAACGTATGGTGTATCATTGCAGAAAACTGAATATCGGAAATTGACTCGGCAGTTTCCAATTCCTCTTTCAAAGTCATCCAAAATTTCATTAATGGTGGTCTCTTATAACCTTTTCCATTTGGAGGAGTATAACTTCTATCGCCAATTTTTCTATTAGTATAAATAATCGGAATACATTGCTCGTACTTATCCTTGATCATTTTCCAATCGTCGCTATATTCCTTTATACATGCCGGTGCTTTTTTTCCATTTTCTGTATGCTCACAAAACAGAAATGAATATGATAAAGTACTATCTTTCCTAGTATGTTTTACCTGTATACACTCTAATTTTTTATCATTATATCTGACTACCACATCATCTAAACCTTGTTGCTGAGAAGCCTGTAAAGTAACCCCTACAACATCCGTATCAGGATTTAATAAATCAAGCACCTTTTCCAATCCCACATACCATTCATACCAATATGCATCCCCTATACCAGCAAGCAAATTTTTTCCCATTTTTACCACCATTCCAAATTACTTTCTATCTCACAACAAACATTATCTCTTTAACCTAATCATTCCTCTTCCTCTGCAATCCATTCCTTCAATTTCTGTTGAAGTAACTTTTTATCTGGCAAATACAGTTTATATTCTGATGCATAAATGTTAGCGTCTTTGGGCAAAGTAATTTCAACCAAAGCGTCATTCTTTTCTTTACACAATAGAATACCTATTGTAGGATTTTCATCATCCAATTTTTCATATCTATCATAATAATTAACATACATTTGCATCTGACCAATATCTTGATGTGTCAGTTTGTCCACCTTCAAATCAACCAATACATAGCAACGAAGCAAACGATTATAAAATACTAAATCCACATAATAATTGTCTTCTTCATAAGTGAATCGTTTCTGCCTTGCCTCAAACAGATAACCCTTGCCTAACTCCAATAAAAATTTCTGCAATTTGTTTATAAGGGCTGTTTCCAAATCTGTTTCGGAATATTTTGCTTTTTCTTCCATTCCAAGAAATTCTAATACCGTTGGTTGCTTTATAATATCCTCTGGCTTTGTAATAACATTTCCTTCTTTTGCTAAACGCAAAACACCTTCCTTATCTCTGCTTAGTGCCAAACGTTCATATAAGCTGGAATTATATTGCCTTTGTAATGTACGTACTCCCCATCCAGATTTTGCTGATTCTATTTCATAAAAACTACGTTCATCCTCATTTTCTATACGCATTAATTGTATATAATGCGACCACGATACAAGGAATGGTTGTTCATCTTCAAAAAAGCCAAACACTGTTTTGCTTTTTTCAACAGCAAAAAGGGTAAATACTGTTTCGCTAATTCGTTCTTTATATGTCAAATAAAACTTTCTTGCATTTTTTAATGTTTCTTGCGAAAATCCTTTACCAAATTCTTTCTGTAATTCCTCTGATAATGTTTTTATTACTTTGCTACCATATTTTGCACGTTTCTGCCCCATTTGCTGTGTTTCCACAATCCACCTGCCTAATGAATAATAAGTCATTATCTGCAGGACGTTCACTTGTTTCACAGCAACATTTCTTGCATAATGTATTAATTCGACGGAGTCAGTACATAATTTTATAATTTCAGCATCTACTGTTGTTATTTCTGTACTTATATTGTTTCTCATACTTCCACTTCTCCTTCCCAAAACTTTCGATAACACTATATATTTATATTATCCTGCAGTAACAAAATCAGTACCTTTGCCATCACAAAAATTAAATTTTAACTTGGAGTAAACAAGTTCTTTATAAAAGTATTTTCCCTAAAATGAACTTATTAATTTTTGGGGATTGGTCACCTAAATCCCACCTATCCACATTTATATTGGGAGTTCTGATTTCACAGCAAAACATCATACACAACTAGTAATTGTGTGAAACTACAGTTCCTCCTCCAACGGTCTCCATCTATCATCTGACATATCATCAACAAATTCAGTATTATTGATAAAAAGTTCATCATCTATATCTCTTACAAAGCCCCAATTTAGCTTATACTTCTCTGCATACTGTTTAAATGCATTGAACTTATTCCCCATCTGTAAATCTATGTTTTTGCTATGTCCCGATACTTCGCCACCCTTAGTTTCAATAATCCAATCTGTTCCATCTTTTAAATGAACAATATAATCCGGATAGAACAACCATTGTTTCAAAAATGCATCTGTATATACAATTGAAAGATATTGCTGTCCAGTATCTCCATTTTTGTAAACCCATTCGACAAAATCATTTTTTTCGCAATAGCGTTCAAATAGTCTTTCCGGACGGCTTCGTGTCTTATCTGTAATAAACTCATTTGTATATTCTTTGTATGCATTCATACGAAGTAATTGACGATTCTTAACCTCACTAAATTTATAGATTTCCATATCCGGAATATAAAAATCTGTGGTTTTAGGATTGAGCGAAAAAGACATCTGTTTACCACCCATTTGCGATGTTACCATCTTAAAATCCATCTTCAACTGTTTTACATTATTGATAACGAACGCATAGAAATCAGCATTCTCCAATTCAATAAGTTTGTACTTTCTCTTTTTTCCTTTGCTAAACATTCTTCTAAGAATATTCTTTACCTTTTGAGATTGCATACCTGTAACTTTTTTGATTTCATCAACGGAATGCAGCAGGTAAATACCATGTGTATGTGTGTTTACCGTTGTTTTTATTTTTATTCGATTATCAGAACCACCTTGTGCAAGAGCCTCCGTCGTCCTAAATACTCCCTGAAGAATTTTATTATCAATCTCATGACTGAAATTATATCCACCCGCTTCAAGATTTTCTCGATTAACATTCTTATCAGAACCGAGGTTATAAGTTTTCTTGAAATAATCATATACTTTTTCCAACGTCTCACGTTCACCAAGACCATCAAAATCCAAATCGCGCAGCTCTTTAGTAAGCGTAAAACCTTTTGCCTCATCGCGGAGGAATAATCGACGTACTTGATATGCTTTATCAAGAGAAGACAATAACCCCATCTTATACTGTGTATCCAATGTATAGATATAACAGTAATCGAGAATATTCAAACCATAATGCTTACCTTCCGGCATTCGGCGAATTCTACCAATTGTTTGAATCTGAAAATCCTCACTTCCTCCTTCACGCAATTTAACAAGAACTTTAGCCCTCGGACAATCCCAGCCAGTAGATATTGCCTGCTTCATCAAAAGAAATGCCGGCGAACCATCTAGGTTTATAAGATCTTCGCTTACAACTTTTTCATCACTCATCCAAATATTAACCATACCATTTTCATAAGTATATCCCATACTGGAAAGTTTTTCTTCTACCGCTTTAATCGTTTCTGGTTGTCCCATCGGAAACTGTATCAAAACAAGGGGGCGCACATTAACCTCTAATTTATGATACGCCTCTGCTATTTCTTTTCTTTTTTCATCAGCCAAGTCAAGCAAATACTCATAATCATTCTGTATTTCTTTACGTTCATCCACACCTTCATTTACATAAATCGCTCTAGTAATCAGCCCAGCTCCTATAACATCTTCTTCGCTGATTTCATAGTATTCCTGATGTGGCACTTTATTTGCCGTAGCAGAAACACGAATAATATTCTTAGCAGCAAATGCACTTATTACATCATCCGCTTTCTTAGTATTGTTCAAATGCTCCTCATCAATAATAACTACAAATTCTATTCCATCCTTGTGGGCTTCCGCAATCTTTTCGAAAAGATTAGAACGTTCACTATCTTTTAGTGCTGTGTTTCCTTTTTTGGTGACTAGCTCCCAGTTTATAAATGTAACACTGCCCGGTTCAAATCCCGCCATCATAGAATACATTAGATTTCTTGTGTCTATATGAGGAGCCATTTCCTCCATTCTCTCTTTGCTTTGTTCCTCCAGATTACCCTTTCCAGGACATAACCATACAAAAGCAGTATTTTTACCAGTATTTTTTAAAAAGTCATCTACATACTTTATCAATATAATCGTTTTCCCAGCACCAGTCGGAGCCTTTACAGTAATTACCTGCTTACTGGTAGTCTCGACTGTTTTATCTATCAGATACTCCACACATTGTGCTTGGAATTCATATTCTTTTATCTTACTTACCATAATTCTCCTACCTCTCTTAATTCAAAGTCAAAGTAGCAATCTGGAATAATTCTAACATCAATATTCTGCAACAACTTTTCTTGTGCAGTAGTTAGCAAAACATCTTGATTAATAAATACCACTTTTATATCATCATATTTACTGAAATGTTTTTCAAACTCATCCATTTCCTCGTCATCCATAATCATAATATATTTCTGATTATCCACCTTCACTCCGTACTGAAGTTGAATCATTTCTTTGATATGTTCAAGAAGATCTTCATAAATTTCTTCACTTTCTTTATCTACAAAATCAGTTTTATAATATTTTAGATTTGCATTTATTCCTTCAGAATAAACACTACCATCTAACCGTTTTCCTGTAATAACTGTAGAAATTCTTGGATATGTTACCTCTGAACAAATATCCCCATCATTATTAGTACATAAAATGAATTTTCTATTTCCACCATCCTCGTTATTCTTATCTAATATTGCTTGAGCTGTCGTGCCAGACCCCGCAAAGAAATCCAAAATCAAAGACTCTTTATCGCCTGCCAAATCAATAATCTTTTTTATCAATCCTGTAGGTTTAGGTGTGTCAAACACTTTTTCTCCAAATATTCCTTGAAGTTCTTTTGTTCCATCAGTCGCAGTTCCACAATCATCCCAAAGTGATTTTGGCGTTATCCCTTTACTTTGTGCTTCTGAAAGGAAACGTTTCAGTTGCGGTTTACCCTTACCTGTTTTTCCAAATAAAATCCTATTATCTGCCAAGTATTCATAATACTCTTTTTCTCCAGTTCTCCAACATCTTCCTTTCGGTGGCCAGAATTCTTCACCCGTATTAGGATTTTTGATTCCATACGTTAAATTAGGACGGATTCCCGGACTATCAAAAGGATCTGCTTTCCACGGTCCTCTTGGATCATCATCTGGATTATCAAATCCCATTCCTGTATCTGCTAGTTTAAATGTATGTTTAACTTTACTAAACTCATTTATGTTTCTCGTATACACCAATGTATAGTTATGATTCAACGACACCACTGCATCATTAGACACAGATTTTCTTGAATTCCAAATAATATCAGATATCATATTCTCTTCGCCAAAAATCTCATCGCACAGCAATTTCAAATTGGCATACTCGTTATCATCGATACTGATAAATATTGTGCCTGATGATTTCAATAAAACATGTGCCAATCTTAATCTTTTTTCCATAAAAGATATCCACTTACTATGTGTATAACCGTCCTGTCTATCTACAAAAGCATCATCATAAATAAAATCTTTATGCCCTGTATTATACGGCGGATCAATATATATTACATCGATCTTCCCTTTATGCGTCTTTTCCAATAACTTAAGTGAATGCAGATTATCTCCCTCCAAGAGAAAATTGTACTGCTCACTTTCCGGATTTCCCACAATTTCTTTATCTTTCACTTCTGTAAACACAGGAATATGTGTATGCATTTTTACATCTACTTCTTCCTCGTGTTCTTCCCACACAAGACCATATTTTTTTGTTGTAAGTTCTTTCTCTATCTGATTGATTGCCATCAATGACGCATCATCATTATGCTGTTCCTTCAATGTCTCAAGAAATTCCAACATTTTTTCTCTTTTTATCTGTGATAAATTAGCCATAAGCCCTCCTACTCAACATAAGTTTTCTTTTCTTCCTTACTTAAACAGAGATAATTCAAATAACAGGTACTACACTTCTCCTTTGAACACTTTTTATCCAATTTATTTGCCCTGATATTCTTTGCTGCATTTCGAATATCTTGTGCAATCGTTTCTGTGAGTCCTTCCGTCACGCGAACCCTATCACTTTCTGCATTGTCAAGATTTAGAATCTCTAAATAGTCTGCACTTTTTCCTGTCAGTTCTTGGTATCCAAGTGCATAAATTCTAAGCTGTTCCGCTTCCAAACATTCTGTAACATCTCTGTCAGCTGTCTTAAAATCAACTATTGTTATTTTTTCTTCTCCTGATATTTCACGACGTTTTACAAGGTCGATACGTCCATTAACCTTAATACCATCTCCCATATCTAATTCAATATCCGCTTCTGCCATTTCGATATTTTTGAAGTCTTCCTTATTCTTCTGAAAATAACTATCAACTGATTTCTTCGCACTCGCTAACATATTTTGTTCCATTTTGCTATTTGCATATGGTAGAAAAAAAGTTTCCTCTACTATCGACTGAACTTCTTCACTCGTAAGACTCTCGCCGTCAAGGTACTTCTTATGAATGTTACGTACAATGTTATGTACAGCATTTCCGTAACCCATCGCAGCCGCAATAGGTTGTACAAATCCATAGAACATTGACAACTTGAATCTGTAAGCACAATCAAAGAAATCTTGTAAAATCGAAAAATTCAAGCTGATAGCAGATTCCTCCTCTACCATAGGGGGGGGGAAGTTGCTTACCTGAATACTCCATTCTGTCATCGTAAGATAGCATATATGGAGAATCCTTTGCTTCAATCATAAATGTTGAAATCTTCTTATCTCTTCCATGCGGACACCTTGTCAAACACAGATATTTTTTAGCTCTTGTGATTGCCACATAAAATAGTCTTCGCTCCTCTTCAATACCACCACTAAATCGTTCCGAATTTTCAACCCAATCTTTACTTATCACATGCCAAACATTTTTACCTCCTACACCTGCCGCCGGAAAGTTGTTTTTACTCAACTGTGGAACAAAAACTGCTGTATACTCTAAGCCTTTCGCTTGATGCACTGTCATAATATTCACAGCATCTGGACGAATATATGTATTATCTAAATGTCCCTCTGGATAGTAACCACTTGCTGTATATTCCATGAATTTGCAGAATCGTTCAAGCTTATTTTTAGGCAGTGTTGCAAAATTGATTGTTTCAAAATCATTAATTACCTGACTAAATTTACCTAAGTTATAAAGAATCACCTCTGTAACAGTATTACCTTCCTCTTCTGTAATATAAATCATCCGAAGAAAATTGTGATATATCTCTTGAAGTATAAATTCACCATAATATTTCAGCTTCTTTACATCAATACTACTCAAGTAAGTCAACGCATCCGACAAATCCTTCAAATTCAGATTATAATTAATCCCTTTCCACAAATTAAAAAGCTCTGTCATGCTAATCTCACCATTAAGATACCTAAATATTCCTCTTGAAGCTTGACATTCAGCTGTAGAAAATAGTTCATTGACACCTTCTACGATATACGGAATGTCATACTTATCAAATGATGCAGAAAAGAACTCTCCAAATTTTTTCTTACGAAGCAAAACTGCCATTTCAGAATATTTTACTCCACTTTCATGCAACGCTTTTATTCTATCTGCTATAAAATCACATTCCTGCTCAATATCTTCAAATTCACGATATATAGTATCTCCTTCTTCATACTTAAAATTTGCCCCCGATATCATTTTTTTACTTAATCGGCGATTATTATTAATAATTACTCTTTGGGCAATATCCACTATTGCTTCCGAACTCCGATAATCCTTATCAAGCACGATATATTTATTGATACCATAACGCTCCTTGAATGTTAGTATATTCTCTGAATCACTGCCACGAAATTGATAAATCGTCTGGTCATCATCACCAACAATACATAAATTACATCCACCATTCTTCATCAAGCGTATAAGTTTTTCTTGGATAGGATTTGTATCCTGATACTCATCTACAGTTAAAAATTTTACTCTTGATGTTATTCTTTCTCTAAACTCGTCATTATTCTGCATCTGATCCAGCATTTCACGCAAAATAAGTGAGTAATCAAAATAATGTTGCGAATACAACGACTGTCTATATTTCTCTAGTGCATCATATGTACATTTGTCCCAATTATTTCTTGTTTCCCAACTTTCATTTAACATACTCATTGTTGAAAGAAATAAACCTGTTTCAACATACATTTTTAACCCAAGATCTCTCATGCCACAATCAAAATAGTTTTTTTCAATAAATAACTTAGTTTTTATCTCATCTAATACAGAAAAACTCTGAAACTGCGGTATATATTCTTGTAACATTTTTAAGCAGAATCCATGTATTGTTCCAATGTACATCTCTGCAAAGCCGATGGTACTTCCCAGTTCTTCTTTTGCATATTTATACACACGACTCTTCAACTCCCCGGCAGCCTTTTCTGTAAATGTAAACGCCACAATATTTGCTGGAGTAATATCCTTTTTCTGCTTGAGAATATTTACAATCCTTCTCGTTACAACACCGGTTTTCCCTGCACCCGCACATGCTATAATTTCCAAATCTTCATTAATTGTTTCAACTGCCTCTTGCTGTTTTTCCGAAAGTCCCTCAAATATATTCATATAAGTATTCCTCCTCCAATATTGAATCATATTAAGATTCCCCATAAAACATCTTATCATAAATGCTGTCCCATAATTGGTACATTTGTCTTGCTATTAACAATTGCTTTCCGGTATATACTCCATAATATCACCATAATCTGTTTCTAAAACTTTACATATCTTATCGAGAATTGGCATAGCAACATATTCATTTTTAGCAAGTTTTGTCATAGTATTGGGGGCTATTTCAGCTTTTTTTCTCAATTCTGCCCTACTCATTTCTTTTTCGGCTAATTTTATCCACAATCGTTTATATGATACCGCCATAATCGCTCCTCCATAAAGCTCAAATTATCAACTTATATTGTATCACATAACTATCACATACTCAACAGTTTCTCGCAAATTCATGCGAGGCTATTAAAAAATCTCAAGACTCACCGTAAACGTAAACACCGACCACAAACATTATTTTTTCATCACCAGCAGGGCTCATCTCGCCCTGCTGTGCTCCCACATCTTATCCTTCTGCACATCATAACTGTCCTGTCTCTTAATCGTCTCCTCATACACCTTCTGATAGTCTTCAAACATCTCCTCCTTCTTCATTTGTAATCCCAGTGCTTTCACAACATTCATATACAGCTTCAGATTGCCACTTGAATCATCAATTTCAAAGCCAAACACTTCTGCTTTTACACCAGACGGAATATTTTCATATGAACCACATTCTTTGAATTGGTTTGCTATCCTTTCCACCCTGCCAGCACGCTTTACTCCGGAAATATAGTTTTCAATCGCAGTTGCTTCGTTATATATATCATTATAACCAACGCGATAACCAGCCTTGTCAAAACTCTGCCTAACAACATCAAAAACTGTGGTACCAATGCTTTCATTCAAAAGTCCGTGCAACTCCACTCGCTTCTCTAATGCAAGCATCAAATAGTCAGTATATCTCTTAGGAAAATCATAAGACTTCTCTTCTATTATTTCTCCGACCACATCATTACGAACCGGCACCTCACCACTAATTACAACATTCTCCATAGCATTTTCAGGCTTTCTCTCATTTGACATACCATCATCGGAAACTCTCGTATCCGACAAGATTTCTTTTGATATAACTTCTTCCGATGTAATTCCTTCTGAAATCGTATCTACCGAAACAACCTCTTCCACATTCTCATCCTTTTGCACAGTATCTTCTACAGGAACCACTTCATCTGCAACCTTTGCTACTTCTTCCTTGTCAACAGAATTATCCTTATTACCACGCACACCAGCAAATTCCGGCATAACCACCTCATTTACATCCTTTACGGCTTCCCTCTCCACATCCACCAATAGTGCTGTGTAGACATTCTCTCGCAACACATTTCCTGCCAGCTTGTAATCATACTTCGCCTTTTTCTTTTCCTCTTTTAGTTTGGCTAGTTCCTTCTCTACTGATAAATGCCAACTCTGATATTTACGCATCTCCTCAGTAGTAACAATCTTACGTTTTCTCCGCTGATTTTCCTTATATATCTTGTGCTGTCTTTCATCAATGGATTTTATCTCGCTTTCCTTACTGTCCATAAACTGAATCAAACCATGCAAATCCCGAATATCATTCTTTACAAGTAACAGATATTCGTCATGCACCTTGTAGAGCTTTCTTAATTCCTCTGCATAATATGCTGATTTGTAATCGAATCTCTTATGCTCGATAACTCGCATCCGATATATCTTCGCATAGAAATTTTTCTGATACTCACTCATGTCGGCACGATATATTTTTTCAGGATTATTGGAATAAAAGTATGGTTTTGCCATATATGGCATATCCACCCAGCAGTCCAGTTTTCCTTCTTCAAACATCTCGTGCATTTTATCCAGCCTGTGATAGATTTTTCTTCCCGGGATTCTTACTCTCAGATATTTTCCTGGCTGAAATTCATATCCAAGCTTCCTCATCAGAAATTCAAAATGCTCCACACTTCCTGCACTGAACGCGCAAAACTGAGCATCCCGAAATATAAACTCCTTAAAATCCTGTTCCTTCTGCCATTCATCCCTTGTCATATTCACAGGATTTTTACTGTACTCCGCCGGACAGATTTCTAGCCCCAATTCCTTGCAATATTTATTGGTAACCGGCTGAAGCTTATTCTTCCAGTTACCCTTTGGGGAATTATATTTCTTACCGGTAACAAGGCTGACACTGTTCCAAATGAGATGTGCATGCATATGCTCTTTATCCGTATGCACTGTATATACTGCTTCGTAATCATCCCCCAATACATCCTTTGCAAAATGCTCCACCACATATAACGCCTGTTCCGGTGTGACCACTTCCTCTGGTGAAAATGAAATTATGACATGATACCCCTGTCTTTTACCTGTTTTGTGGTACAATTCTTTCGTTTCCATCATTTGTTCAAATGCTGTATCCGGCAAGCAGTTAATACTGCCCACCAGTACACATTCCTCGGTTTTATCTGGATTTTGAATATATTCCATTGCATTTTTTAGATGCGTTGCAGGATTTCTGTCATCCGCTGCCTGTATATTCAGGATTTTTGTAATTGCCATACCTTCAGTACCTCGCTCATGGAATATTGAACTTCCTTTAGATAATCCTGCATATTCAATATATCCGAATAGTATACCCTTTCATTTGCATTTGCCCTTTTCGCCAATTGATTGACATTTGTCGCAATACCCACCACCTGTCTTATCAGTTTTGCTCTGTCATCCGCATAAGTAGTGTCTACTTTCCCACCACTACTTATCAGTTCACGCATATATTCACTGATATTCAAGCCTACATTCCTAGCATCCGTACAAAGTTTTTCATAATCCTTCTCCGACAACTTGACAGATACTTTCCGGTTCTTTATATCTGATTTATACTTTCTTCCTGCCACATCATCACGCTCCTCTTACATCTGTAACTCATCTGTTTCCACATACTTTTTACCTCTACCTTCATTTCTCGTTTGAGCCCTTTTTTCTTTGCTCTGCTTTTTTCATAGTTTACTTGACACTATCTTCATTTCATTTTTACAAATCACTTTCGTCTGCACCATAGTTGTATTACACAAACGCAACTTCCTCATTTTGTCATCCAAAAATCTCACCGAACCACTCTGGAGAAGCAATTTTTATCCCCTAATTTTTTTCTTCGCGGTTGGTACAGTTCTTGCAAGATGCGGAAAAGGTCAGACCTTTTCCCGAAAAATATATAAGCGGTATATCCGCTTACCATTTTTCGTCTTGGCAGGAGTCCCTGCACCCATATAAAATAGCTTTAATATCAGAGCCGATGTAGTACAAAATTTTTCTTTGTAAAACATTTGTACTACATGACTCCGTTTATACTGTTACCCATATAATTCTTTCAGATAATCCATTGCATCGTCCGGAATATCATCCGTCTGCTGTGGTATAGAAGATGCTTTATCCGGTTCCATTATAGTCGCATTTCCTTTGTCAGTAGAAGCGACAGCTCCAACGAACACTTCCAGTGTATCCAAGCATTCCAGCAAAGCACCTTTTACAACACTATTTAGCTCTGCTCTTGCATCCTCCGTAAATGCAGTAACAACACCGGCAACACTGAAACCACCGGCACCTCCAGTAATCTCACTCCCACGATTAACGCCACCATGCATATGAGCAATCAATATTTCCTTGATGAAACCACTCTTACTCCCATAGCAGTTTTTCAGATTTCCATCGTCGATGCTTTGAAGAAAATCATACAATTCCTTTTCTTCTTTCTTTTCCAGATTCAGCCTGAAATTCACAATCTTGTAGTTATCTTTCCCTGCCATGACTTTATCCTCGAAGCATCTTTTCAGTAATGAACTCATATCCGATTGCATTGGCTTTCACATTTTCCATATAGCAGATATGAGAGCCTTTGATACTTCCAAAAGCCTTCATCACACAGGCTCCACCACCACAATACACGATTGGTGTAATCTCCGGATCATAGCCATTTTCTTTTAACTGTCCTTCCACTTTCTTTGCAAATGCAATCAATTGTTGTCGGCAGACTTCAATATACTTCTCCGGCAAATCACATTTTTCGCCATCATTACCTTTTGAATCTGTTCCTCTGTGATATGCTTATTCATCCGGTTATAAATGGCATTTTCCACCTGTCTTGTTGCTGCAATAAGAGCCTCCGGAATCGAAAAGCATTCCGTTTCCACCGGCTTATGATTTTTGGTATGAACCACATCAATTGTCTTGGAGCCAATGTCTACTATCAACTGTTCCGGCGACATATTTGCCAGTCTGTTCACCACTGCTGCATAGCACTGTGGAAACAGCTTTACATCGCTAATTTTTCCACTATAAGATTTGTCGTTGTAATGAAAAAGCACAAATCCTCTTCTCAAGTAATTAGCAAAATCTTTTTTCTCAGCACCATATCTTCCAAAGGGAAGCCCCGCCGCAATTACAATCTTGTTTGCATACGTGATTCCTTCCCGTTCCATTTCTTTTGCAATTGCCGCCAGCGTCAAGATAAAGTAATCATCATCCGAGGTTTTCGTATCCTTCATAGAAAGCCTTCCCTCTCCAATCTTATAGTAGTTATTATCATATTTAATTGTATTTTCCTTAAATGCTGGCATGGTATCCAGCTTCGTCACACCATTGTCAAACACCTCATGTGGTGTTTTAATGGTACAAAATCCATGGTCAATTGCTACGATTAATATTCCTTTTTCTCTAATATACATAAGCTATTTCCTCCCTAATATCTGTTATAAATGACAGATGCAAGGACAATTTCTTCTGCCTGCATCTGCACCTGTTGTCTTAGTTTCCACATCTCCATTGTTGAATGAGGATTCTTTGGTTTGTGATTCTCAAGATACTTTTCTACGATTACATCAAGCATTTCATATGCTTCTTCATTAATCTTAGCCGCGGTCAAATTTACCTTTCCTTCCCTTACAAGTTTTCGATACTCGGCATTATGATTTTCCAGCATATACTGAATCCAGATATATCCATACTTTCCCACATCAATTTGCTTTTCTTCCTGCAAACCAAGAACTGGATATAATAATCCGTCATCTCTTTCCTTATATTCAATTCCAAGTAACTCTACAATTGATTCACTCACCAGTATCACCTTCCTCATCTGCTCCGGCATCTATCAGATTCTCGCCATATACACTATCCAACATTTCCAATATCGTTCTAAGTTCTACAAGAACTGCTTCATCCAACTCCTCTACTGAATGAACACACAACAAATGCTCATCAATCCGTTTCATTGATTCACGGATAGCATCGAATGTCTTAATGTTGCCGGTTGTAATAATTTTCTGATTTTTACAAGACTGTATAAAGAAATCACCCTTTGCCAAACCGGACAACCGAATTCTTCGTTCTATAATATCTTTTTCTTCCAGCGTAACCCTAAAATTCATAATTATATTGCGAACCCTTTTTTGTTTCTGCTGCTTTTTCTTCGTACCGGAAACCAAGGTACTTCGTCTGTATATTTTTGCCATATTACTCAGCCTCCCTTCTATCCTGATTTAATTTATCCGCCATAGTTTTCTGCTTGGAAGGGTATAAATGTGAATACGTGTATGTCACCGATATCCCCTCATGTCCCATTCGTTCCGCTATCTCAACCGGAGAAAAGCCAAGCTCGATGAGATGAGCCACGTGACTGTGACGCAAATCGTGAACACGAATACGTTTGACACCAGCTACCTTGCTACCTCTGTCCATTTCATGATGAAGATAACTCTTTGAAAATGTGAATAACCGTGTATCTTCTTTGCATTTATAAATCATGCCAAAATAATCCTCCAACTCATCACACAAAAACTCAGGCAAGTCAATAATTCGGTTGCTCTTTTCTGTTTTAGGATCCGTCACATAATCTTCTCCCTTAAGCTTTTGAAACGACTTGTTAATTGTCAGCTTTCTGTTTTCGATATCAATATCGCCTCTTGTAAGGGCAAGTAATTCTCCTTCACGTATGCCAGTCCAATACAACACCTCAAACGCGTAATATGAAATCGGCTTACTTTTCATAACATCTGCAAATTTCAAATACTCTTCCTTTGTCCAGAATAACATCTCCTTTGCTTTTGCCTTTCCCATCTTCTTAACCTTGGTTACAGGATTATCAACCAATCCATAATACCTATGTGCATGGTTCATAATCGCGTTCAACTGATTTTGAACTGTCCTAAGATATGTCTGTGCATAAGGCTTGTCATTCTTATCTCTTGAAGAAAGCATTTCATTCTGCCATTGGATAATATCTGTCGCTGTAATACTTGCAAGCGTCTTATTGGCAAAATAAGGAAGAATATGCGTTTTGATATTGTGTTCTTTCGTAAGGTAGGTGTTATATTTTATCTGGGGCTTTACGTCTGCCAGATATACCTTTACAAACTGCTCAAATCCCATATTGATATCCCTTGCTTTCATCAATAGAAATTCTCTTTCATATTCAATTGCTTCTTTCTTTGTACGAAAACCTCTTTTAGTATGAATTTGATTAACTCCCTGCCAATCAACATATCTGATATAGGCTCTCCATCCTTTTCTGTCTTTTTCTTTTAGTGCTGCCATATTTTTCTCCTTTCAATTGTTAGAAAGCGCCGAATATGGTATACTACACTTGTCTAGAGCTCGGTATACCAATATCGTGCGCAGTGGCTCCTGTTCATTCAGGAGCCTCTTATTTGTGTTAACAATGAGCCAAGTGGATTTGTGCTTGCACGAAAATCCATTTGGCGAATGCACATCACTGAGCATGCTTTGCATGCGATGTGAATGTTAACGTAATCGAGTAGGTGTCAGCTTACTCGATTTTGTTACGGTGCAACATTCTTCGTAAAATTCCCGGTTGACTTTTCCTGCAATCACAATCAAATTAGGATTCATTTTTCTCAACTGTTCATTCATGTTACGAATCATGCGATATGCTGTCGCTTTACTAACTTCCCAGTCATTGCAAATCTCCTCAGCATCTACAAATCTTTTCTTGTCCATACGCTTACCTCCCTTCACTTTTTATGTATAAAACCACCCGACACCACATCGCAAGTACATTTTTGTTACGGTTGTTTTTTATTATACTACCTTTTTTGTTTCTGTCAAGCACATTTTTGTACTTATTTTTCACAATTTCAAAAACATTACTGTTCACATTTTGATAAATATATGGTACAATAATGTTTGCAAAGGAGGTTTTCCCTATGACAATTGGTGAAAAAATAAAGAAATATCGTACTTTTAATGGACTTACACAGGCAGAGCTTGGCAAAATGGTAGGACTCTCCGGAGATCGAATCAGACAATATGAAAATAATGTCCGTACTCCAAAGGACGGCAAACTATTTGAGATTGCCGATGCACTTGGTGTCAATGCATTAGCACTGTCAGAACCTGACCTTGATAACACCAACAGCATTATGCACATACTTTTTGAACTTGAAGAACAGTATGGTTTACGAATCGATAAAGCTGATAATTCATACACTTTATCCTTCTCACAGGATGATAAAAAGCTGGATACCAACTGGCTGATAAACGGAATTAATGACTGGATACGTAAGCGCAATGAACTACAACCGGATATCAATGATTCCAGTTCTACCATTACCAAAAAGAAACGCGATTATATCATCTGGAAGGCACGCTACCCTTACCACTTTGGCGAGCAAATGAAAGAATCTCAACTGATTTTGCAAGAATTTCATGATAGAAATCATGAGTTGCTTTCAGACAATCATAATCCAGTAAATACATTCTCTGAATTTTATAAATACTTTCTAGCATTAACAAATACAGGGCTTGCTATTTCTGTCATTTATGATTCGAATTCTCCTGACGACATTCGTATTCAAATCGACCAGGATATGCTATTTAACTCGTCAGAAGACGTAATTAAAACCTACATGGAATTTGTACGTGCTTTTTCCGATATACAAAAAGCCGGTATGAGTTGTCTATCCTTCTCCTGCAAAGCGGAGGATGACAAACTATATGTATTTTTCTGCTTTACGAATAACCAAATGATTACCCTCCTTTCTCATTTCAAGTCACAAAAAGAAAAGTGGGATTCTGAAATAATTGATGAATCTACCTACGAGGCAGATATAGAAGATACATTGAGGATGTATAACATCCCGATAAAAGATTATATTTAAGATATACATGATATTAGAAATAATGGTGGCAAGAAAATTTGCAACCCATTTGTAACCCAAAAGAGCTAGAAGCCTTGTAAATACTGGCTTCTAGCTCCTTTTAGTCTACTCAAACTCAATCGTTGCCGGTGGCTTACTGGTGCAATCGTACATTACCCTGTTAACCCCTTTGACCTCGTTTACGATTCTGTTTGCCACTTTTGAAAGTACTTCCCAAGGAATCTGCGCACAATCCGCAGTCATGAAGTCACTTGTGCATACTGCACGAAGTGCTACTGCGTAGTCGTAGGTTCTTTCATCACCCATGACACCTACGGAACGCATGTTAGTAAGTGCTGCAAAATACTGTCCTAAATCTTTATCTACGCCTGCTTTCGCAATTTCTTCACGATAGATATAGTCCGCATCCTGAACGATGTGTACTTTTTCTTCTGTTACCTCACCGATGATACGGATGCCAAGTCCTGGACCAGGGAATGGCTGGCGATATACAAGATTTTCTGGAATACCGAGCTCCAGACCAGCCTTACGCACTTCGTCTTTGAAAAGCATACGCAATGGTTCAATGATTTCTTTGAAATCAACGCAATCCGGGAGTCCGCCTACATTGTGGTGGGACTTGATTGTTGCACTCTTGCCGAGTCCACTTTCGATAACATCCGGATAAATAGTTCCCTGTACTAAGAAATCAACGGCACCGATTTTCTTCGCTTCATCTTCGAATACACGAATAAATTCTTCGCCGATAATTTTTCGTTTCTGTTCCGGTTCGGTAACACCGGAAAGTTTTTTGTAGAATCTTTCCTGTGCATTAACACGGATAAAGTTCAAATCATAGGAACCATTTGGTCCGAATACTGCCTCAACTTCATCGCCTTCGTTTTTACGAAGCAGACCGTGATCTACGAACACACAGGTAAGCTGTTTTCCAACTGCTTTTGCCAGAAGAACGGCAGCTACGGAGGAATCTACACCACCGGAAAGCGCGCAGAGCACTTTACCGTTTCCAACTTTTTCACGAATTGCCTGGATGGTAGTTTCTACAAAAGAATCCATCTTCCAGTCACCGGTACATTTGCAGATATTCATAACAAAGTTACGAAGCATTGTCATACCTTCTACGGTGTGCATAACTTCCGGATGGAACTGCACCGCGTAGAGTCCTTTTTCCGGGCATTCCATACCTGCAACCGGACAAACCGGAGTGTGTGCTGTAATCTTGAAGCCTTCCGGTGCTTTTTCAATATAATCGGTATGACTCATCCAGCAGATTGTCTTGTCGGATACGCCATGAAACATTGTTGTTGCATTGTCAATGTTAACTTCTGTCTTACCGTATTCACTGACAGGAGCTGTTGTTACTTTTCCGCCAAGCAAATGTGCCATCAACTGTGAACCATAGCAGATGCCCAGAATCGGGATGCCCAATTCAAAAATTTCTTTTTCACACAGAACAGCTTCTTCACCATATACACTGTTCGGACCACCGGTAAAAATAATACCTTTTGGGTTCATTTCTTTAATTTTTTCAAGACTTAAGTTGTACGGATGAACTTCGCAGTAAACATTGCATTCTCTGACTCTTCTTGCGATTAACTGATTGTACTGCCCACCGAAGTCCAATACGATAACAATTTCTCTTTCCATGTCTTCTCCCTCATCTGTCGTTTATTTTCCCATTTATACACAATTTTATACTTCCAAAATGTCCAATTACAGTACATTATAAAGATACACGAATATCTTGTCAAAACTTATACACAAAAAAACATAATATCTTTTATGTTTTGCTTAATCCATAACCTTATGACTGTTCCAGAATATCCTGTACCTGCACGAGCACTTTTTTATAATGTGTTAAAAACTTTTTCCATTCTTTCTTTGGCAAATCATAATTGCCTTCTTTTACGGCAAATTCATGCTTTCTTGCCTCTTCAGAAAAGTTTTTCGCTCCGATTGTCATGGAATTACTCTTTATGGAATGTACCAGAATGCGGTAATTCTCCCAGTCTTCCTGCTCAATATAAGAAGGAATTGATGTCATCCATTTTTCACGCTGTCCATAGTAGGAATTCAACAGTTCACGATACATCTCTTCGCTGTTACAGCAGTACATCATGGCTGTTTCCTTATCAAGTTCCGCTATGGTTGCATCCGTATTTGTGTCTGTGTATTCAGTGTCTTCATCAGGCTCCGAAGAAAGATTTTCTTCCTCATCCGTCAGCATTAACAGTTCCTGTGGCAGCCAGCGAACAAGCGCTTTCTCCAATGACTTACCGGCAATCGGTTTAGAGAGATAATCCTGGAATCCATAATCCATATACATTTCTCTTGCACCGGAAACAGCATTCGCCGTCAGCGCAATAACCGGGATTTCTTTTGCCAGCCCTTCTTCTTTCATGCAGTTCAGTGTTTCCACACCGTCCATCTTCGGCATCATATGATCCAGAAGAATTACATGGTATTTATTTTCACGCAGTTTCTGCAAGCACTCCATACCACTCATAGCCGTATCAATCTGCACTTTTGTCAGCTTGAGCAAACCTTTTACTACGGTTAGGTTCATACCATTATCATCCACTACCAGAATCTTAGCATCCGGTGCCTGGAAGCTCTCCCGATAAGAGGAACGAGCCTGTACACTCTGTTCTACTTGTTTCTTGAAATCACCAATTACTTCTGTTCGCACAACTTTCTGAGGAATTGCAGCAGAAAAAGTTGAACCTTTTCCGTAAGTACTCTCTACCTTTAGGCTTCCCCACATCATGTCTACAAAGCTCTTCGTAATAGCAAGTCCAAGTCCTGTTCCTTCAATATTTCTGTTATTCTGTTGGTCAACTCGTCTAAAGGATTGGAAAAGCTTCTCCTGATCTTCCGGCTTAATACCTCTACCGGTGTCACAGATATCGAAACACAACTGTATTTCACCTTCTGTTCTTATCCAGAAATCCACTTTCAGAGTAACCGTACCAACATCCGTATATTTTACCGCATTCGTAAGCAGATTAGTTACAATCTGACGAATACGCACTTCATCACCATATAAATAATTTGGCGTATCGCCATTTACTTCTATCTCCAGCTTCAATCCTTTCTGAGTTGCTTTCGGCTGTATCATATTAAGCAAATCATTCAGCACGGAACTAAGCTGATATTCTACCGGAACAATTTCCATCTTGCCGGACTCAATTTTAGAAAAATCCAGAATATCGTTAATAAGTGAAAGCAACATTTTGCCGGAACTTTCTACATTAACTGCATATTCTTTCACATGTTCTTCTGTACTTTCACGCAAAATCATCTCATTCATACCAAGAACTGCATTGATAGGTGTTCTGATTTCATGAGACATATTAGATAAAAAGTCTGATTTACTCTTAGTAGCTTGTCTTGCTTCATCACACTTGGTCTCTACAACCTTCAACAAATCATCCAGACTTCGTTCCTGTTCCCGATTCTGTCTGCTCTGGAAATTAATATGTTGTATCTGTGTAATCATCATCCACTCTATTACCAGAATATTAAAGTATCCTGAGCAATACTCATTTAAAGATAATTCTCCCGGTTCGCCAAATAACCATGACATATCGACCAGATTACCATAATTTAATACACCCACTACCAACAAAAATACGCTGACTATCGCTAACTGAAACAGGCATAAACTTTTATCACCAAAAAGAGAGGCGGAAAAGCACTGCACAAACAAAATATAAAAAAGCAAATGCGGGTTATTAAATTCATAACTAACAATAACGGTTAAAACCACGCCCAAAGTCATCAGAATTCTTTTGTACTCAAAAGCTCCAATGACATAGTTCTTCCACATACGGTTCAGTATAATAACACTAGCCAACAGGAAGATTGATATATACATATGTATTTTCAGTGGAACCATTCCTTGCGCAAATCCCCCTAATATTACAAGAATTGCACTTGCACAATATAGGAAATGACTGGAAACACGACCGATATAAAAACTATCTTTCATAGCTTCACCCCCTTAGGTACTACCAGGTGAAGTCCCTGTTTCACAATCTGGGCTTCCCACTCTTTTACATCATTTACCAACTCTCCGTCAAAATTGACAGTAAATGGCGCACCATCTTTCCGTCTCAGACGAAGTGTACTACAATGACCACACTTACAGGTTTTTCTGACTTTCGCATATTTTTTACCTGTTATTGCCATCAAAATCGGAAGTGCTCTTAAAGCCCTTACATTCGGCCCCAGCACATATTCACCCAATCCGTCCGTAATGAAAGCTTGTTCCGCGAAATAAAGACTTCCGCCAAGCACATTACCGTTCCCCCAGAAAACTTCTGCGAATTTGCCTTCTATTCTCTGATCATCCAGATATACAATGTACTCCTGTGGTTTCGCCCGGAACAAAGCATACACAGTCGCTCCTATATACGGTATCTGTTTTCCAAACATGCCTAAAATCCGATACTCTTCTACTTTATTTACAATCGCAGAATCCCATCCGACAGAAAAGGTATTGAGGGCGATACCCTGATTCGTTTTGATATAATCAACGGTAATAACATCGCCATCAATCAACTCTTCTATCTGATAAAATTTTTCTTGGTCTTCGCCAAATACTTTCAGGAAATCATTGGTCAGTCCGCACGGAAAAAAGGCAACTTCAGCATTTTCCAAATCATCAAATCCATTGAGCATATTCCTCATGGTTCCGGAACCACCGCAACAATAGAAGCGCAGCTTCTCATTTTCAAAAATGGTCTGCACTTTTTTCACGAGTTCTTTTTCATACCCCTGACATCTTGTATTAAAAACGAAATAATTAAGTCCTTCGATTTTCGCCAGTTTCGTTCGCAAATCATCTGCAAATGTTTTCTTTCCGGCAAAAGGATTTACAATAAAAATATGTATCATAGGTTTCCCTCTTACGCATCTTTTGCACACTTACTCATAATAAAAAAACATATATAAATATAATATCATAATTTCGTTTTATAGGCCAACATATTTATTGATTTATAGAGCATGCTTATGTAAATATTTTTCTTTTGTTGCAAGGCCGCCACGAATATGTCTTTCTGACTTATTCACATCCAGAACTTTTCGTGCTTCGGATGCCAGTACCGGGTTAATCTGTGATAAGCGGTCTGTTACGTCCTTATGTACCGTACTCTTACTAATACCAAACTGTTTCGCCGTTTGTCTGACAGTGGCATTGTTTTCAATAATATAATTAGCAATATCGATTGCTCTTTCCTCGATATAATCTTTCAAAAAAATTCCCCTCAAAATACTTTTTTACATTGTATGAAGTATTTCAAGGGGTTATGACTTTATGTTACACAATCCTTCTTACCGTAATAATGCTTCGATAGGTTGCTGACGTTATTTTAATTCCGGTTCGTTCCGTACTTGCATGTACTATCTGTCCATTTCCTATGTAAATTCCTACATGTCCACCATAATAAATAATATCACCGGGCTGTGCCTCGGAATAAGAAACCGCCGTTCCTGCACCGGACTGCGCATAAGAACTTCTTGGCAGAGAATAACCAAATGCCTGATACACCGACATAACAAAACCAGAACAATCTGCACCATTTGTCAGACTGGTTCCGCCGGCCACATAAGGATTTCCGATAAACTGGCAGGCATAATTGGCAATCTGCTGTCCCTTGCTGCTGCCGGAGCCTGATGTTGTCGTTGATGATGTACCGGAACTGGATGAACTGCCCGAGGACGAACTACTCTCAGATGAATCCGACGAACTGCTTGCACTTTCACTGTTCTGTCCTTCCTGTGAAGCAAGCAAAGCTTCCTGTTCCGCTTTCTTGCGTTCTTCTTCCTCTTTCTTTTTCCGTTCTTCCTCTTCCTTGCGCTTACGTTCCTCTTCTTCTAACTTACGAATCTGAGCAGTTTCCTGTTTAATCTTCGTAGTATACGCAGCTGCTTCCTGTTTTGCCTGTGCAAGCACAACCGTATAATTCTCATATTCTTCTTTTTTTTCGGCAAGCACTTCTTCCACATAAGTCTGTTGTTCTACCAATTCATACTGGGAAGTCTGCAATTCTGACTTTTCTTCCTCTAACTCATCCTGAAGTGCCGCCACCTGCTCTACGGTTGCCTGATATTCTTCTAACAGTTTGCGGTCATATTCATAAAGTTCTTCTACATAATGCGCTTTGTTAACCATATCGCTGACATTCAACGATTCTGTGAAAAGCTGCAAATAGGAAACATCTCCCTGTTCATACATAAACTTGATGCGGATTTTCATGGATTCGTACTGTTCTTCCTTCGTTGCCACCGCTGCATCATAGTCTAACTGTGTCTGCGCAATTTCCTCTTCTTTATCCGCGATTGCTTCTTCAATCAGATTGATGTCGGTCAGAAGCGTTACCATTTCTGCATCCAGTTCTTCTATTTCACTGCCCACATCAGCCTGTGCACCTTTATAATTCGAAATCTGCTGATTGACATTTTCTAGTTGCTTCTCGTTCTCTTCTTTCTGTTTTTGCAAATCAGAAATAGTGGTAGCACTCACCGGTTCTACCACTACAACTAACATCGTTAAGGCTGTCATTATGCTTATGAATTTTACAAATCTTTTTTTCATTTGTGCCATTATGCGCCTCTATCTTTATCATTCTGCTTCTAATTGCAACGTGCAATTTATCCGCTTCTCTATTTCTTACAGTTCGCAATTCTTAACCGTTCTTGGGAATGGAACAACGTCTCTGATATTGCCCATACCTGTCAGATACATAACGCATCTTTCAAAACCAAGACCGAATCCTGCATGTCTTGCAGAACCATATTTTCTAAGGTCGAGATAGAAATCATAATCTTCTTTATTAAGCCCCATCTCTTCCATTCTCTTCTCTAATACTTCCAGATTATCCTCTCTCTGGCTTCCACCGATGATTTCACCGATTCCCGGTACAAGACAATCCATTGCTGCTACTGTCTTACCATCTTCATTCAGTTTCATATAGAAGGCTTTGATTTCCTTTGGATAATCTGTTACGAATACCGGACGTTTGAATTCCTTTTCTGTCAGGTAACGCTCATGTTCTGTCTGTAAATCGCAGCCCCAGAATACTTTGTATTCAAATTCATCATTGTGCTTTTCCAGAATCTTGATTGCTTCTGTATAAGTTACATGACCGAAATCGGAATTTAATACATGCTCTAATCTTTCAATCAGACCTTTGTCTACAAACTGATTGAAGAAGCTCATTTCTTCCGGTGCATTTTCCAGCACATAGCGGATAACGTATTTCAGCATATCCTCTGCTACTCTCATATCATCTGTCAAATCAGCAAAAGCCATCTCCGGCTCAATCATCCAGAATTCTGCTGCATGTCTTGTTGTATTGGAATTTTCTGCACGGAAAGTCGGTCCAAAAGTATATACGTTCTTAAATGCAAACGCATAAGTTTCTACATTCAGCTGTCCACTTACTGTTAAGTTTGTCTGTTTTCCAAAGAAATCCTGGCTGTAATCAATGCTGCCATCTTCGTTTCTCGGAATGTTATCCAAATCTAAGGTTGTTACCTGGAACATTTCTCCGGCACCTTCACAGTCACTGCTTGTAATGAGTGGTGTGTGCACATATACGAATCCTCTTTCCTGGAAAAAGGAATGAATTGCATATGCAATCAGAGAGCGCACACGGAATGTTGCCTGGAATGTATTTGTTCTTGGTCTTAAATGAGAAATTGTTCTCAAGTATTCAAAGGTGTGTCTTTTTTTCTGTAATGGATAATCTGCGGTAGAAGCACCTTCAATTATGATTTCTTCTGCCTGCATTTCAAATTTCTGTTTTGCCTGTGGTGTTGCAACGATTTTACCTTTTGCAATAATTGCAGAACCTACATTTAATTTGGAAATTGTTTCAAAGTTATCAAGGCTGTCACTGTAAACAACCTGCAGTGGTTCAAAGAAAGTACCATCATTTACTACAATAAATCCAAAAGTTTTGGAATCACGGATGCTTCTTACCCATCCACCAACGGTTACTTCTTTGTCAATATAATTTTCACTGTTACGATATAAGTCTTTAATATCTGTTAATTCCATAAAAAAGTCCTCACCTTTCTAAGTTATCCCTTGTGTATATTTTATTTTCTATTCTGCTGTTGTTTCTTCTGTTGTGGTTTCTTCTGTCGTTGTTTCCTCTGCTGTTGTTTCTTCTACTGTTGTGTCCTCTGTTGTATCGGTTGCAGTAGTATTAGTAACTACGGCATTATCAATGAGGAATGCCACAACTTCATCTCCCATCAGATATTCTTCATAGGTTTCTGCATCATTCTCTTCTTTAAACTGCTCAACGCTTTCATATCCATAAGAAATAACCTGCTCTTCTAATGCTTTTGCCATTTCCTCATCAGTCATATTGAGATCTTCCACATCTGCAATTGCCTGGAACATAATGTATCGCTGTGCCATAAGAGAAGCCTGCTCTTTGAAAGATTCCTGATAAGTAGCTTCATCCATGCCATAATAACTCTGCATATAATCTGCCAAAGTCATACCGTAATAATTAGTTGCCATAGATGTCATGCTTTCTTCTACGATACCATAATAACGTTCAACCATCTTCTCTGGGATTTCTTTAAATACGCAATCTGCCAAAACAGCATCAATGATTGCATTTTTCAAATTACTATCATATTCGCTTACCGCCTGTGCATATAACTGTTCGTGTACATAGTCACGATATTCTTCTACGGTACTGACTTCTTCTATGCCAAGTCCCTGTACATATTCATCTGTCAGTTCATAAGCTGAAATACCATTGATTTTAACTTCAAAGGTAACCGCTGCGCCTGCCAGTTCTGCATTCCGGTAATCATCCGGAAAACTCAACTCCAATGTTACCTCATCACCGATATTAGCTCCAATCAAGCCTTCTTCAAAACCTTCAATAAACTGGCCGGAACCAATTGTTAAGGATTGTCCCTCTGCCGTACCACCATCAAAAGCCACACCATCCTGATAACCGGCATAATCAATATTTACGGTATCACCGCTCTGCACTGCTCTATCTGTAACTTCTGTTGGTGTAGTTGTCATGGAAAGTACATAAGTAATATAGTCATTTACCTCTGCCTCATCCACAGAAGCTTCTTCCACAGTCACTTCAATGCCTTTATATTCTCCTAAAGTAACAAAATCTGCTGCATCAATTTCACTTACATAAGTAGCATTTTTGCTACAACCGGTCAACATTCCCGCTACCAATGCAGTTGTTGCCAGCAATGCTATTTTCTTCTTCATAATAATCTCCATTTCTGTGCATGCCCTTTTCACACTATGCACTATACTAGAATATATCACAAATTATCGCCTCTTGAAAGAGTTTCTTTCCAAAATGTTTGCCTTTCCCTTGCTTAATATGAAAATCAATGTTAAAATATTTGATGCAAAATCAAGAAAACTTCGGAGGTACCTATATGAGCACGTTATCAATTGTATTATTGTGCATTTTAGCAGTTCTTATTATTGCTGCAGTCGTTTTATATTTTTTAGGAAAGAAAATGCAGAAAAAACAGGATGCGCAGCAGGCACAGATGGATGCCATGAAACAGACTGTTTCCATGTTAATCATTGATAAAAAAAGAATGAAACTGAAAGAATCCGGTTTGCCACAGGCAGTCATTGACCAGACTCCTAAGCTGCTTAGAGGTTCAAAATTACCGGTTGTTAAAGCAAAAGTCGGTCCACAGATTATGACATTAATTTCGGATGAAAAAATTTTTGATTCCATCCCGGTGAAAAAAGAAGTAAAAGCTGTTGTCAGTGGAATTTATATTACTGATGTAAAAGGTCTTCACGGCAAGCAGGCGCCGGTAGAGCAGAAAAAGAAAGGTTTCTTCAAACGTGCTCTTGAAAAAGCACAGGAAAAAGCCGGTGCAACACCTGTTAAATAATGAGTTAAATAATGATAACAACAAAGAGAAGCATTCTACAAAAGAAATGCTTCTCTTTTTTCTTTGGAACGAATCTCAAGAACAATTTTGCAATCCGCAAGAAATTCATAGTTCATATCCAGCGCATATTCAACTGTGACCATAATCCGGTCATCCTGCTCATCAATCTGAATCTGCTTTGTATCAATTCCAATCATGATATTTCCATATGGTGTCTGGTAACTGGTCATATTTTTTCTGTTTTTTTCAAATACCATATGTACGTTTACAAGGCCGGTTCTGGTGAGTTCTAAAAATTGCTCATTAAACTTCATTCTGTTTTTGGTAAGCTCCTCAAAACCTTCTGTTATTTCATCATATATTACATAATGTTTTCCGTTTTTCTCATAATAATTCCCAACGGTAATTGTTTCAATCTGCTCCGGGTCTTCACCGCTTTGTTCAAACTGCAAGCCGCGCAGAGAAACCAATACGTCTTTTGTCATCTTATCCTCCTATGCATTAGTATTCATCAATATGAATCACTTTTGCTGAAAGTATTCCATAAGGAATAATGGAATTGGCAAATTTCTGGAATTTGTCTGCTGCATCACTGACAAAGAACTGATATAATTCGGTTCCAAGTTCGGGACGTTTTTTACTCTCCAGCCCTTCCTTTTCCAATAATTCTTTCAATTCTCTGGCCGTTTCATATGCTGGGTTTACCAATGTTACGTTATCGCCCATAATTTTTGCTACGGTAGAACGCAACAACGGATAATGGGTACAGCCAAGAATCAGTGTATCAATATCGATATCGATTAACTCTGCCAGATATCTTCTTGCAATTTCATCCGTTACCGGATCTTCCCACAAACCTTCTTCCGCAAGTGGCACAAACAAAGGACATGCCTTACCGATAACACTGACACTACTGTCATTTTCTTCTATGTATCTTTTATAAATACCGCTTCCTATCGTTGCCTCGGTTGCAATAACACCAATTCTACCGTTATGTGTCGCCTCTAATGCAGTTTTAGCTCCCGGCTTTACTACGCCAATAATTGGAATGTCTACTTCTTTCTCTAATTCATCCAGTGCAAACGCACTTGCTGTATTACAAGCAACAACTATCGCCTTTACATGCTGTGTCTGCAAAAACCGTACAATCTGTCTGGAAAATCTGGTGACTGTCTCACGAGATTTGCTACCATAGGGAACTCTCGCTGTATCGCCAAAATACACAATTCTTTCATTCGGTAACTGGCGCATAATTTCTCTTGCTACTGTGAGTCCGCCAACACCGGAATCAAAAACACCGATTGGTGCATTGCAAAGTAATTCTTTTTGCATAATGCTGTTCCTTCTTATATTCTGATTTTCTTCTTATTCTGCTTCTTTTATCTCAATATCTTTCTTTTCTAGTTTTTTGACTGTTGCCAAAATTCTAACAGTCTGCTCTTTACTATAATCTGTTCTTCGTCTGCCTGCAAGAGCTGTTCACAAAATTCTTCCGACATTTCTATCGGTTCCACGCCTTCTACGTTCTGCATCTTATCCGCATACACTTTTTGCCATGTTGCCGCATCATACGTTTCTCCCTGATAAGCAACAACGTATGTATCTTCGGAAAAGCACAGCTCCGGATAAAACAGGAACCACCATATAAAAGCAAATGTACCTGCTAAAAACAATCTTAGTTTCGGGAATTTTGTTGTATTCATTTCTTTTCTCCTTCATTGTCAAAGTCTTCCTGCTTTGATTTATAAGGAGTGTTCCCGACGTATTCTTTTTTATACGTTTTCCATGCGAATCTGGCGGATAATGGATTTTTCCTGATTATCAATATGTAACTTTGCTGCTTGGGCTGCTTTTTCCTTATCCTGTTTTATAATACTTTCATAAATCATTCTATGTTCTTCTACCAGGTTGTTATGCTGCTGTTCGTCTTTAATATACTCGAAACGATAGCGATACATCTGCTCAGACAGATTGTTAATCAATTGAATCAGACGTTTGTTGCCGGTAGCTTCTACAATAATATCATGTAATGCCACATCTGCTGCCGCAATTATTGTTGCATCACCGCTAATCGTCGCCTGTTCAAAATCATCGCAGGCTTTTTTCAGACTTTGCTTTTCCGCTTCTGTAATTCTGTCACAGGCAAGCTCTGCACACAGCGCATCCAATGCCCTTCTGACTTCCAGAACATCTTTTAAACTCTTCTCTGTAATCTGGGCAACCTCCGCTCCACGCCTCGGAATCATAATTACAAGCCCTTCTAATTCCAATTTACGGATTGCTTCACGAATCGGTGTTCTGCTGACCCCTAGCTGATTGGCAAGGTGAATCTCCATTAGTCGTTCGCCCGGTTTCAATTCTCCGGTCAGAATCGCTTTACGAAGGGTATTAAAAACAACATCTCTTAATGGAAGAAATTCATCCATATTAACTTGAAACTGACTCGCCATATAACACTCTCCTTCTTATGCAAATCTGGTCACAAAGACCTGTCCTGCCAACTGTTTCTCACGAATCTGCGCCGCTGCTGCCTGCGCCAATTCTTCTTTTGTAAAAATGCCGAAAACAGTAGGACCACTGCCGCTCATCAGAGCGTTTTTTGCTCCTTCCTGTTTCATCAGATTTTTTATCTCTTCTATAATAGGATATTCCCGGACGGTAACAGTTTCTAACACATTGCCCAGTCGGTCTGTAATCCCCTGCAGACTGCCACTCTTGATTGCCTCAATCATGCCATCAATATCCGGATGGCATGTCAAAGTATTCGCATGTAAATTTTCATATACAAATTTCGTTGAAACGTTAATATCCGGTTTCGCCACTACTAACGTACATTGCGGTGGTGCCGGAAGCTTCGTCAGAATCTCTCCGATGCCTTCGGAAATTGCAGTTCCACCGGCAAGACAATACGGAATATCCGCTCCTAAAGTTACTCCAAGCGCCTGTAACTCTTCCAAAGAATATCCTAAATCGAACAGTTCGTTGATTCCGTGAAAGGCTGCTGCCGCATCGGTACTGCCGCCTGCCATTCCGGCTGCAATCGGAATTCTTTTTGTAAGAGTAATCTCTACGCCCTGCTTCACACCCGCTTTTTCCATTAAAAGCTCTGCTGCCCGGTAAATTAAATTGTTCTTATCTTCGGAAAGTTCTTCATGATCTACTTTTAAACAGATACCCGGCTCATCTTTTTTCACAAAAGTCAGGGTATCAAAAATGTCCACCGTCTGCATAATCATCTTCACTTCATGGTAACCATCTTTTCTGCGGCGAAGTACATCCAAACCTAAATTGATTTTCGCATATGCGTTTCTTGTTATCTGTTCCATCATTTTTCCTCTATATTTTTGTATACAGTATTCATAGGATTGTACTTAATTTTATACAATCCTATAAACTTTGTCAATGTATAATGAGGATATATCACACGCGAAATAGAAGTATTTATGTGTAGATGCCGCATGTTCTGCGGTATGGAGGGTTATGCGAATGAATCAGAACAAATTAGAACAATTACAAGTTTTATTACAGGAAATGGTCGATACAAAATTTATTTCCGGTGTCAGCTGTATGGTTTTACAAAACGGCAAGGAACAATGCTATTATGAAGCCGGTCTGCGCGATATGGCGAATAACCTTCCTATCACAAGAGATACCATTTTTCGAATGTATTCTATGACGAAGCCAATTACATCCACTGCCATTATGATTTTATTAGAAGAAGGCAAAATCGATTTGCTCGACCCGGTTTCCAAATTTTTGCCGGGATTTAGCAGCCAATATGTTATGATAAATGGCATGCCGGTTCCCGTCACCAAGCCTGTTACCATACAAAACTTACTGAATATGACTTCCGGTCTGGTCTATATGGGCGAAGGCAATCCTACCGAGGTCAGAACACAGGCATTATTTGAAGAAATCAAGGCTAAACTGCTTTCTGAAAAACCATTCACCACTTTAGAAATTGCGAATCGCCTGGGTGAAATTCCACTCGCCTTTTTCCCGGGTGAAAAATGGCAGTATGGAGCCTCTGCCGATATTCTTGGAGCAATTGTCGAAGTGGTATCCGGTATGCGCTTTGGTGAATTTCTATCCGAACGAATTTTCAAACCACTTGGCATGAAGGATACCGGATTTTATGTTCCGGCAGAAAAGCAAAACCGCCTTGCCAAGGTATATCAGGCTGTGAAAAATGATTTGGAAGAATATCATATTTCCCATCTTGGTATTCAGAACAAAATGGAACTTGCACCGGCTTTTGAGTCCGGTGGTGCCGGACTTGTTTCCACAATCGATGATTACGCCCGATTTGCACAAATGTTGCTAAACAACGGAACTCTCGATGGAATTACGATACTGGCACCAAAAACAGTAGAATTTATGACCAGTGCACATTTAACTCCAAAGCAGCAGGAATATGTGAATCAATGGGAAAGTCTGCCGGGCTATACTTATGCGAATCTGCTTCGTATTATGAAAGACCCGGAAGCTGCCGTTTCTATCAGCAGCAAAGGTGAATATGGTTGGGATGGCTGGCTCGGTTCTTACTTCATGAATGACCCGAAACACAACCTGACTTTCTTAATCATGCACCAGAAAATTGATTCCGGCACTACCTCTTATACCAGAAAAATGCGAAACGTTTTATTCTCTGCATTGGACGCTTAAAGGAATAAACTTACTTCCTGTTAAAACAAAAATACATCGGGAACATATACTGTTTCCGATGTATTTTATTCTCGCAAATACTTTTATAAATTCACTTCACAATTCTAGTTTGTAGTTGCTTCTGATGTTGTAAGCCCTGCTTCTTCTGCAAGTTTATCAAATTTCTCCATAACAGCATCATATGTTTTCTTAGAAATCTCCGGAAGCTCACCGCCCCATGTTTCTTCAGCCTGTTTGTAACCCTTCTTAAATGCCTCACGCATTTCTTCGATTTTATCCGGATCACCACCTGTTAAAGCTATTGCAAAATCAATGATACGATCAGATGTCTGTTCAACACCCCAGTAACCATCTTCTGCAATGTCTGCCTGTGCCTGTGCTTTGGTAGCTGCATCTACTTCAAAGTCACCACTTGCCAATGTTTTCCAGATATCGTTTGCAGTATTGTAGGTCTGTCCCTGCTTTGTCAATAACTGCTGTACAATATTCTGTAACTGCTGTAATCTGTTTGCCTGCTCTGCTTTCAATTTTGCAACCAGTTCTGTATTTTGTGTATAGGTTTTCTTTACTGTCTCTGTTGTTGTTTCGTTCGATGGCTCATAAACAACGCCTGTTTCTGTAACAGAAGATTCTGTTGCACCCTGTTCGACTTTAGTAACAGTTGACTGTGTTGTCTGATACGCATCATAAGTAGTGGTTGTACCTGTTGTAACTCCATTTACACTCATGTTCGTCCCTCCTTGGAATGAAAAAAATTTGCTAGTTCTACATATTATATCGTACCAATGTCCTAAAAAACTTAGAGTAATTTGAATCAAATTTTTATAACCAAATATTCACGCTCTTTTCTTTTGACATTTTCGCTAAAAAACACCATAAAAAATCATAAATTTGTTTGGTATTCACTCTAATTCAGAAATGATATACTTTCATGTAAGATGGTAAACTATATTTATCATACAAAACAGCTTGCTAAACGAGGAGGTACTTTGTGTTTCAGAAAAATGACAGAATAAAATCTAAACAGAAAGAAATAATTGCGCTTGGACTAAGTACCACCTTGTTAACGGGTATTTTATCCGGCTGTTCCGGTCCTTCTCTGACACAGGAGAAGGAACCGGTCTATGAAGAAACCATAACCGTAGACGTTTTTGATTCCCTTGCCAATTATCAGGGTATTCAGTCGGGGTGGTTTGCCAAAATTGTAAAAGATAAATTTAATATTGAACTTAACATCATTGCTCCAAATGTTGCCGGTGGTGGCAATGCCATGTATGAAACCAGAGCAGCTGCCGGAAATCTTGGTGATTTAATTATATGCAGCGGAAACAATAATAATTTGCAGGATCTGGTTACTGCCGGACTTGTTATGGATATGAGTGAACTTCTGAAAGATAAAGATATCATGCAATACGAAGACGCTATCCGAAACTTAAACAATCCGGTTTCTGATACTGCCATTTATGCAATCCCAACCGAAGTTTCTTCCAAAAGTTGTACAGAACCTAGCGAAAATTCCGAACCGACTTACGGTCCGTACCTTCGCTATGATTTATATACCGCTATCGGTTCACCGGAAATGGAAACTCTGGAAGATTTACTTCCTGTTCTGAAGCAAATGCAGGACACTTACCCGGTTAGCGAATCCGGCAATCCTACCTACAGTTTCAGCTTTTTTAAAGACTGGGACGGTAATATGATGAATGCCGCCAAACAGCCAGCCTGCTTCTATGGCTATGAAGAATACGGTTTTGCGCTTTATCAGGTTGATGGTTCGGATTATCAGGATATTCTGGACAGCGATTCCATTTACCAGCGTATTTTGAAGTTCTATTTTGATGCAAATCAGATGGGACTTGTTGATCCGGATTCTCCGAATCAAAGCTATAATGATGTTTATAACAAATGTGCCCAGGGCGACATTCTTTTCTCCTACTGGCCCTGGCTTGGAAAATCAGCGTATAATACTGTCGAAAATAGTGCATCCGGCAAAGGATTTATGTTTGTTCCGATTGATGATATGCAAATCCTCTCCATCGGTTGCCGTCCAATGGGAAGCACCACAGCAATCGTCGCTATCGGCTCCGATGCCGAGGACCCGGAACGTCTGGCTGCTTTTATTGACTGGCTCTATTCTCCGGAAGGTATTTATGCTAACAGTTCACAACCAGTAACCGGCACTGCCGGTCCCGAAGGTCTGACTTGGGAAATGACAGAGACTGGTCCTGCTTTAACCGAATTTGGATTGCGTGCCTTATCCGACACCAATACCCAAGTACCCGAAGAATGGGGTGGTGGAACCTTGTCTTCTGGTACTTCTGCTTTAAACTTTAACAGTGTGACTTTGATTGACGAAGACCCCAACGGATATCCGTATTATTATACTCTTTGGGATTCTTATCGAGAATCTGCGAATACTTCTCTGGATATCATGTGGGAAGAAAATATGAATGCCGAAACCACAATGGACTATTTAATTGCAAATGACCAGCTTATGATTTGTCCGGGTGTTACTTATCAGGCTGCTCCTGAAACTTCTGAAATTGCAACTATACGCAATCAATGCAGCAGTATCATCGTGGATTATTCCTGGAAAATGATTTTTGCAAAGGATGAAGAAACCTTCTATGCTTTGCAGGAAGAAATGCGTTCTTCTGCCTTAAGTTTAGGCTATGAGCAGGTTATTGCCGAAGATATGGAAAACGCAAAGAAGCAGTCGCAATTACGGGAAGAAACCGTTCTTGCGGAACAACAGAATTAGAATGTCAAACCAATGAAATATAAAAGTAAATAAAACAAATAAAGCATAAAAAACAAGAAACACTAAAATAAACATAAAGTGAGGTATGAGTATGATTGAAAACAGCAGAGTTCAAAAAATCTTATACGGCGGAGATTACAATCCGGAACAATGGCCCGAAGAAACCTGGGCAGAAGATATGCGCCTTTTGAAACTGGCACATATTGATGTTGTTACTTTGAACGTTTTCAGTTGGGCTTCTTTACAGTCTGATGATGACGTGTACCACTTTGAAAAACTGGACAAAATTATGAACATGGTACGTGACAATGGCATGAAAGTATGTCTTGCTACTGCTACCGGCGCACATCCGGCATGGATGGCAAGAAAATATCCGGATATTCTCCGTACCGAGTTCAATGGTATGAAGCGTAAATTCGGAAGCCGCCATAACTCTTGCCCAAACAGCCCTACTTATTTTAAATTTGCAAAAGCACTGGCTACCAAATTAGCAGAACGTTATAAAGATTATGACAACATTGTTGCATGGCATATTTCTAATGAATTCGGCGGCGAATGTTACTGTGAAAACTGTGAGAAAAAGTTCCGGGAATGGCTGAAAGCAAAATACAAAACAATCGATGCTGTAAATCAGGCATGGGATACTGCTTTCTGGGGACACACCTTCTATGATTTTGATGATATTGTAGCACCGAATATGTTGTCTGAGCATTTTGAATATAACAGAACAACTTTCCAGGGCATTTCTCTGGATTACAAACGTTTTAATTCCGAAAGCATTTTAAACTGCTTCCGCCTGGAATATGATGTAATTCATGAAATTACCCCTGAGATTCCGATTACCACAAACCTGATGGGTACTTATCAACCTCTGGATTATCAGATGTGGGCAAAATATATGGACTTCATTTCCTGGGATAACTATCCTTCCAACGATGCACCTTTGGAAGATATCGCACTTCGCCACGACTTGATGCGTGGTCTGAAACAGGGAAAACCTTTTGCTCTGATGGAACAGACACCAAGCGTTACCAACTGGCTTCCTTACAATGCGCTGAAACGTCCGGGCGTTATGCGCCTTTGGAGCTATCAGGCGGTTGCTCATGGTGCTGACACCGTTATGTTCTTCCAGATGAAACGAAGCATCGGTGCCTGTGAAAAATATCACGGTGCAGTTATCGACCATGCCGGACACGAAAACACCAGAGTTTTCCGCGAAATAACAGCTCTTGGCGCGGAACTTGATAAAATCGGTTCCCTGACACTTGGTGCCAGAACGGAGTCGAAAGCTGCTATCGTTTTTGACTGGGATAACTGGTGGGCAACAGACTTTTCCGCAGGTCCAAGCGTTAATTTACATTATTGTGATGAAATATTTAACTACTATAAAGTATTTAACAACTTAAATATTCCGGTTGATTTCATCAGCGTGGAAGATGATTTATCCAAATATGACTTAGTTGTGGCTCCTGTTTTATATATGGTAAAACCGGGCTATGATGAAAAAATCCGTACTTTTGTTAAAGAGGGCGGTCGTTTCGTAACAACCTTCTTCAGTGGCTATGTGGATGACCATGACCTCGTTACTATTGGCGGTTATCCGGGTAAGCTCCGCGATATTCTCGGCATCTGGGTAGAAGAAGAAGATGCTTTACCAGAGGATGCTGCAAACAGCTTTACTTACGATGGTACAAATTATCCGGCTACTTTAATTTGTGATTTATTGCATACCGAAGGCGCAGAAGCCCTTTGCAGCTATGAAAAAGATTTCTATGCCGGAATGCCAGTTTTAACACGCAATCATTTTGGTAAAGGTGAAGCATACTATGTTGCTACACGCTCCAATGCAGAATTTTACCGTACTTTTATTGGTGAAATCTGCAAAGAAGCAGGAATCAAACCAATTATCAATACCCCGGATTGCATAGAAGTTACAAAACGTGCCAACGCAAACGGCACTTTCCTGTTCTTCTTAAATCACGCTGACGAAAGCCAGAATATTACTTTAAATTGTGATGGTGTTGATATTCTTTCCGGTACAACTTATAAAACCGGAGATATCCTCTTATTAGCCGCCAAAGATGTTGTTATTTTGCAGGTAAAATAGTTTATCCATGTTACATAAGATACAAAACTATAAAAGTATCATACGGAGGATTTCATGAAAATAACAGATAAACAGGCGTATCTGAAACAGATTCGCGAAGTAATTGAAAAGGGTCCTTATCATGATGACTGGGCATCTCTGACCGATTTTGTAATGCCTTCCTGGTATGAAAAAGCCAAATTTGGTATTTTTGTTCACTGGGGCTTATATAGTGTCCCTGCCTTCAACAACGAATGGTATTCCCGTAATATGTACATTCAAGGCACACCGGAGTTTGAGCATCATGTAAAGACTTATGGACCTCATAAAGATTTTGGCTACAAAGATTTTATTCCTATGTTTACGGCAGATAAATTTGACCCGGATTTCTGGGCAGAAACATTTGCCGGCGCAGGGGCTAAATATGTTGTTCCAGTCGCAGAACACCACGATGGTTTCCAGATGTATCAAAGCGATTTATCGGTCTACAATGCTGCCAATATGGGACCCAAACGTGATATTATCGGGGAATTGAAACACTCCCTGGAGCAAAAAGGACTGGTGTTCTGCACATCCTCCCATAGAGCCGAGCATCACTGGTTTATGGGAAATGGCAAGGACTTTGAAAGTGATATAAAAGAACCTTTAAAATGCGGTGATTTCTACTGGCCTTCCGAACAGGAGCAGCCAGACCAGCAGGATTTATTTGCAAAACCTTATCCATCAGAAGAATTTCTGGAAGACTGGGTTTGCCGTACCTGTGAAATTATCGACCGTTATCAGCCGAAAATTCTTTATTTCGACTGGTGGATACAACACGAAGCCTATAAACCATACCTTCGCCAGATTGCCGCTTACTATTATAATCGTGGACTGGAATGGGGCTTCCATACCGCTATATGCTATAAGCATGATGCAATGGCATTCGGAAGCGGTATTGTAGATGTAGAACGTGGAAAATTTGCAGATACCAAGCCTTATCATTGGCAAACCGATACGGCTATCGCACGTAATTCCTGGTGTTATACAACATCTCTGGATTATAAGAGCAGTTACGAAATTCTCTGTTATCTGATTGATGTTGTAAGCAAAAATGGTAATCTTCTGTTAAATGTAGGTCCGAAAGCTGATGGCTCTTTTGCTAAAGAAGATGCTGCTATTCTTCAGGATATCGGAAAATGGCTCTCTGTCAATGGCGAAGCAATTTATAACAGCAAATCCTGGCGTTATCCTTCTGAAGGTCCTACTCTGGAAACAGAAGGACAGTTCAGCGATGGCACTGCTACTTCCTATACCAGCCAGGATTTTCGTTTCACGGCAGGCAATGGCTGCATTTATGCCATTTGTCTGAGTTATCCGGAAGACGGTCAAATTACCATTCATTCCTTATCCAAGAGTAAGGATGCCAACAAACCAAACTTTCACGGCATTATTCGTGATGTAGAACTTCTTGGTTATGAAGAAAAAATTATCTATACCATTGACGAAGACGGATTACACTTTACTACGAAATCTGTAAAAAGTGACTTTCCTGTTGTCATAAAAGTTCACGTAAATTAGATGGACAAAGTGCTGCATAACTTACTGCATATAACGGCTGCTTTCCTTGCGAAAGCGCCGTTTTTATGGTATTCTATTTGTATAAGATATCGGCAATTTTTAAACCAGTATTTGTATTATGTAGAGGGATGGGGATAGGCATGGAAACACTGTTTATTGCAGATGATGAATTTTCAATCAGAGAAGGATTAAAATGTATTATTGACTGGGAATCTCTGGGTTTTAAGCTGTGCGGAGAAGCATCAAATGGTGATGATGCTCTGGCACAGATTCTGGCTCTGAATCCCAGTCTTGTTTTATTGGATGTGAAAATGCCCAAATTACATGGTACCGAAGTAATCCGTCTGGCAAGAGAAGCCGGTTATAAAGGTAAATGTATTATTTTGAGTGGCTACTCTGACTTTAAATATGCTCAGGAAGCCATCAAAAGCGGGGTTCGCTTCTATCTTACCAAACCACTTGATGAAGACGAACTTTATCAGGCAGTAAGTGAAATTCGCAATCTGATTGCCACTGAAAAAGAGCACTCCAATAATCTGAATGCTCTGAAAACTAAAGCCAAAAATGTTATTCTTTACGAACTGGTTACCAACACGCTTGCTACACCTCTTTCACAGCAGGATGCTGAACAGTTGCGACTCATTTCGGATTCATATCAGATTGTTATCTGTGAAGATTTCAATAGAAAAGATACCGTTGCGCCTTATACCTTTGCAGAACTTCTGAAAGTTACCAACAAAGAAAATAATATTTTTGAGCATATCGAAGCTGATAACAAAGATATTGTTTTGTTAAAAGGTTCTCATGGTTTAAATAAACTTGCTGAGTTTCTGGAGCATTTTGAAAATCAACCCCCACAGGAAGGAAGTCCTATGGGTTCCATGTTTATTACTTACGGAAGGCCGGTATCCTCTCTGGAAGATATTCATCTCTCTTATGAAGATGCTTCCACGCTTCTTGACCGTCGCTTTTTCTGTGCACAAGAGCAGCATGCCCTAGGCTATGAAGAGCTTCCGAAAGAATTAGCTAAAATATCCCAAACGCTCCCCTATCGTGGCTTTTTATCACTTGATGAAGAGTTGCTTGCTGATTTTACCGGCCGTTTTATTGGCTATATTCAGTCTTATAATCGTAAGATGGTAGTGGAAACATTATCCGAACTGGAAAACACCGTGATGCAGGTGGAAGATGATATCAATAATATTAAGTTATTCCTGACGGATGTTTATTTGCAGATTCGTGAGAAAATGAATCATAATTATGCTTCAGCAGAAATTCCTTTTGAAGCAAATTCTACTGTGATTGATTTTATCAACAATCAGAATTATTTGTACGAGATTATTCGTTTTCTCTCGGAACAGTTTGAAATGATTATGAACGCAACAGGAAATCCTTCCAGAGATACGATTCTGGATGATATTCTGTTCTACATAGACCATAATTTTAAGAATAATATCAAGTTAGAAACAATTGCTCCGCTGTTTGGATATAATAGTGCCTACCTGGGCAAGATTTTTAACAAAACAGTTGGTGAAAGTTTTAACTCCTATGTCGATCATAGAAGAATCGAACATTCGAAACAGCTTCTGCTTGAAAACAAGTTAAAGGTTTACGAAGTTGCCGAACAGGTAGGCTATAAAAATGTAGACTATTTCCATAAAAAATTTAAGAAGTATGTGGGTGAAAGTCCTGCGGAATTCCGCAAGCGTATGGAGTTATAAAATCACATTCTTCATCCATGTGTTTGCGAGTGTCATCCATGACTGGCACTCCGGCACAACTCCATATCCATCCATTCCCATAGTACGTTCATCAGCAAGTCCAATTCCGTGTGGTCCTTTTGCATACAGATGCAGTTCCACCGGAATTTTTTGCTTTCTCATGGCTAATGCCAGAAGTAATGAATTCTCTGCCGGAACCAAATCATCCTCATTCGTATGCCAGATAAATGCCGGTGGTGTATCTGCGCTGACTTGATTCTCTAATGACATTTCCTCTTTCATGGCATCATAATTATCTGCCAATAATTTTCGGAAAGAATCCTCATGTGCATATGGACCGGAACTAATAACCGGATAATTTAAAATCATACCGGCCGGACGAAGCATTTCACTGTCCACACCAAACTTCTCTGCCAAAAAAGGCTTTTTCCAGAACATTCCATAGCTGGCTGCCAGATGACCTCCTGCAGAAGAACCTTCTACTAAAATCTTATCCGGGGCAATATGCCACTCTTTTGCATTTTCCTTCATCATCTTTACAACGGTTGCAAGTTCGAGAAGTGCTGTCGGATAAACTGCCGGTTCCACTGAATAGCGTAACACCGCCGCATGATACCCGTATGCATTCCACTGCAATGCAAACATTTCTGCTTCTCTGTCAGAAACAAAACAATAACCACCGCCCGGACAGATAATAATTATTGGTCTTTCCTCTATTCCAATCTCTTCGGAATGGGAAATCAGATAAGTTGTTAATTTCGCTCTATCAGTAGACCCCTCTACACGAATTGGATATTCATTACATATCATTTTCTTCTTCCCCTTCCCGGATAACAGTTGTATTTGGCTGTTTTTCAATTTGCTGGAATATGCGAAGCGCCATGCCTGCAATCGTAAACATAATGCATGCCGGTCCAATCAGAAAACCAATAAACAACGTTGTGGAATTATACATCCATACTAAAATTTCTATCATTAAAATAAAAGCCAAAAAAATGGTTCTAAGAAAGTGTCTTCTGGCAATTGTAAAGGAATTTTTCAGTGTTCCCAGTAAGGTGTTACGGTATCTTGCAATCAACGGATACGCATAAATCAGACACAAGAAAAACAGAAAGCCGGAAATCATTGCAACAATCAGGAATCCAATCGGATTACCCTCTACTGCTTCAAAAATCTGCACATCCAGATAAACTGCGTAAGAAGCCAGAATGATCAGAAATCCTACTACTGTTCCCTGTTTCCAGTTTTCTTTGAATCCCTTAAAGAACTCTTTGCTGATATAGCCCTCTTCGTCATCTACCATTTTCATACAGACATGAAAAGCCGCTGCCGTCGAGGCTCCTATTGTAACAATCGGTATACAGCATATCAGCCAGAAAAAATTCAACTGTATAATATCCCATAAACGATTAAAAAAACGGTAGAGCGGACTATCAACACTAAAAAATTTCATACTTAGCCTCCTATAAAATAAGTCAAAAAGCCTATTACTAGAATGAGGCTGCTCATATCAAGCAGCCCCATTATTATAACATCAGTTTTACTCCCACGTATAGCTATAACTTATTTACCCATAGCTTCGTTTTCTTTTTCTGCTCTGATCTTAGCTTCGTTCTCCTGGAACTCAACACACTGATCATAACCATAATCTGTTGCTTCTGTAATCATGTTGTCTACAATCTGCTCAAATTCTTCATCTGTTTCAGCGTAGATAGCTGCCCATGAATTTGTCTTGATACATTCAGCAACCTGATTCCATACAACCTGTAATTCATCAGATTTAACACCTGCTGCATATGTTGTACCAGGAGCCAGTCTGTAATTTGTCTGTCCGATACGTTCATCTGCTGTGTTGCATCCTGTTACTTCTCTCCAGTCAGCTTCGATTTCAGATCCTGCTTCAGAGTTGTAGCTTTCCCATTTCTTGTAGTTGTAAGAATCACCATTGGAATCCGGGTTTTCAGCATCGATTCCCCATGTTGTGTTGTTCATCTTGAAGGAACCATCTTCAAATGTTCCTGTGTAACCATCAGCCATTTCTGCTGTATTGTCAAGTTTAACTGTCTTACCAAGGTCTGTGAAACATGTTTTGCCATTTTCATCATAGTACCAGCATACGCCTTCCGGACCATATTCCATTGTCATACGTCCTTCCGGAGTTGCAAGCCAGTTGATGATTGCCATACAAAGTTCCGGATATTCTGTATTAGCACCGATTGTCCAAGGTCTGTTACCACCATAGATGTTCTGACCATAAGCGATTGGCTGTGCTTCTGCTGGTGGGCATGGGTACATAGCTTTGCCTTCTGCTGCATGTGCTTCAGAATTGTACATTGCAGAACCTAAGAAGTTAAATACATTCAAGAAAGCTGTACCATTCTGGTAATCTTCTACCATACCATCATATTTCTGTGTCTGAGAGTCTGGGTCTAATAAACCTTTCTGATATAAAGTATTGTAGAATTTCAAACACTCAAGGTATGGACCATCTTTTTCAAGACAAGGATAATATTTCTGTTCTACGGAATCATATAAACCGAAACCAAATTCATCATATCCATAGTAAGCAGATGCTGTAGATTTAACGAACATAACCATATCACCATCCCAGTCATTGAAAAGGGATACACCGTATGTTGTTTTACCATTATCATCTGTTGGGCAGATTTCTTTCATCTGCTCTAATACAGTTACCATATCATCTAAATTCTTGATTTCCGGATAACCTAATTCTTTGTAAAGGTCCCAACGAAGATCCCATGTGTACATAATATCCTGACGAGCACTTGCATCAACAGCTACATCATGACCGATACCATATGTTGTACCACCGGAGATTTCTGCATTTTTCTCTAATGCAGCACCCATATTTTCTATAATATATGGACCATACTCTGCAAGAAGATCATCTTCGTTCCAGTCATAAAGCATACCTTTTTCAATTGCCTGAAGGTATTCATCACCATCACTACCCCAGATAACGATATCACCAAGGTCGCCGGATTCCATACGTGTTTCATATACACCATCCGGATCAGGGATAATGTTCAATTTAACATTGAATTTCTCTAACATAACCTGACCAAACCATCCAATCTGCTCGCCGGAGTAGTTTGCCAACTGGTCAAATACATCCAGAGTTACTGTTTCTTCCGGAATGATTTCTGCCAATAATTCCTCGTAATCCTCATCGGATACTTCTGCTTCAGCTTCACCTTCTGTGTCAGCTTCGTCTTCTGCTTCATCAGCAGCATCTTCTGCTGTATCTGCAGTTTCTGCTGTTGTAGCAGTATCACTGCCACCACAAGCTGTTAAGGATGCAACCATAGTAGCTGCCATTAACAATGCAACAATTCTCTTTGCTTTCATACTTTTTTCTTCCTCCTTCATAATTGTGTTATATTAAACCGCCCTATGCGGATAAACACCTGAATTTAAATTTGTTCTCTAATTTAATCGGTTCCCAATTTAACCGTTTTTCAATTTAACCTTTTACTGCACCTAGCATAATTCCTTCTTCAAAATACCGCTGCATGAACGGATATACGATTAAGATAGGAATAACCGTTACCATTGAAATGGTATACTTGATTACCTTACCACTCAGCGCTGATTTGAGAGCAGCTTCGCTTACTTGTCCGCCGGACTCCATAAGAGCACTTAAGTTGGATGCCTGATTTAAGTAAATGTACAATCTGTGCTGTAAGGTGTACAGTTCCGGTGCTGACTGCATCAACATCAGGGAATCTGTAAATGAGTTCCAGTTACCTACCGCACCGAAGATAGCAATGGTTGCCAGAATCGGTTTACTAAGCGGCCAGATAATTTTGCGGAATACTGTTATATAAGTTGCTCCATCCATCTGAGCACTTTCTTCCAGCTCTGCCGGAATGGATTCGATATAAGTTTTTACCAGAATAATGTTATAAGGTGCTACGATACCCGGAATGATATATGCCCAGAACGTATTGGTTAATCCCAACATCTGCATATTCATAAACCAAGGAATCAGACCTGCATTAAAGTACATGGTAATAACTAAGAATCGATACCAGAACTTTCTGCCCCACATTTCCTGCTTCGTTACCAGATAACCTACAAATCCGGAAGCTAATACCATTAAAGCCGTACCAAGGATCGTTCTGCTGATTGATACAATAAAAGCATTAGATAGGTCGCTTACATTTAACAATGCTTTGTAGTTATCCAGATTCAAGCCTCTTGGTATAAAGTTAATAACACCCTTAATTACCAAATCATTATCACTGATTGTATTAATAAATAAGTAATAGAAAGGGAAGATACAAGCTAAAGTAAATAATCCAAACACCGCATAGTTAATGATGTTAAATACGATATCGCCCGGTGTCGCTTTAAACTTTTTCTTATGCTTCTTCTGATAAAGCTTTTCTGCTTTCAAATCCGCTTTTTCCTGCGCTGTCTTTGCCATGCTTCCACCTCCTATACAATACTCTCGCCACGAATTAACTTAGAAACTCCGTTAGCAAGGAACAGTAACGCAACACTGACTATTGACTTCAACATACTGATAACGGTTGTCAAGGAAATAGAACCTTTACCAATACCAAGTTTGTATACATATAAATCAAGTACCATGATGGCATCTGTATTGGTTGCATTTTCAAATACCAGATATTGATCCATACCATTGCTTAAAATATTTGCAACTGACATAAGAAGCAATACACAGAAGGTTGGGATAAGTCCCGGCACTGTAATGTGCCACATTCTCTGAAATCTTCCTGCACCGTCTACGGTAGCTGCTTCGTAAAGCTGTCTGTCAATACCGGAAATCGCTGCTATGTAAATAATGGCACTCCAGCCGATTCCTTTCCATAAGCCCCATGCAAGCATTTTTATCCATGTATGCTCGCCACTCATTAACATGTTAACACCTTGATCCCAGATACCAAGATTTACCATAATACTGCTGACAAAACCATCGGTAGAGAAAATACAGAATGCAATGGCATATACAAGTACCCAGCTGATGAAGTTTGGCACGGTTGTAAATACCTGAACAAATCTTCTGAACTTCAAATTTTTCATTTCCGATAAGAAAATCGCAAATGCCATCGGAAGCCAGCTTGTTAAGATTCCCAACGCACTCATTGCCAATGTATTTTTTAATACTCGGACAATATCTCGGACGGTTGCAGGATTTTTTACCAGTTCTAGGAACCATTTGAATCCTACAAACTTATCCATACTCAAGGTATCGCCTACTTTATAATCGAAGAAAGCATATCTCCATCCCCATAACGGAAGGTAAGAGAAAACTCCCACCAATGCTAAGAATGGCATAAACATCAAGAATAATTTGTATTTGGATTCCATTTCATATTCGTCATCTTTTGCCGCTTTTGGTAACAAGAATACCTGTATCAGTGAAAGCACAATCAGCACAATACCGATTATCATGATAACCCAGAAACCATCCGGGAAAATAGGCTGTACTTTTTTCGGCTTCGGAGTCTGTGCAATCTGTCCGTATGCGATATAGATGCCACTCATGCAAGCAACTTCTACAACACTTCCGATTAAGGTAATCCAGTTGCCAAGTCTCTTAAATTTCCTGTTTCCGACTGACATACAACCGCCTGCTGCCTGTGCTGCAATACCAAGACACATACAAAGTGCAGAAGCATATACCAGTTTCATTGTGGAAGGATCAACCCATCCCTTCTTGAAAGAACGACCAAAACCATCTATCAAAGTGGAGTAAGAAAGTCCTGTTGTAAACAAGGACATGTTTCTGTTAATCAGTCCACTGATTCTGGCCGGATTCAGTCCCGGAATGAAGAGGAACACAACCGATACAAGAATGGCAATTCGGATAACAATATATAATTTATCCGCTACTTTTTCTCTTGAGGTTTTACTTTCATTCATATCTTCTCATCCTTTCTTAATCTGCATGAAAGAAAAAAATACACCACAGGAAATTTCTTATTTCCTATGATGTATTTATTATAATTTAGTAAATAAAATTAAAATACCAGAAAGAATTGATTAAAAATACAGTCATTTTTTTATCCATCAGACTAATAATTTATGTAAAAATTTAACTGTACTTTTTATTGCTCCAGCATTACATCTACCGGGAATATCAGGCGTACTGTTGTACCCTTCTGTGGTTCGGAATAAACATGAATACGATAATTCTCTCCATAATTCAGTTTAATTCTCTGATTGATATTATACATACCGATACTCTTACTCCGGCTCATATCTTTAATTTCAATATCTTTTCGAAGCTTCTCAAGCACTTCTGCCGTCATACCACATCCATTATCTGTTACATCAACAAAAAGAAGTTCCTTTTCATCCAGCTTCTTCTTATAAACGGATAATTTAATCTCTCCACCGGTCGCTACTTCTTCCAAACCATGCACAATGGCATTTTCTGCCACCGGCTGAAGCAGAAGCGGTAGAATTTTGTACCGGGTCAAATCCAAACCTTCTTCTACGTGTTGCTCATAATGGATTCTATCTCCAAAACGAAGTTCCTGAATGTTCATGTAAGTGGCTACATGATTTAATTCTTTTTCTAACGTAGTAAAAGTAGTTCCTGTATTTTCCAACACGTAACGCATGGATTTTCCAAGTAGTTTGATTGCCGTAGCCACTTCTTTATCACCTGCTGTAAACGCTTTCATACGAATCGTTTCAAGCGTATTATACAGGAAATGTGGGTTAATCTGACTCGCCAGCATTTTAAACTCCATATCCTGCTGCTGAATCATCAATTCTTTTTCGTTAATCTGTGCTTCATATACTTTTGCTTCCTGTTCTTTGATATTCTGCACCATAACCTGTAAATCGGCAAACGCTTCCGAAAGTTCATCATTTCCCTGAAATGTAGGAATCAACTCATAATCCTGCTTGCTGGCTTTGTGCATCTCCTGACGAAGTACATTCACTCGTTCTGTAAAATAGGTCGTAAAAAAATGAATCATAATACCCGGTATTAAAATTGCCAGAAGAATAATTGCCAGACATATATACATAATACGCTGTATGCTTTTATAGCCCTGCTCATTTAATGTACAGATATAAACTTTGGAATCCGACTGATACAAATGTAGTGTAGAAACATTCACAAAACATAGATTTCCGTTACGGCTGACATTCCCCATGTACTGATAATAAGGTTCATCATAATCAATCGGAAGCATCTGTTCTTCCCCATATTGGGTTCTGTCAGAACTGTAAAAAATCGTTCCTTTGTCAACAGATGCCATATTTACATACTCATTACTATCCGCACGGGTTCTCAAATAATTGTCGCTAATACGAATTACAAGCACAGCATGATACGGCGAATTGACTAATGGGATTTTTCGAATCAGACACAAATTCCAATACTGATTCTCGTAGTCATCCGTCCATGACATTCCTTCCCAGAAAACACCGGACTGTGAGATTGCCTTCTGATACCAGCCTTCCTTTTTTATATTGTCCGTTGCCTGTACAAACTGTTTATAATTGCTAATCGTTGGATTATCTGTATAAATAGTGATATCACTGATTTCCGTATAATTTCCTTCAAAAGCATCCAGTATCGTAACATCATTATTAACCGTTTCCAGATAGTCATCATTTGTTTCAAATTCTTCAGTTAAAACATCCTGCAGTTTATCTTCAAATGAGATATTTTCCGAAATATTATAAATCTGTGTTGTTATCTCGAAAAGAATATTGCGCACACGAAGATTATCTGATTCCAGTAAGTCTCTGTGGTAATCCACCATCAAACGATAGTTATTTACCAACAGAAACATACCAATCAAAGCAATTGGCACAACCATAACAACAGTGTACATAGTATACAACTGTTGTTTGATGGTTGACTTATTAAATATCTTCGTCAGCTTTACTCTTTTATTCATAGATTTCGTATTGTTTTCCTTCTCTTATCATAACCGGTATAATATCAAGCGGAGCCGGAACGGTTACCATCTGTCCACCTTCATATACCTTCTTTGCATAAGCATCTGTCCATTTACAACCAGCCGGCAGATAAACCGTCCGTTCCCGCAGTCCTTCTTCCATTACCGGTGCTACCAGTAAATCCGGTCCGAACATATACGCATCTTCTATTTCCCATGCTTTCTTATCTTCCGGAAAGTCATAAAACAGCGGGCGCATCACCGGCGCACCTTTTTCGCTGGCTGCTTTCATACACTCGCGAATATATGGACGAAGCTTTTCACGAATAAACAGATATTTCGTCAGAATCTTATAATTATCCTCACCGAAACTCCATACTTCATTGTCCTGTCCACTAGTAAGCTGTCTGACACCATTTATGTATTCCTGTTCTCTTTCATACCAAGGCGAACGTTCTCCATGCATACGAAATACCGGACAGAAAGCCCCCCATGCAAACCAGCGCACCAATAATTCTTTGAAATGTTCATCAGAAATATCGCCACCCAAAAAGCCGCCAATATCGGAAGTCCACCAGGGAATTCCTGCCATTCCCATATTCAGTCCTGCCTGCAACTGCTCACGCATGGAACGGAACGAAGAATAAATGTCACCGGACCAGGTCAGCACACCGTATTTCTGACTGCCTGCCCATGCACAACGAACCAGACTCATAATGTCTGTTTCACCCTCAGCTTTCAGGCCTTCATAAAAACCTTTCGCATAGCCTACCGGATAGCGGTTGGTACACTGAAGTGCCGTTCCTTCATAATAACGATAATTGTCAAAATCATAAGGACCGTACTCCGGTTCTGCTTCATCTAACCAGAAACAGCGAATACCTTTTTTATAATAATTTTCTTTGCAGCGCTCCCAGACAAAATTCTGCGCTCCCGGATGTGTTGCATCATAGAAAATGGTATTGCCCATCCATGTCATATGATTGGAATTACCACGATCGCAATTTACCAGATATCCATTTTCAGCCATCTTGCCAAAATTTTCGCTCTGCTCATCAATGGTAGGCCAGACAGAAACCACTGTTTCAATACCCATTTCTTTTAATTCTTTTACCATAGCATCAGGGTCCGGCCAGTCTCTTGGTTCGAATTTGAAATCTCCCTGTCTGGTCCAATGGAAGAAATCAACTACAATCGCATCAATCGGAAGACCTCTTCTTTTATGCTCTCTTGCAACTGCAAGCAGCTCTTCCTGATTACGATAGCGCAATTTACACTGCCAATAACCCATACCATACTCCGGCATCATAGGTGTTCTTCCTGTCGCAAGCGAATACTGTTCTTCAATTTCTGCCGGTGTATCACCTGCTGTAATGAAATAGTCCAGTTTCTTGGTGCTCTTTGCATACCATTCTGTCTTATTGGCACCAAAAATCGCCGTACCGATAGCCGGATTATTCCATAGGAATCCATAGCCTCTGTTGGATACCATAAAAGGTACGCTTGCCTGACTGTTGCGATGTGCCAGTTCCAGAATTGCGCCCTTCTTATTCAGGTTTTTCTCCTGATATTGTCCCATACCGAAGATTTTCTCATCATCAAATGCCTCAAAACGCGCTGTCAGTTCATAATCCGTACTTCCCTGAATCGGTTTCAATTCTCTGGCATCTATACGAAGCGGCACACAGTAACGGTTAATACGATTGCGATTTCGCCAATATTCTTCTGTCAGAAGTTCCCCCTTCTGGTTGTAGAAACTAATCCATCCTTCATGGGAAATCTTTGCTGTAATTTTACCATTTACAAGGGTCGCCTGTATACCCTTCTGATGATATTTTGTATATTCTTCACTCTTATACCAAGGGTCTGTTACATCCAGTTCCTCAAAAGAAATCTGCACATCCGTTTCCGGCATCTTCTCTGTAAGCGCCCAGTCATGAGTATCCATCTGTGCCTCTTTGGTCATACGCACACGGAGGGAATTTGGTCCCCAAGGCTCAATCCACACCTGCATCATACCCTCTTTAATCAGTAATCTCTTTCCATCCTGCTCCAAATGCATTGCTAATCCTCCTTATTCGTAATATCATGTCATATGTGACTATATAGGTTCTCCATACAGCACGCCCCGGCTTCCTGTTGCCAGATAAAATCTTCCATACACCTGACTGTCGCCTTCCATGCTGTTAATTTCTCCGTACATCTGATTTGCTTCGTTCAACCGGACAAAAGTTTTTCCATCATCCACCGAACGATAAAAACCATAGACTCCATCAATTACCGCCGAAGTATAAATTGTTTTATCTTCTTTATAGTAGTTTCCACCCGGACGAATGACTCCAAGTCCCATCCGGTAAAAAATATCATTTTCTTTGCTTAACTTTATGACAGAAATGTCATCTTTTATTGCATCGTAATGTAATTTCCATAATCCATGTTCCTTTAATGCCATATAGAATACGCCCTGTTTTCCGGTTTCCCCACGTACCTCTGTCTTATTGGCACAGTCAATTAAAGAAAACTCGACTTCCGGGAAGTGCGCTTCTGACGGCAATTCTCTCTGACGGAAAATTTGACCTCCATCGAAACTGATATAGAAATCAGAATGATCTCCAAATCCATAGAAAATATTGCTGTCCATGCGGTCCGAAAAAACTTTAAATCCTCCCTGCTCTTTTCTGCTTCCATTTAAGTCATAAACCTGTACCTGTTCAAAGCTGACACCACCATTTTGACTGACAATTACCATATCTACCGGAAGATTGATATTTTCTGCCACTGACCAGACTATTTTCTGGCAATCCGGCGAGACAGCTACCCAACCACTGTTTACATTCGGTTGTTCTATCCGGTGCAGTGCTTCATCCAGTCTTGCACTAATACCAAATGGCATCGGCAGTCTGTCAAAAGTGCTACACTGGTCTTTCGACACAATCAAACCGCCTTTGGTCTTCCCCTTCCAGTTTCCTCTCGGCGTTACCACAACGTAATCCGGATTTTCATCGGAATAATCCGCATTGATACAGGTTATGTAACGATTCCCTTCTTTATCATCAAAAGAATTGTCGCATGGCTTATCCAGTTGTCGGAAAGCAAAGCCGCCCAGATCTCCTAGAATATCAATTAATTTCACATTACCTTTCGGTGGACTGTATAAATTCAAATGCACGGTTTCTTCCAGTCCATCACACCAATCGCTGAAAACAACCTCTTTTTCATCCAAAAGATTTTCTGTACGGAATACACCGGTTCCGGTATTAAACCATGCCTCTTTTTCATCAAACGGATTGATTTTCAAATCGGTCATCCAGTGAATCAAAGAATGTCCGCCATTGTAACAAGGCTTCATATAAGAAGCGCGAAAATCCAGTTTTCCTACTTCCAAATCATACAAAATCAATTCCCATGTCTGTCCATAATCAAAGGAACGGAAAATGCAGTCGCCATCCTCTTTGCTAATCGTGGAGCAGATAACTATTCCCGGCTTAGAAAAGGCAGTATCAATGCCACTGAAACCATATTCCAATATACCTGTATTCTGTTCCTGCAAATCTGTTCGCTTTTGCTCGCCACCCGGCGTAATTTCCTCTCCCTCTTCAAACCGCACTCCTACTTCGGTTTTTACAATCGGATAGCGCACCACTTTTCCGCCAATTACACTGCCGCCATCACAGCTGTAACCATTCTCCATAACATACGCATTTCTTCCCATAACAGAAAAAGTCACGTATAAATATTTTTCATCCAGTGCATAACGTTGTGCCACTAACCCGGCTAACTTAACGCCTTCAATTTCACCATCCTGCGGCTGCCACAATTTTTCAAAACTTTCTCCGTTGTCATAAGACACATACATACTATGTCCACGCAGATTATTACCACATTTTGTTGTAATACCGGCACATCCTACAAACAAGGCATTTCCATCTTCACTCTGTCCGACCAGCGTGAGATAATTTTCCGGAAAAGCATCCTTTTTCTCCCAATGCGCACCTCTGTCCTTGCTAATCCATAATCCTTCCTGTTGGCTTGCAAAGAACAATCGGTTGCTGTCTTTTTTATCTACTATCAGTCGATAGCCGGTTCCTCTGCCGTTTAAGTTTCCGTGAATCAGAATCGGTATTTTATAATAAGAAAAACTTGTTCCATAGTCGTCCGATATTGCAATAACACCAGCCCTCTCCTTGTTTACACCACAGGCAATATACAGCCTCTCAGGGTATTTGTCGTCCAATGCCAGTGCAATCGGAAAAGTCTCGCTTAAATCCTCCATCGTCACATGGTCAATCAGACTAATCCAGCGTTTGCTTTCCGGCTCAAACCGGTAAGCTCCCCCAATATCAGTCCTAATGTAAAATGTGTTCTGCTTTTTACCGAAAATAAACCCTGTCACATAACCGCCACCCGGAATCGGCAGATTTCGATAGATATACTTTTCCTGCTTCATAACATCCTCCATTCTGCAAAATTTCTAACTTGTTTATCTTTTTCTCTTTACACACTACTTTATCATCACTACAAATTACAGTATTTCAACTCCAAAAAAGGCAGTATACTTTCTCAAATTTAATTTTTATAATAGTATAGAATTCAGGAATTTAATATAGTAACTTTTTGACTTTCTATGCAGTTACTTATTACTCTTTTTATTATTTTTTAGGAAAAGGATGGAGGATAATTATGAAATTCAGTAATGGCTGCTGGTTACTCAAAGAAGGAACAGCATGTTTCTCACCTCAAGAAGTTTATTACACAAAAATTGAAGACAAAATGGTTACTCTCTGTGCACCGACACACAAAATCAATCACCGAGGAGATACTCTCGGCGGTGCAAACTTAACAATCCGAATCAGTTCTCCGATGCCGGATGTTATTCGTGTACAGACCGACCATTACATGGGCGTTCTTCCCAAAAGCCCATCTTTTGAATTAAATTTAGATAATCCGCAAAGCTTACAGGTAGAAGATTCCGAAGAAATGTTAACCATTACAAGCGGATCTCTTTCTCTCGAAATTGATAAGAAAAACTGGGCAATGCGTTATATCCGTGACGGCAAAGTCATTACCCAGAGCGGAAACCGTGACCTTGCTATGATGAAAACCGACTGGAAAGGCGATTGCTATGATTTAAACGGCGATCTTACAAACACCTATATGCGCCAACAGTTAAGCATCGGCGTCGGCGAACTTTTATATGGTACAGGTGAACGCTTTACTCCTTTTGTAAAAAATGGACAATCCGTAGAAATTTATAACGAAGATGGCGGTACAAGCACAGAACAGTCCTACAAAAACATACCTTTCTTTCTATCCAACAAAGGCTATGGTGTTTTAGTAAATCATCCGGAACGCGTTTCCTTTGAATTTGCAACAGAAAATGTTACCAAAACAGCATTCAGCGTAGAGGGCGGCAGTCTGGATTATTTCTTCTTCAATGGTCCTACCATGAAAGAAGTTCTTACCAGATACACGGATTTATCCGGCAAGCCTACTCTTCCGGCGCCTTGGACATTTGGTTTGTGGTTATCCACTTCCTTTACCACCAACTATGATGAAGCAACTGTTATGAGTTTTATTGATGGAATGTTAGAGCGTGGTATTCCACTTCGTACTTTCCACTTTGACTGCTTCTGGATGAAAGGTTTCCACTGGTCTGACTTTATCTGGGACGAAGATGTTTTCCCGGACCCAGCCGGCTTATTACAGAGAATCAAGGCAAAAGGCTTAAACATCTGCGTATGGATTAACCCTTATATCGGTCAGGAATCTGCACTTTTTGCGGAAGGTATGAAAAAAGGTTACTTCATCAAACGTGCTAATGGCGATGTATGGCAGTGGGATATGTGGCAGCCCGGCATGGCTCTGGTAGACTTTACCAATCCGGATGCCTGCAAATGGTTCCAGGATAAATTAGAAGTATTACTGGATATGGGGGTTGACTGCTTCAAGACAGATTTCGGCGAAAGAATTCCGGTAAACTGCGTTTATCATGATGGTTCCGATCCTAAGAAGATGCACAATTACTATACATACCTTTACAACAAGGTTGTATTTGAATTGTTAGAGAAAAAACGCGGCAAAGGCGAAGCTGTATTGTTTGCCCGCTCCGCTACGGTTGGCGGTCAGAAATTCCCGGTGCACTGGGGCGGTGATTGCTGGTCCGACTACGAATCTATGGAAGAAAGCTTACGTGGCGGTTTATCCCTGTTGATGTCCGGTTTTGGTTTCTGGGCACACGATATCGGCGGTTTTGAAAATACCTCTACTGCTGACGTTTACAAACGTTGGGTTGCCTTCGGTTTGTTATCCTCTCACAGCCGTTTGCATGGAAGCAGTTCTTATCGTGTTCCTTGGGTTTATGACGATGAAGCGGTTGATGTCGTAAGAACCTTCACACGACTGAAAGCAACCTTAATGCCTTACTTATACAAAACATCTATCGATACATCCAAATCTGGTGTGCCGACCATGCGCAGTATGGTACTTGAATTTACCGACGACAGAAACTGTTCTCACTTAGACAAACAGTACATGTTGGGTGACAATCTTCTGGTTGCTCCAATCTTTAACAATGAAAGCAAAGGTATTTTCTACTTACCAAAAGGAACTTGGACAGATTTCTTTACCGGCGAAGTGATGGAAGGTGCAAACTGGGTAGAAAAAGAATACGACTATCTGCATCTGCCGCTTATGGTAAAAGAAAACAGTATTGTCGCTCTCGGTGCACATGATGACAAACCGGATTATGACTATGCAGATAATGCAGAACTTCGTATCTATGCTTTAGTAGATGGAAAAGAAGCATCTACTACTGTTTACAGTATGGACCAGAAAGCAGAACTTACTATCTCTGCTACCAGGAATGGTTCCAACATTATAATCAATACAAAAGCCGACAAGGCATTCTCAATCCGCCTTGTCAATGTAAAAGCTGTTTCTGTTTCCGGTGCTGCTATGCAGATTGACGGAAACGACACAGTACTTACTCCTTCTGCTGATACCATTTCAGTAGAGTTATAAAATGTTATCTCTATATTCCCTTTAAAAAGTGTACTATAAGTGCACAAAACAACCATACCCTTCACACACTCTCGGGTATGGTTGTTTTTTTACTTAGAATCTAAGTTAAATGCAATGTTGTTTTGTATAAGTAAATCTTGTAAATAAGCAACTTGCGATGTCAGATTCTCAATTTTCGGAAGATAAAATTCTTCCTGTTCCTTCTTGGTTCGTTCAATAATTTCTTCGGAACTGGTTCCGAAATAATTTAAAAGTCCTTCACATACCATAGCTGTTTCTCCTTTCTTCTTTGTATTGGCTTTCATAATCTGATCCAGATACCTTGTATAAAGTTCCTGTCCTTGATATTGCTCACAATCATTTGCTAACCGGTTCACAAGCTCCCTTTCTGTCAAGGTATCCGTTAAGCAACGTAAATACAGATTTTCATCTGGAAGCAATTCTTTTGTAACGATAATTTGTGTATTAAATATCTCTTTATTGATATAATATATCCCAGGAGCATATTTTTCAACTACTAATTTTCTTCTCGAATTCGCTCTCCATACGGGTTACCATTCGTCGCATCAAAACCAATCGGTAAATATTCATTAGGAATATACTCTTCATATGCTATGTCCATAAAATAATTGCAGAAAATAATTTCTACATAAGTAATCGTGTCCTCTCCATCTGTCAACGCATATACGAAACCTTGATAAGAATCCGCATGCATAGCTGCCAGTTCATAGTCTGCATCAAATCCCGTTGCACCATAATAGCCTTCATACTCCGTAGACTCATATTCACTTAAACGCAACATTTCCTGCTCGTAATCCGCCTCGTCATACTTTACGGTAAGATAACTTAGATACTGAGCATCCCACGGATTGTAATAAACCATCTTATATTCCAACACATTCATATCCTCTGTAATCGTCTGTGGGAAAATGCTTTCATCCATGCCCCATTTATTTTGATACTCCTCGTCTGCATTTTCACCCATATAGCGGTTGTAATCACTGACATCTTCATAAACCTCTATTTCCGCAGTCATAGAGCTCCATATTAACAATCCAAATGCTCCTAAAAATAAAGCTACATTAAGCACTGCAACCACAGCAATGATAACAATGATAATTATTTTTGTATTCTTTTTCATACTTTCCTCTATTATATACTTATTCCCTTTAACTTCATTGAGCTGTTTTATCTTTTATAAATTGAATTGCAAATTCCACCGCTTCGCACGTTAATTTTTCACACATATGAGGCGGGTCTTGTGCAGTAAAACCATTCGGTCTCAAATCATAGTATCTTAAAGAACTAAACTTTTGGGTAAAAGCATCTGCATATTGATAACATGCAACTACTGTCTCTTCTTCTGATTTTCCGAGTATATTATAATATACCCCAATAAACATTAATGCACCTTCCACCAAACCACATTGTGCACGAAAACCGCCTGCTCCATGCAATCCTATTGCTGCATGAATAGTCTGCTTTTCTAATTTAATACCAAACTGTTCACTTAAACATAACAACATGGTTCTGGCACAGTTTATATCTTTTTCCCAGTAAAATTTATGAACTAGTTTCTCTATTTTGTCCATTGTTTTTCTCCTTTGAAAATTCATTTTATCATTATACCATAAACTTAGGCATTTGCGAAACTCATCAAGCGTTCTCTTGAATTGTACATAATTCACAAAAAGAGATGCCGTTTTCTACTCCGACATCTCTTCTCAAACTTAACTCATTCCCTTAATTACAAGAATTTTATCACCCATTTTTATCTCTTCGCCTGCTAGTTCATTCACTACTTTCAGTTGTGCAATCGGCACATAGTATCGCTTGCCAATGTCCCATAGGGTATCACCTGCTCTTGCAATATAAATTACCATTCCCGGTAATTCGCTGATTTTATTCATATCCAAATCACTGACGTTAATGTCTGTAATTAAATCTGCTACATCCGAGGTAAACGCCATTACCTGATAACTTAATACCGCCTTAATATCCAATTCATCACTATCTAACATCGTAACAACCAATTGTTCCAGATTCCACTGAATCCGATAAATACCGTTTTCACTAATTCCCGGTACCTCAATTACTTGTTGAAATGGCAGGATGGATTTTGTTGTATACAATGTGTTCTTTCCGTTTGTACAAAGATAAATCGTGGTTACACACAAAGTTCCTGTTACCGAAATACCATTTTCCACAATTGTCTGATCTGCTATCTGAATTTCACCTTCGCTGTGAATCAACTGATACATATGCATCTCTGTATTCTGGATTTTGGCATGGTCTGCCACCTTGCATTTTCCTCCGGTATGAAAAAGCAAACGTTTTAATGGTACTTCCGTAGTTACCGCTTCAATTTCTTTTGCTACCCCATAAATATCAGACAGCACTTCCAGATTTTCTTCCTCATACAATCGAATATCCAAATCCAGTACACATTCTACGCAGAATACTCTTTCTTCTCCATCTAAATCAGGTCTGATTTCCACATTACACTGAGATATCGTGTATCGAATGTCCGGTATCATATTTTCACGACAGCCATGACATTCTACCGTACCACTGAACGGTACTGTATTCTCATACCAAAGTGTTTTGTCATTATCTCCCTCTCCTTCGTATATGAAAAAAGCTTTCATTTCACCCTGTAAGACAATTTTCTCATCCAGCGCTTTGAACTCCACGTTATTTAATGTGATGCTGTTCCAAATCATCTGAAAAGCATTCGGCATATGACTTGGCAATTCCATTTCTTCTTTGATACGGAAAATATCTTTAATATTCACAGCAACCTGTAAAATAGGATAAGTCTGCTTGCGATATTCTACCGGTTCATCATGATAAATATCAACTGCCGCTTCCTGCTCCATTTTTTCTTCCCATTCCAACGTAATAGAAATCATTGCCTGTACACTGAGTTTTCTGGAATTGATTAAACCAACACTCAAATCTTCAATCGTCCATGATGGAATTATTGTATCTCCATTTTTTATCCCTTCCATATTGATTTTTTCTTCAAATGGAATCGATGCATTCATGCTGGCACACAAACCTTCCTCTTCTGTCAGATATAACATCTGCACCTGTAATTTACCTTTTAAATTAACACGATCCTCACCGACACGGACTTCTTCTAGAACAATGTCCCCCTTGGCACCTATCAGATGACTTGCATCCGGTCTGTTATCCGATATATTTACATCCTCTTCCAACACCATCTGGGTTCCAGCTTTGTTCGCAATACGGTCCATATGTATTTTTTTCTTAACTAATTCCACAAAAATACCTCCATGCGTATACTTACTGTATTGTATGTCGCGTGGAGGTATTATATTCCTATTCATTTTTCCTGTTATTCTACTGCTCCGATTAATTCATTAATATCTTCTACTCCATATTTCTTCATATAGGCTTCGATACCTTCTACCACTTCTACGGTTGCATATGGATTAACGAAGTTCATAGCTCCAACTGCTACGGCTGTTGCACCCGCAAGGAGGAATTCAATCGCATCTTCGGCAGTGGCAATACCACCCATACCAATAATCGGAATATTAACTGCCTGAGCAGTCTGATATACCATACGGACTGCTATCGGTTTAAGCGCCGGACCGGACATACCACCGGTTTTGTTGGCAAGCACAAACTTTCTGCGGTCAATATCAATCTTCATTCCGGTAAGTGTATTAATCATGGAAAGTGCATCGGCGCCTGCTGCCTCTGCTGCTTTCGCCATCTCTGTAATATCCGTTACATTCGGACTGAGTTTCATAATAATCGGCTGTTTTGCCTTTTTCTTAATCTGGGACGTAATGTCATACAGACAATCTGCTTTCTGTCCAAAAGCAATAGCACCTTCTTTGACATTCGGGCAGGACACATTAATTTCTAACATATCCACCGGCTCGTCACCAAGTCTTTCCACTACCTCCAGATAATCTTCCACTGTTTTTCCACATACGTTAACAATGATTTTGGTATCGTATTTCTTCAGAAACGGAATATCTCTCTGGGCAAACACATCGATACCCGGATTCTGTAAACCGATAGCATTTAGCATACCGCCATAAACTTCTGCCACACGCGGAGTCGGATTACCCGGCCAAGGTACATTTGCAACACCTTTGGTTACGACTGCACCAAGCTTATTCAAATCTACAAATTCACCATATTCCATACCGGAACCGAAAGTTCCGGATGCTGTCATAACAGGATTTTTGAATGTTACACCTGCAATTGTCACTTTTGTATTCATTAGATATCCACCTCTTTTGCTTCAAATACCGGACCATCCGTACAGATACGTGCATTGTTCACATGAGAGTGATGATCCATTTCTTTTGTTTTGCATACACAGCCAAGACAGGCTCCCACACCGCATGCCATTCTTTCTTCCAGAGAAATATAGGCTTCGATTCCATTTTCCTCTGCATATTTCTTAATCGCACGAAGCATCGGCATCGGTCCACAAGCCATAATCACATCTGCCTGCAAGGCGTTTTCACGAATGGCATCCATGACATTTCCTTTGCTGCCTACGCTGCCATCTTCTGTTGCAATATAAACTTCGCCGTTACGGCTTAAATCTTCCTGTAAAAACAAATCCTGATTACGATAGCCTACTACAATCTGTTTCTGTGCATTTAACTCTTTGGCTAGCTGTAACATCGGCGGAATACCAATACCGCCACCCATCAGGAATACTTTTTTTCCTTCTGCTTTCTCTAATGGAAATCCGTTTCCAAGTACCCCCAGAACAGAAACCTTGTCACCCGGCTGATAGGAAGCAAATTCTTTCGTTCCTTTACCGGCAATTCGATATACCAGACGAAGTCTGCCCTTCTCCTTATCTGCTTCACAAATGCTGATTGGTCTTGGAAGCAGTGTGCTGGCATTCTGCGGATAAACCGCTACAAACTGTCCCGGTTTTGCATCCTTTGCCAGATCCGTTTCCAGCCACAAATCATAAATCTGTTCTGCAATCTCTTTCTGTGACACAACGGTCGCTGTTACTTTTTTCTTCTGTGCCATGTTCTTACCTCTCTATCTGAATTTTTCTATGCCTGATAAACAATCTTTCCATCACATATTGTATAAGCAATTACACCCGGCATCTTTTCCCCGGTAAAAGGAGTATTGGATGCTTTGGAAGCATAATCTCCTGCAATCCACAGTGCTTTTTCATCGAAAATTACCAAATCTGCCGGTCCATTCTCTGCTAGATATCCCACATCCAGATGATAAAGCTTTGCCGGTGCAAGACTCATTTTTTCCATCAGCTGTTTCATGGTAAGATACCCCGGTTCCACCAGCTCCCGAATTCCAAGAGATAAAGATGTTTCCAGTCCGATAATTCCGCTTGGTGCTTCGGTAATTGGTTTTGCTTTCTCATCCATGCTATGTGGAGCATGATCCGTAGCAATCATATCGATTGTACCATCCTGCAATCCCTGAATAATCGCCATTCTATCAGCTTCTTCGCGAAGCGGCGGATTCATCTTTGCAAGAGTTCCATGTTTAATAACTGCCTCTTCCGTCAAAGTAAAATGATGCGGTGTTGCCTCTGCAAAAATATGTGGGCTCTGTTTCTTCGCCTGTCGCACCAATTCCACTGCTTCTTTGGTACTGATATGCTGGATGGATAAATCCGCCTCTTGTGTCAAAGCAATTTTAATATCTCTCTCCACCATACTGATTTCTGCTTCCCTCGGAGAACCACCGATGCCATAATGTTTCGCTACCACACCTGCATTGACACCATTGTTGGTAATCAATGTCGGATTCTCTTCATGGAGGCTAATCGGTTTACCAAGCTTAGCTGCTCTTTCCAATGCTTCCCGCAAAATTTCTTCATCCATAAGCGGAATTCCATCATCGGTAAAACCGGCTGCTCCTGCTTCGCTTAAGGTCTCCATTTCAACCAAATCTTTTCCCTGTAAGCCCATTGTTACATTGGCACAGGTATGAATATGGATTCCTGTTTTCTTTCCTTTCTCCAACACATAATGAAGCGTGTCTTCGTTATCGACTGCAGGTTTCGTATTCGCCATTAAAACAACTGTCGTAAAACCACCTTTTGCTGCGGCTGCCGCACCGGTTTCAATATCTTCCTTATGTGTAAATCCCGGATCACGGAAATGTACATGCACATCTACAAGTCCCGGCACAATTGTTTTGCCGGTCGCATCAATCTGCTGCAACTGTAAGCCGTCTGCTTGCAAGTTCTCTTGTTCCAATCCCTTTTGCTTCAACAAATCTGCAAGCGACGTACCTTTTTCTGCTATTTTTATAATCTTTTTTTCTTTTATCAGAATATCATAATAACCTTCCATACCGGATTTCGGGTCAATCAGATATCCATTTGTAATATATAACATTTTTTCTCCTATCTTATATGCGTTAATTGTGCTTCGCTCATTGTACCACAAATTTTAATCAAACACTACTGACTTCTCAATATATTCCGTCTTTATTACCACATACGGATAACTAGGTGAAAGATTTCCCTTTTCTTCCGGTCCGGGACCAATCAGGTTCGTATTTACATAGATTGCGTTTGCCGTTTCATACAAATCATTTACCGCAATGCTGTAACCGCCCGTGTTCTGCTGACCATATCCGATACAAATATACAGAAATCCCTGATCCTGAAAAGTTATTTTAAACGGACTTGCCTTTCTTTCCTCGATTGCCGTCCACAGTTCCTCCGGCAGTTTATCTTCTGCAATCACAGTAAACTCTAAGTCCTTGATTTTTTTCATAGGATCCTGTTGCTTTACACCGCAGGCTGCCACACTTATGCAAAGCAGACACACCATCATGACACTTAATATTCTCTTTTCCCATTCGCTCATAGCTATTTTCCTTTTATCACAAACTACTATTATTACTAATTTATTACGAAGCCCCTAAGTCTATTCATCAAAAGGTCTATTCCTATTGATTAAAAAAGGAAATTTGACTATAATAGTTCTATTGCAAATATTGTTTTATCTGGAGGCGTACATGATTCGATTTATTCTGGTAGCACTTTTTGTATTTATATTTTTAGTATGTAGTATCCCAATTCTGATTGCGGAATATTTTATCGGCAAAGTTAATATGGATGTGAAAAACCGCAGTTCCCTTGCCATTGTAAACTGGGCATTTCGCGTATGTCTTTTCATCTCTGGAGTCAAAGTAACTGTTATCGGTGAAGAAAATGTTCCAAAAGATGAAGCCGTTTTATATGTGGGAAATCACAGAAGCTATTTTGATATCCTGATTACCTATGTCAGAGTTCCTCGTCCTACGGGCTATGTTGCCAAAAAAGAAATGCTTCGTTATCCGCTCTTACGCGACTGGATGCGATACCTACACTGTTTATTCCTTGACCGAAGTGATTTGAAACAAGGTATGAAGACCATTATGGAAGGTATTGAGAAAGTGAAATCCGGCATTTCCATTTGTATTTTCCCGGAAGGAACCCGTAATAAAACAAACGATACTTTTCTTCCTTTCCACGATGGAAGTTTTAAAATTGCAGATAAAGCCGGATGTGCTATTGTTCCAATGACTTTGAATAATACCGCAGCTGTTTTTGAAGATCATCTTCCGAAAATCAAAAAGGCTCATGTGGTATTAGAATATGGTAAACCAATTTACATGAACGAAATGACTCGTGAAGAGAAAAAAGGTGTTAGTACCAAAGTGCAGGAAATCATTAAGGAAACTTATTTCAAAAACAAAGAACTGGTGTAACTTACCAGTTCTTTTCTTACGCATTTCTTATGCTGATTTCTATTTCTCTTCCGATACCTCTTCTGTTACAAGCTCATCTTGAATCGCACTCATAATCAGAACGAGTTCCGCGTTCAAATCAATCTGTTTCATAATACCTAGTTTTTTATCTATTTCCTCATAATTACGACTTCCGGTTCCATCAATATAACTGATGGACTGTTCATTTCTGCCGAGAAAATAATGTATGTGATTTTCCAATACCGTAGCGTATTCATGGTTCGTAATAATGTGATCCACCACAGTCAGTCTTGCCATCTTCCACAACAACTCATCATTATTACTTTGTTCTGTATTGCCTTCGGTAAGATATGCAGATGATTTTGCTTCATAAGCAATATCCTCGACTTCTTTCATCAACACCTTAATTACCTTCTCACACAAAGTTACATCTACTTTCTGTTTGGTATCAAGGTAGGTTGTACAACCAAGAAATACCGAATCATTCTCCATATCCAGTTTCTGTGTTTTGTTCAAATAGTCGTGTACAACGGTCCGATAACCATAATTACCTGTGGCACGATATAATTCTGCTGCCGCAAAAAAGTATGCTTCTGCCGACACATCTTCCAGATATTTTCCGGCATAACGATAGGCCCTGTCCGCTGCCTGCAGACATTTGGTTGCAAATGCCCTGTCATAGTTCTGATACAGATAACTGAATTTCGCCATCGTTGCTGCAAACTGAATCGTTGCATCCATCGTAATATTTTCTGTGTAGAGAATATAAGACGGCATCTGATTGTCAATAACACTGACGGTAGAATACACCGCACCACTTGTTGCATCCTGCATCTTCAACAACCAGTCCACTTCATATTTTACTTCATCCATAATATCCGGAATTTCATTGCCGCTTTCCGGGATTCCTATATCATCCGAAAAAACATTTCCATACAATTCATAAGCAAGCAACAGACTATTAACTGCCTGACAGCCTTCTACCACATCCCGGTTTCCGTTTTCATCCATGTGCCAGCCGCCGGAAACATCCATCTGTACTTTGGCATCTTCTTTCAACTGTGCAAGATTCGTATGACAGGCGTTGTGTGCTGCATCACCGGCCAATTCCGTAGATAGTGTAAAACCGCATCGACTGTAATAATACTGCTTTTGCGCTGCCTGAAAAATATCCTCATACGGATTCTGTGATATTACAAAAGAGAAAGAACGCCCGATAATATCTGCCTGTATATAATAAGTTCCCGGTGTTGTAAAATCCGTAAATTCACCATAACTGATTCCGGTTTGTGAATTCTCTGCATTACCCTTTGCTTCTATTGTCCCTGTATATACTATTTTTCCTGTTTCCGCATCAATAATGTCATATGTATATGGCAGTATTTCGCCACGAAATACTGCAACTTTACTGCTATCTACTGCATAGCCGACCTGATCTACCATAATATTAGGAAGACTTTCCGGCACTTCATAAGTAAATTCCGGTGTCAATCCAAGTGTCAGCATTTCGTCCTCTTCCGATTTCTCCATGCTGACCGGTAAGGAATCCGGCAAGCTGCATCCTACTAGTATACAACAACATAAAAAGACTGCAAGAATGCTGTGAAAACATTTCTTTTTCATGCTTTATCCCCTGAATTTTACCATAATAGATATATATTATCACAAAAAGACAGTTAATTCAATTTACTCATAGGATTGATCGGTTCACCATCTTTTGTCAGTTTAAAATAAACATTGGCACCTTCTGTACTGTAATATTTCGTTGGTGCCGCTACGTTACCAAGAATATCCCCGGTTGTAACATAACTGCCTTCTGATACTACAACGTTTTCGAGCTGTCCATAAGTTAACTCATACTGATTACCCAAATCCATGACAACGGTATTACCGAGCTGAGGATCATATTCTACGGAAATGACTTTTCCATCGGCTGCTGCTGTAATCGTGTCACCCTGTGTTGCAGAAATTACGATTGCCGGATTGTATTTATACTGCTGTAAGGTAGGGAAATAGATAGTCTTGTCCATACTATAATTGATTAATACATCTCCTACAATCGGCCATACCAGAGTATCGTCCTCTGTAAAATCAAGTACCGGCTGAACAGATGTTGCAATCGCCTCCGTATCTTCCTCTTCTTCTGTCATAACATCTTCCACTGAATCTTCTATCTCGTCTTCCTTCATTGTTTCCTCAAGCGATTCTTCTATTTCTTCCTTTGTCATTGCCTCTTTGTCTTCATCAAACATGCCTTCCTGTGGCTCTTTAGAATCGGTGTCAGAATCTGTTGCATTCTGTTCATTATTCTTCTTCGTTAAATCCGTATTCTCTACATGACCGGAATTCGCTTCCTGAAAATATGGATCATAATCCAAATCGTCATTACCTACTTCGGTAAAAAGTGTACCCATTTCTTCCCCGGACAAAATTTCACCATTTTCTTCTGTGCCATTTTCAATTGCACTAAAATCTACTACATTACTCTCATCCTCTGTCTGGCGATTGCTTCTGACAAATACACCTGTAACCGTAAGCACTGTCAATACCAAAGCTGACGAAGCCAGCATAATAATTCGTTCTTTCCTAGCACCATTTCTATTTTTTCTCATACTCATAATTTAAACTTTGCCTCCTGCTATCCTCTCGGACTTTTTTGAGAAATTATTTTTCTGATGCTTAGTCTTTCCCGAATCTGACACATTATTCAATTTTTACTAATTCTGCCTGAAAAAAGTAATTTTCTAAAATTTCATCAAAACGTTTTCCTTCGGCAGCTTGCATATTGGCACCATACTGGCTCATGCCAAAGCCATGCCCCACACCTTTTACATGAAAAATGACTTCATCTTCCTTCCATTCCATTTCAAAACAGGCAGAATTTAGTCCAAATGCATATCGAAACGCTTCTCCACTACATTCCATATCATTCGTTTTTACTTTCGTCACATACCCCACATCATCAAAGCATAGCTCCAATTCGCCCCATACAATCTGTTCCTGTTTATGAACATCAAATGTCTCACTCATTATTTGATAAAAATTCTCTTTCTCCACACACACCTGACTCTGATAGTTCTCTGCCAGAATATCCTGTTTACATTCCACTGTTTTCAAATATGGATAACTGCCGCTTCCCCAGACCTGCTCCGCATCTCTTGTCTGTCCATTACTGACTGTAAAATAGGCTGCTTTTATCGCTTCTCCCTGATAAGATAAAATAATACCATCTGTTTCATGCACCGCTTCTTCATACAAATTCATCTGCTCAGGACTCATGTTTATTTCTTTATCATATTTACGAATGTCATATCCGGTAATATTAGCCTTGTTATCCGTCTCAACCAATTTCCAGACTTCCGTACGAAGCAAAACCGCCTGTGCCTTCAACGCCTCTCCCTCGTAAGAAATTCCATTTTCTTCTATCGGCATAACAAGTATAAGCTTCTGTATCAGATATTCTTCCATTGTCAGAGTTCTTGTGCCCCATTCTCCGGAAAGTACGACTTCATACTGCGCATCCAGATAATTCGTTTCCTTCTCCATTCCTACCGCCAAAACTTCCGTTTCCTCTCCAACATGCCCCCATAAACAGGAAATCACGTAAGGCAATAAAAAAACAAACAAAAGTACCGCACCGACCTCCTGATAGGGACTGTCATTTTGTTTCCTTTTGCTTGTTCTTTTTTGGACGATTTTAAATAAGTTCATAGGACACCTCTTTTCATTGTATGTAAGAGTGTCCCGTTTCATTCTATTGAGCCAGGTCTAAATGTTGCATAGTTCCAACATTTCCGTTTTCATAAAGGAAGATACCTGTTCTTCGGATAACACCATAGTTATGATTGTCTTTCATGGAATTCAGCGAAAACTCCGTCTCTGCACTGTTTAAGCAGATAGCGCCTACTCCAGCCTCCGACAAATGATATTTCTTGTCATTGCCTTCTTCATCTTTGGTCCAGATTAACAACTTTTCCCAGACGGAATCGTTTTCATCAATCCATCCGTTACCGTCTGCATCATATTTTGCCAAGTCAGCAAAACCATTGCCGGATTTTGTTCCAAATAATTCGCTTCCATCGTTAATCACACCATCTTCGTTTAAATCAAGTGCCAGATAACCACTACCGGATTTCAATGTAGAAATTTCCTCTTTCTCTCCATCACAGTCTAAATCAAAGAAAAATTTCTGGTCAGACAAATCTGCAATATTGCTATCCAGATTGATGACTAACGGGTCTGTATAATCTGCTATGGTATATGTATAGTTTTCTTCGTAATACTTTGTAAAGCTTCTACTCATTTCCAAATCCAGATTAAAGTTGATTTCTCTTCCGTCTGCGGTTTTCACCATACCTTCTGTTGAAAAAGTTGTCGTTTCCGTTTCACTGTGATAAACAAACTTTGTCATGTTGTATGTTTGTGGGACATAATTACTCAAATTGGTCGAAAATCCCGACTCAGTCCATTCATCTTTCCAAAGTTCATCCAGTTCTTCTTTGTGGCGTTCTCCAAACAACAGATACATCAAATACTTCATGCAGTGTTGTCTGATTGTTTCTTTTGCATCCTTTTCCTCATTGCTGGCTGCAATTCTTCCTGTGTTCGACAGGTTTTGAAAATGAAGCGTGATATCTTCCAAAGTGGTCTGCGCATTACCACTTTCTCCGGTATCCTGTGCTTCGTCTCCCATCCCCAGAAAACCTCCAAGAAATCCATTTCCCGCGTCGGCCGTAAGGCTTTCTGTTCTGCCTCGAAAGGAGTAGGCAGATTTAAGTGTTGCAGAAGAAAAACTTCTGGCGGATTCCATTCCTATACTACTGGAATCAATTCGCAATTAACTACCTCCTTTACCCGTTTAACACAAAAAAATGGTACTTCTACCGAGAAATCCTTTCTCTATAAAAGTACCATCCTTGGTTAAACTCTCATAATAAATTCAAGATAAGCTGTCTGGCCACAACCGCCTGTCTTGTAATTTATATATCGGATGTTTTTTGTTTTTCTTTAATTTATTTTGCATCAATCTGCCCTGCAGCGAAACGCGTCAGAATTAAGTCTTTGGAATCAAGTCTGCTCTAAATATGCCACATACATAGCACTAATCTGTGTTTCGTCTAATAAGCGGTTCCAGATATGAATTTCATCATAACATGCACGGAACATCTTATCAAAACAGCTGATTCCTACATATGCTTTCATATTAGTTTCATCAAAGTTCATCTTAGAAACTTCACTCTCGCCAACCAATTCACTATTCACGTATAAATAAGCTTCTACTTTATTCGGGTCTGCTTCCGATGGTTTTGAGGAATCCACACAAATCGTAATATAATTCCATTCATTTAAATCAATACATTGTTTATCCTCAATTACCGGGCGCACTTCACAAGAATTCTGCAATACTGCATTAATGGTATTAAAAATCGGAACAACCACTTCTCCTTCTTCGGTTGTTTTCTGGTTAAATGCAATATAATTCTGTGATACATTGGCATCCAACAGATTCGAACCAATAATCAGAAATGGTGACCAATTATATAATTCCTCAGCTTTCATCCAGAAAGAAATCGTATAGGAATCGGATAGTGGTTTCATATCACACAGTTCCAATCCATAAGTTCCATCCAGATAAATTGCTTCGCCTTCCACACCTTCTGTATAAAGCGGAGTCTTCTCCGTGTTCTCGGTAGGATAAGTTCCATCATTATATCCGCCGTAATCGCCTTCTCTGGTCACTAGCCTGGCACCACTTATATGCTTATTAAAAGAATAGGAATAATCAGCAACCGGCACATTACTCAAAATCTTATCATTTACGATTTCCATAGTAGATTCTACCGGATCTTCAATTTCCTGTTCTCCTAATAATAGTGGCTGTGTTTCTTCCAATTCCACGTCTGCCGGTTTTCGTGCCGACATAACGGCAGCCTGCTCCGGTTGTTCATCCTGCACCTGCGCTGCAAACACACAAACGCCAACAAGCCCGGCCAAAAAAACCGAATAGAAGCCTATCTTTATAAACTTTCTTCTTTTACTACTCTCCCAATTACCCATAAGTTTCTGATTACAGAGGTTTTAATCCACTCTGTTATAATTGATCAGACATCCTTTCAAAATAATCTGACGTTCTTCATCCGTCAGTTCACCTAACTTCAAATCAAATGCGCTTAATGCACCTTTTTCTACGGATACTGTATAGGCTTTAATCGTATCCCATTTCTCTTCTACTGCCTTCTTAACATCCGGAATGAAAAGATAATCCAGATTCTTGAATGGAAGTTCACCCTCTTCAATGATAAATGGAAGCATACCCCAGTTAATCAAATTGGAGCGATATCTTTTCGTTGCATATTCGTTTGCAATATTTGCCCATCCACCAAGTACCTTCTGGCAGCTTGCAGCCTGCTCACGAGCAGAACCATCACCCGGTTTTACTGCAAAAATCGTAGAACCGAAACCTGTATTATCATAAACAGCATTTCCAAATGTTTTCTGAATGACATCCATAACCGGTTTTACATCTGCATGTACATCTGCAGGATTCTCGCCAGCCATTCTTGCTTTTTCCGCTTTCTGAATATCTTTGGCACGACCAACATATTCAGGGTCTTTTCTGGATAATGCAAATTCAGCAAGTCCAAGCGGATTGGAACGGTATGAAGATGTTTCTCCGGAAGGAATCAATTCATCTGTTGTTGTAACAGGGTCATGAATTTCGGATACAACACGAAGTACCATGTTCTCCGGTAATGCTCCCATTGCCGGCCAGTCTTTGATGTTTGGACCAAACTGGATTTCTACGCTTTCATCTGCAACACCTTTGGAATCAAATACACGGTTTGCATAGATATTTGCATCAAAATGATATTTATATTTACCAATTTCTCCGTCAAAATCTGTTGCCGGAGTAAGCACACCCTTATTCGCCGCTGTTGCTGCGATAGAACGTGCATCCATAAGGGCAACGGAAGAAATCTGCCCATTCTGCAGCTTAGAACCTTCTCTGTTCGGGAAGTTTCTTGTAGAATGACGAATACTGAATGCATTATTAGCCGGTGTATCACCTGCACCAAAGCAAGGACCACAGAAGGCTGTTTTCATAACGGCACCTGTTTCCAAAATAGTTGATGCACAACCATTTTTAATCAGTTCCATATAAACTGGCATAGAAGCCGGATATACGCTCAAAGTAAAGCCATCGGAACCTATGTAGGAGCCTTTCAGAATATCAGCTGCTGCACAGATATTTTCAAATCCGCCGCCGGCACAGCCTGCGATAATACCCTGGTCTACCATAAATTTGCCATTTACTACTTTATCCTGTAAAGAGTAAGGAACTGCACCATCTAAGCTGACTTTTGCTCTCTCTTCCACATCATGAAGAATATCAGAAAGATTTGCATTCAACTCTTCGATTGTATAAGTATTACTTGGATGGAATGGCATAGCAATCATTGGTTTAATGGCAGATAAATCTACTTCAATCATACCATCATAATATGCTACTTCGCCCGGATTTAATTCTTTGTAATCTTCACTTCTGCCGTGAATATCATAAAACTCTTTGATCTGTTCATCGGTTGTCCAGATAGAAGACAGACAAGTTGTTTCTGTTGTCATAACATCAATACCGATACGGAAATCCGCACTCAAAGATGCTACACCCGGTCCAACGAATTCCATTACTTTATTCTTCACATAACCATTACCAAATACTGCTCCAATAATAGCCAGTGCAACGTCCTGTGGACCTACACCTTTCATTGGTGCACCTTTTAAATAAACACCAACAACTCCCGGCATATTGATGTCATATGTCTGGGAAAGAAGCTGTTTTACAAGTTCCGGTCCACCTTCACCCATTGCCATAGTACCAAGTGCACCATAACGTGTATGGGAGTCAGAACCAAGAATCATCTTTCCGCCACCTGCAAGCATTTCTCTTGCAAACTGATGAATAACTGCCTGATGAGGCGGAACATATACACCACCATATTTTTTCGCACATGTTAAACCGAACATGTGATCATCTTCGTTAATTGTGCCACCAACCGCACATAAAGAGTTGTGGCAGTTCGTTAAAACGTAAGGAATCGGGAATTTAGAAAGTCCTGAAGCTCTTGCTGTCTGAATGATTCCTACAAATGTAATATCGTGAGAGGTAAGTTTATCAAACTTGATTTTCAGCTTATCCATATTACCGGAGGTATTGTGCTCTTTCAAAATACCATATGCCATTGTATTCTGAGCTGCCTCCTGTTTGGACATTTCCTTTCCTGTTTTGCTTTTAATCAATGCAGCGGCATCTGCCTGATCCGGAATGATTTCTGTACCGTTAATGAGGTATGCACCACTGTCCATTAACTTAATCATGTTGATTCCTCCTGTATTTTCAATTCGTATTTACTTTATATCCCTAATTATTCATTATATAGGATAAAATCGGGGTATGCAATGTATTTTGAAAACTTGTAGATGACAAAAAGAAAGAAGGGCAGATATTGTGGTCTGCCCCTCTATTTCCTAATATATTTCTCATAATAATTATAATCTTCTGTCTTGCAGTTTACCTTCATGTAAACCCCATTTTCCTGATACTCCATTGCAAAAACTACGGCATTCTCATTCAGATAAGAAACGGCTCTGCCATCCGTATAAGGAATCATAAGTTCACACTCCCGATAACCACCGGCCAGTTTTTTCTCAATCAGACAAATCAGTTCTTCCATCCCAATTTTCTGTTTCGCCGACAAATAAATGCTGTCTTCTGTTGCTGACGGAATTTTCCTCGGTAAATTCTCCGGTGCAACTTTATCTGCCTTATTATAGACATAAATCATCGGAATGCCTTCTGCACCCAGTTCCTTCAAAGTTTGATTCGTAACTGCAATCTGCTCCTTGTAATGCTCGTCACTGTAATCCACTACCTGTAACAGAATATCTGCTTCTCTTGCTTCTTCTAACGTAGAATGGAAAGCCTCTACCAGATTGTGCGGCAGCTTGTGAATAAAACCAACCGTATCGGACAAGAGAAACGCATGGCGATTCTCCGGTGCTATTTTACGAACGGTTGTATCCAGTGTAGCAAAAAGCATGTCTTTCTCCATGACTTTCTTCTCTTCCACATCGATTTCATCTACCCCAAACAAATCTAACATGGCATTCATTAACGTGGATTTTCCGGCATTGGTATAGCCCACTAATGCTACACGCGGCATACCGGAAGCAGCACGTTTCTTGCGCTGTGTCTGACGTTCTGCACCAACTTCTTTTAACTCCCTGCGGTATTCTGCAAGTCGGTGTTCCAGAACTCGTCTGTCTAACTCCAGCTTTTTCTCACCGGCACCTTTATTACTCATGGAACCACTACCGCCACCCTGACGGCTGAGTGCTGCATGAAGACCAACCAGTCGTGGAAGCATATATTGCAGTCTCGCTACTTCTACCTGTAATTTTGCTTCTCTGGAACGCGCTCTGCTTGCAAAAATATCCAGAATCAATGTACTTCTGTCCAGAATCGGTTTTCCAATCTTGTCCTGCAAATTACGCATCTGCATCGGCGATAAAGAGTTATCAAAAATCACTACATCGGCTTCTTTTTCCTCTGCGACTTCTTTTACTTCTTCTACTTTGCCGGTTCCGATATAGAACGCCTTGTGAACATCAATTAGGTTCTGCTCCACCGAACCTACTACTTCCATCTCACAGGCCTCTGCCAGACTACCCAGTTCTTCTAGGGATAATTTATAGTCCTCACCGTTATTTAAATTAACTCCTACTAATAATGCTCTTTCCATAATCTCCTTGTGCAAAAAGAGGCCTACACACTTTTGTGTCCAGACCTCTATTGTTGCTTTGTTATTGTTTCAATGTTATTGCTTCATTACAATTACTGTAATCTTTTAACTGCATACTATTATTTTGCAGGTTTTGCCAGAACTGTTTTCTTCGGGATAGCAACCTTATCCAGTTTCCAGATATCGTCTACGTATTCCTGAATCGTTCTGTCAGAAGTAAATTTACCGGAGCATGCTACGTTCAGAATAGCACTTCTTGCCCAACCTTTTTCATCTCTGTAAGCCTGTTCTACTTTCTTCTGTGCTTCTGCATAGGACTTGAAGTCTTTCAGAATAAAGTAAGTATCTGCTTTGGATGTACTCTGTGTATTTAACAGAGAATTGTATAATGGTCTGAATAAGTCAGGGTCATTCGGTGAATAAGTTCCGTTGATTAACTGCATCAGAACTTTTCTGACATCCGGATCATTATTGAAAATTTCCATTGGGTCATATCCGCCGTAGTTCTCATAACGAATAACATCATCAGAGCTTAAACCGAAGATGAACGCATTTTCTTCGCCAACTTCTTCTACGATTTCTACGTTAGCACCATCCATTGTACCAATTGTAAGCGCACCGTTTAACATGAATTTCATGTTACCAGTACCGGATGCTTCCTTACTTGCTGTTGAAATCTGCTCGGATACATCGGATGCTGCAAAGATAATCTCTGCATTGGATACACGATAGTTTTCAATAAATACAACTTTGAGCTTGCCATTAATGCTTGCATCATTGTTAATAACATCTGCAACGGCATTGATTAACTTAATTGTTAATTTCGCATTACGATAACCGGCTGCTGCCTTAGCACCGAAGATAAATGTTCTTGGATAGAAATTCATATCCGGATGCTCTTTTAATTCATTATACAGATACATAACATGAAGTATGTTCAATAACTGACGTTTGTATTCATGTAATCTCTTAACCTGTACATCGAAAATGGAACGAGGGTCTACTTCGATTCCGTTGTGCTCTAAAATATACTGAGCAAGACGTACTTTGTTCTGGTATTTGATATTCATGAATTCCTGCTGTGCTTTTTCATCATCTGCATAAACTTTCAGCTTGTTAATCTTCGGAAGGTCTGTAATCCAGTCATTTCCGACATGTGCTGTTACCCAGTCAGCAAGCAATGGGTTTGCATGCAGTAAGAAACGTCTCTGTGTGATACCATTTGTTTTGTTGTTGAATTTCTCCGGCATCATTTCGTAGAAATCTTTTAATTCCTGGTTCTTTAAGATTTCTGTATGTAATCTTGCAACACCGTTTACAGAATAGCCTGCTGCAATTGCAAGGTGTGCCATCTTAACCTGTCCGTCATAGATAATTGCCATCTTACGGATTTTTTCCTGATCGCCAGGATATTTTTTCTCAATCTGAGCCACAAATCTGCGGTTGATTTCTTCTACAATCTGGTATACACGAGGAAGCAGTCTGGAGAATAACTCGATTGGCCATTTTTCCAAAGCTTCTGCCATGATTGTATGGTTTGTATATGCACAGGTTTTGGTTGTAACTTCCCATGCTTCATCCCATGTTAAATAATATTCATCCATTAAAATACGCATAAGTTCTGCGATTGCTACTGTTGGATGAGTATCGTTTAACTGGAAAGTAACTTTTTCATAGAATTTACGAATATCATCATGCTTACGCATATATTTTGCAACTGCTTCCTGTACAGAAGCGGAAATAAAGAAATACTGCTGTTTTAAACGCAATTCTTTACCTGCATAATGATTATCATTCGGATAAAGTACCTCTACAATATTTCTTGCAAGGTTTTCCTGCTCTACGGCTTTCTGATAATCACCTTTGTCAAAAGAGTCAAGCTGGAAGCATTCTACCGGTTCCGCATCCCAGATACGAAGTGTATTTACGATACCATTGCCATAACCAACTACCGGCATATCATAAGGAATTGCACGAACAGATTGATAACCTTCCTGTTTAAAGTTATTTCTTCCATTCTCGTCTACATATACGTTAACATATCCACCGAATTTAACTTCTTTGGCATATTCCGGTCTGCGCAGTTCAAATGGATTTCCATCCTGTAACCAGTTATCCGGCACTTCTACCTGATAACCATCTCTGATTTCCTGTTTGAACATACCATAGCGATAACGAATACCACAACCATATGCTGCATAACCAAGTGTTGCAAGAGAATCCAAGAAACAAGCAGCAAGTCTTCCAAGACCACCATTACCAAGTGCCGCATCCGGTTCCTGATCTTCTACTACATTGATGTCGATTCCAAGTTCTTTTAATGCTTTTTCTACTTCTTTGTAAGCCTGTAAGTTAATAATGTTATTGCCAAGAGCACGACCCATCAAAAATTCCATAGACAGATAGTAAACCATCTTAGGGTCCTGTTTGTCATATTCTTTCTGTGTATCTAACCACTGATCAACGATAGCATCTTTGATTGCATAAGATACTGCCTGAAAAATCTGCTGGTCTGTTGCTTCTTCCAAAGTTTTACGATAAAGAGTCTTTACATTATAAAGAACACTTCTTTTAAAAAGTTCTGTATCGAATGTTGACACTTTTTTTGACATAAATTCAATTCTCCTCCTCAATCAGCTTTAGTCCGGACAGTGACACTGTCCAGACTATTATAGCACTCTTTTTACTGTTTTTCGATAGAAATCACAACTTTTTCACCGTTTACGTTCCATTCTTTGGAAACAGCCAGTGCTTCACCTGTTACAATGCTATCCGCCAAAACCTTGCCGGCAATCATTGCTTCATTCTTCATAACGATTGCTGCAACCTTATCATTATCACTGATAGAAACCTTGATATGGTCCATAACCTCGAAATCAGCATCCTTACGCATTGTCTGGATTTTACTGATTACTTCGTATACGAAACCTTCTTCCACAAGTTCTTCAGACAAGTTTGTATCAAGTACAACTGTAACGGTATTATCTGCTTCTGATACATAGCCTTCCTTCTGTGCCATTTCAATCAGGAGGTCTTCTTTTGCCAGAGCTACTTCTACACCATCTACATCAAATTTCAGAACACCGTTTGCATTCAGTTCATCCATTGCCTGATTGCCATCTACGCCACCTAAGAATTTCTGGATGCCGCCAAGCTGTTTGCCGTATTTTGGTCCGACTGTACGAAGCTGTGGTTTGAAGCTGTAGCTTGTGAAATCTCTTACATCATCTGTGAATGCAACTTTCTTCACATTTAATTCATCCTCAATGATTTCCTGATAAAATTCACCAAGTGCATTTTCTGCTTTTACAAACATGGTTCCGATTGGCTGACGGTTCTTGATATTGGCTGCATTACGAGCCGCACGTCCCATAACAACGATTTTCAGAACTTCTTCCATATCTTCTTCCAGTTTCTTATCTACCATCTTCTCATCTGCAACCGGGAAATCACACAAATGAATACTTTCCGGTGCATTCTTGTCAATGCTTCTTACCAGATTCTGATAGATTTCTTCTGTCATAAACGGAATCATCGGAGCTGCACATTTACAGATAGTAACAAGTGCTGTATAAAGTGTCATGTAAGCGTTAATCTTATCCTGCTCCATTCCTTTTGCCCAGAAACGTTCACGGCTTCTTCTGACATACCAGTTACTCATTTCATCCACGAAGTTGTCAAGCACTCTTGCTGCTTCCGGAATACGATAGTTGTTCAGGTTATCATCTACCTGTGTAATTGCTGTATTTAATTTGGATAATAACCACTTATCCATAACCGGAAGTTTGTCATAATCCAATGTATATTTTGTTGCATCGAAATTATCAATGTTTGCATACAGTACGAAGAACGCATAAGTATTCCATAAAGTACCTAAGAACTTACGCTGACCTTCCTGTACTGCTTTACCATGAAATCTGTTTGGTAACCACGGTGCAGAGTTGATGTAGAAATACCAACGGATTGCATCAGCACCGTATGTCTCTAATGCGTCAAACGGGTCTACTGCATTTCCTTTGGACTTACTCATCTTCTGACCGTTCTCATCCTGTACGTGACCAAGAACGATAACATTTTCAAAAGGAGCTTTGTTAAACAGCAAGGTGGATTCTGCCATCAAAGAGTAGAACCATCCACGAGTCTGGTCAACTGCCTCAGAAATAAACTGAGCCGGGAACTGCTGCTCAAACAAATCTTTATTTTCAAATGGATAATGATGCTGTGCAAAAGGCATCGCACCGGAGTCAAACCAACAGTCAATTACTTCCGGTACACGTTTCATAATTTTACCACAATCCGGACAAGTAATTGTAATTGCATCGATATATGGTCTGTGAAGTTCTACTGTTCTTGCTTCCGGATTACCGCTTAACTTCTCTAATTCTTCACGGGAACCGATGGATTCCATATGTCCACAGCCTTCACATTCCCAAACGTTGAGTGGTGTACCCCAGTAACGGTTACGGGAAATACCCCAGTCCTGAATATTTTCAAGCCAGTTACCGAAACGTCCTTCACCGATAGATTCCGGAATCCAGTTAACTGTTTTATTATTACGAACAAGGTCATCTCTGACTGCTGTCATTTTGATGAACCATGATTCACGAGCATAGTAAATAAGTGGTGTATCACATCTCCAGCAGAATGGATAATCATGTTCAAATTTCGGCGCATCAAATAATTTGCCTTCTTTATCCAAATCCTTCAATACTTCCGGGTCTGCTTTTTTCACAAATAAACCGGCGTATGGTGTTTCTTCTGTCATTTCACCTTTGCCGTTTACAAACTGTACGAAAGGAAGGTCATATTTACGTCCTACCTGCGCATCATCTTCACCGAATGCAGGAGCGATATGAACGATACCGGTACCATCTGTCATAGTTACATAATTATCGCATGTTACAAAGTGTGCTTTCTTGCGCTGTTTTGCTGCAGACTCTCCTGCGCATGCAAACAATGGCTCATATTCTTTGTATTCCAAATCGGTTCCAACATATGTTTCCAGAATTTCATAAGCAGGCTTTCCTTCTTCTGCCAGTTTACCAAGTACATTGTCAAGAAGTGCCTGTGCCATGTAATAAGTATAGCCGTCAGCCGCTTTTACCTTTACATAGGTTTCATCCGGGTTTACACAAAGTGCTACGTTAGAAGGAAGTGTCCACGGTGTTGTTGTCCATGCAAGGAAATAAGCATCTTCGCCGACAACTTTAAAACGTACAACTGCGGAACGTTCTTTTACTGCTTTGTAACCCTGTGCTACTTCGTGAGAAGAAAGCGGAGTTCCACAACGAGGACAATAAGGTACAATCTTAAAGCCTTTGTATAAAAGTCCTTTATCCCAAATCTGTTTCAGTGCCCACCATTCAGATTCGATAAAATCATCATGGTAAGTTACATATGGGTCATCCATATCTGCCCAGAAACCAACTGTACCGGAGAAATCTTCCCACATACCTTTGTATTTCCATACAGATTCCTTACATTTGCTGATAAATGGGTCAAGACCATATTCTTCAATCTGCTCTTTTCCATCCAGACCTAATAATTTCTCTACTTCCAGTTCTACCGGAAGACCGTGTGTATCCCATCCTGCCTTACGAGGAACCATATAACCTTTCATTGTACGGTATCTTGGAATCATATCCTTGATTACACGGGTAAGTACGTGTCCGATATGAGGTTTGCCGTTTGCTGTCGGCGGTCCGTCATAAAACGTATAAGTTGGTCCCTCTTTACGGGAGTCCATACTTTTCTGGAAAATGTCATTGTCTTTCCAAAACTGACAAGTTACTTTTTCTCTGTCCACAAAATTTAAGTTGGTGTCAACTTTCTGATACATAATGTGATGTGCTCCTTTCTGCCACTCAAAAAAATTTTTCGTAAAAAAAGACCCCGTCCCGTAAAAGGACGAGGTCATAATTCTCGTAATACCACCTGTTACGACGTACGAATCTTACGATTGATACGGTTTCCAATAACGGCGGAATACCGTCAGTCCCTACTTATCTTTCGGTTTTGCGCTCCTTTCCCGGAACTCATAATAACCGAAAACGTTCAGTCTGAAACTCGGAAGTGATTTTCCCAGATTTTCTACTCGTACCGGTCTTGCACCATCACCGGCTCGCTGTTACTTTGAAAAATAAGGTACTGTCTTCTTCAATGTCTTTACTCATATATTTCTTCAGTTAGTGCTTATTATAATTCCAGTAAAAGCCCCTTGTCAAGCAACTTTACCTACTTCTTACAAAAACCGTCCACTGACAAGACACCTGTCTTGTCCTTTTCCTTAAAAACACTTTCTTTTTTTCGTAAATAGGTATAAAATAGCTATAATTTAATTGTCAGACGGACAACATTTGAATATTTTCATATTCGGAATGGAGGAAAACATGGACAGACAGAACTTAACCTTGCTCACAGACCTTTATGAATTAACTATGATGCAGGGTTATTTTAAAAACAAAGACCAGAACGAAACCGTCGTTTTCGACGCTTTTTACCGCAACAATCCCTGTGATGGCGGTTTTGCCATTGCCGCAGGGCTTGAACAGTTGATTCAGTATATCAAAGAGCTGCATTTTGACAAGGAAGATATTGATTATCTTGCCAGTCTCGGCATCTTTGATGATGATTTTCTGGATTATCTGCGCGACTTCAAATTTACCGGCGATATTTATGCGATTCCGGAAGGAACCGTTGTCTTCCCAAGAGAACCACTGGTGAAAGTTATCGCGCCGATTATGCAGGCACAGTTAGTTGAAACGGCTATTTTAAATATTATCAACCACCAGAGCTTAATTGCAACCAAAGCTGCCCGTGTATGCTATGCTGCTCACGGTGACGGCATTATGGAATTTGGTCTGCGCCGTGCCCAGGGACCGGATGCAGGAACCTATGGTGCAAGAGCTGCTATGATTGGTGGCTGTATCGGAACCTCCAATGTACTTTGCGGTCAACTTTTCGATGTGCCGGTAAAAGGAACCCATGCACACAGCTGGATTATGAGTTTCCCGGATGAATATACCGCTTTTAAAACCTACGCAGATTTATATCCATCTGCCTGTATCTTACTGGTAGATACTTATGATACACTGAAATCAGGCGTACCAAATGCTATCCGCGTTTTCACCGAAATGCGTGAAACCGGTATTCCGCTTACCTTCTATGGTATTCGTTTAGACAGCGGAGATTTGGCATATCTTTCCAAAAAAGCAAGAAAAATGTTAGACGATGCCGGATTTACCGATGCGGTCATTTCCGCTTCTAACGATTTGGATGAATTCCTGATTCAGAGTTTAAAAGAACAGGGGGCTGCTATCACCTCCTGGGGTGTTGGTACACACTTAATTACTTCCAAAGACTGTCCTTCCTTCGGCGGTGTTTATAAATTAGCTGCTGTTATGGGCAAAGACGGAAAATTTGTTCCAAAGATTAAATTATCCGAAAACTCTGAAAAAGTAACAAACCCGGGTAACAAAACCATTTACCGTATTTATGAAAAAGAATCCGGTAAAATCAAAGCAGACTTAATCTGTCTGGCAGACGAAAAATTTGATGAAAACGAGCCGATGCTTCTTTTTGACCCAATTGAACCCTGGAAAAAGACAAAGCTTGTCGGTGGCAGTTATACGCTGCGCGAACTTATGGTTCCTGTATTCCGAAACGGAGAATGTTGCTACACCTCTCCAAAGGTAATGGATATCCGTGCTTATTGTCAGAAGGAACAGGATACCCTCTGGGACGAAACAAGACGACTTGTAAATCCGCATAAGGTTTATGTTGATTTATCCAGCAAACTGTACGATATAAAAATTGAATTATTAGATCAGATGGGACAATCTTAAATAACCAGATAATAAGAGCAAAATAATAAGAGGCAAAACCTATGGAAGAATATCAGAAGAAAGAACATACTTATCTCGAAATAAACGGACCTTTTAAAATGCGTGAACTGGACAGAGGCGATTTGGAGCAATTCAACGCCCTTTTGCAGTACGCTTTTCAAGTCACATCCTACGACTTATTTCAAACCGGCTGGCAGCAGGACGAAATTAAATATGCAAAACGTCCTATTCTGGAAGAGGCTTATGTACTCGGCTGGTTTTATCAGGAAAAACTGGCTTCCATGATTGTCGTTTATTCCATGAAAGTCAATATTCAGGATGCTATTATGGATATGGGCGGTATCACCGGTGTTGCTACGTACCCGGAATATACCGGCAGAGGTCTGATTCATTCTCTGATGAAGCATGCTTTAGACTACATTCACAGTAAAGAAATGTTAATTTCCTTTCTTTACCCTTACTCTATTCCTTTTTATCGTAAAATGGGATGGGAAATTGTTTCAGACAAATTATCATTCACCGTAAAAGATACGCAGCTTCCAAAGCCACGCCCGGTAAGCGGTATGGTAGAACGTGTCAGTCTGGATTCCGAGGACTATCACAACGTTCATTCTTACTTTGCTTTACAAAGACATGGTGCACTGATTCGTGATGCTCTGTCCTGGGAAGAATACTGGCGCTGGGATAACGAAGACATTATTGCTGCTGTTTATTACAACAAAGAGCATAAGCCACTTGGCTATGTCGTTTATTATATTGCCAATGAAATTTTTCACATCAAAGAAATGGTATATCTGAATATCGAAGCCAACTATGGTCTCTGGAATTATATCAGTGCGCACTTTTCCATGATTACTCAGGTTCAAGGTGATAACTATTCCGGTGAACCAATGGCGTACTTATTCGAAGACAGCGAAATTACAGAAACCATTTCGCCTTATATTATGGCTCGTATTATCGATGTCAAAGAGTTTCTTTCCGAATATCCTTTCCAGGTACAGCCGGAAGATTTGAAGCTACACTTTTTTGTACACGACGAACTGGCTCCCTGGAATGAAGGCGATTATATGCTTTCCTGGCACGATGGCAAGACCATTTGCGAAAAAGTAGAAAACAACCAGTCTATCAATGTTGTGGAACTATCCATCAACACATTGACCACAATGCTCATGGGATATAAACGACCAACCTACCTTTATGAGCATGAAAAAATAAAGACCGAATATTATATGCTCACATGGTTAGAGCGTTTGATACCGGTTGAGAAACCATATTTTTCAGATTACTTTTAATAACTTAATAAAATCTCTGTTAAATACTTCACCACCGGCATAATAACTTCCGGATTTACTTCAAATGCCGGATGGTGAATTGGATGTCCTATACCAGTGCCGATTTTTACATAACAGCCTGGTATTTTTTCTTCATAAAAAGAAAAATCGTCTCCACCCATTGAGCTTTCTTCCAGTACCACTTCAAAGCCCATCTCTTTTGCTTTCTGCTCACATAAATCTGCCATTTTTTTATCATTATATGTCGCCGGTGGTCCGGCAATCCATTCGACAACTGCCTCTGCACCATATGCCTGTGCTGTCTTCTCCGCAATCTCTTTGACTTTTCGCTCATATAAAACGCGGTCTTCCCGTTCCATCGTACGCACAGTTCCTTCCATTACTGCTTCCGGTGGAATCACATTCCAGGTCGTACCTGCACTGATTCTTGTCACGCTGAGCAGTGAAGGATGAAACGCGTTCACATTCCGGCTCACAATCGACTGCAACGCCTGCACAATTGCCGCAGAAACCAGAATGGGGTCAATACCGTCATCCGGGTGTGCTCCATGACAACCAATTCCTTTTACCGTAATCACAAAGCGGTCTACTGCTGCCGTCACATACCCTTCCCGAATACCAATCACTCCGACGGCATTTGTCGGGTCTGCATGCAATCCCCATGCCAGTTCCACATCTTTCATCACATCGGTTTCCAGTATCTTCAAAGCCCCCAGTGAGGATTCCTCTGCGGGCTGAAAAATAATTTTTACCGTACCACGTAATTTATCTCTGTTTTCCTGCAAAAGTACAGCACAGCCAAGTCCGGCTACAATGTGCATATCGTGTCCACAGGCGTGCATTTTCCCTTCTGTTTTAGAACGATACGTAAGTGAGGTCTGCTCTGTAATCGGAAGTGCATCAATATCGCACCGCAACAGCTGCACCGGACCATCCTGTTCTCCACGAATCATTGCAACCAGACCGGTTTCTAAATCATAAGGCAAAATTTCAATATGATAGCTTTGCAGAAATTCTCTGATTTTTGCTGTCGTATTATATTCTTCATAAGACAATTCCGGATTTTCATGAAACCAATAAAACGCATCCTTCAATCTTTCTTCCAGATGATTCACTGCTGTCGCCTCCTTATTTCTGTTCGCTGTTCGGGTCAAGCGCATCTCTGAGTGCATCCCCTACGAAGTTAATCGCAATTACCAGAACAACAATCAGAAGTCCCGGTGGTATCCATAACCAGGGCTGACTCGTTAACACTGTCAGAGACTGTGCTCCGTTAAGCATATTACCAAGACTTGCTGTCGGTGGCTGCACACCCATCCCCAAGAAGCTTAACGCTGCCTCATCCAACATGGAAAGAGCCAATACAGAGGTTGCATACACTAAAATCGGTGCAACCGTATTTGGCAGAATTTCTGAAAATAAAATATGTCGAAGCGGCATACCTGCCACAATATTTCCTTTGATAAAATTTGTTTCCCGCAAAGACAGAACATTTCCGCGTACCAGTCTGGCAATGCCCGGCCAATCCACAAATCCAAGTATCAGAATAATGTTCCACATACCCGGTTTAAAAATAGATGCCGCTACCAGTACAAGCAGAATATATGGGAAAGACATTACCATATCCGTGAAACGCATGATAACCATATCCATCACGCCGCCAAAATATCCTGCAAACAATCCGAAGATAACACCGATAACCGTAGAAATCAGCGTTGCCATCACACCAACCAACAAAGAAACTCTCATCGCATATAACAAACGACTGAGTACATCTCTTCCTATCTGGTCAGTTCCCAGCCAGAATTCTGCCGATGGTGCCCCACTGAAAGGCCCTACAATCGCATTCGGGTCATAGGGTGCAATCACCGGTGCCAGAATAGCTGCAACACCTAATATTGCCAAAATAATCAGACTGACCATTGCCAGCCGATGTTTTCTGAAACGACGGAAAACGGTCTGGAAATAGCTTTCTGTTGTAATTGTATTTTGTTTCTTCTCCTGAGATTTCATTCTCAATTCATGCCTCTCTTCTGCCGACACATTTTATGCCTGCGTAAAATCTCATTTTTCTACTGTAACTGGATTGTCGGGTCAACCAATGCGTACATAACATCAGTTACCAGATTTCCAACTAACACTACCACTGCGGAAAGCAGACACACACCCATAATCACCGGATAATCACGGTTACTGATGGCACTCATCGTCATCAGTCCAAGTCCCGGCCAGGAAAATACCTGTTCAATAATAATGGCACCACCAAACAATGTCGGAATCTGCATACCAATTACTGTAACAATCGGCACAAGTGCATTGCGCAGGGCATGCTTATAAATCACTTTAACTCTGCCGATACCTTTCGCTTTGGCAGTTCGTAGATAATCCTGTTGCAAAATTTCAAGAACAGCACTTCGGATATAACGAATATTACTGCCTGCCATCGATGCCGCAAGAACAATAACCGGCATCACCATATGTTTTGCCACATCCACAAAACCACCTTCGGTTCCAAGCGTTGTCATACCGCTTGACGGCAATAGTCCCAGTTTCACTGTAAAAATATAAATCAACAGAAGTGACAGGAAAAATCCCGGAACACTGCTGCCAAGAAATGACATCGTAACAACGGCATAATCCCCTTTGGAATACTGATGTACCGCACTGTAAATACCCGCCGGAATTGCAATAATTAAGCTCACTAACATGGAAACTCCCATCAGTAACAGTGTTGGTCCCAAGTGACTTCCAATCATGGAACTGACCGACTGCGCAGATTTAATGGAATATCCCATATTTCCATGCAGAAGCTGCCCCAGCCAGACAAAATACTGTACATAAAAAGGCTTATCCAGTCCTAATGCTATTTTCTTTGCCTCAATTGCTCCTTCCGAGATTCTCGGACCCTGAAGCATTTCCAATGGGCTTCCTGCCAGACACATAATGGCATAGTCAATAATTGTAATACCAATCAGAACAGGAATTGCTATCAAAATTCTTTTTAAGATATATTTTCCCATGAACCTACACCTTCCTACTTATCCATGCTATAAGGACAGGCTACAAAATGTTCTTTTCCTGCTCCTGTCACTTCTAACATCTCCGGTTCTTTCTCACTACATTCTTTTGTTGCAAAAGGACATCTCGGATGGAAACGACAACCGGATGGCGGATTGGTACTGCTTCCGATTTCTCCCTGCAAAATTCTTTTCTCCAGTTCTCTTTCTTCCGGGTCCGGCACCGGCACCGCATTCAAAAGAGCTTTTGTATATGGATGAATCGGATTGTTAAAAATTTCTTTGGCTTCTCCGATTTCCACAATTTTACCAAGATACATAACAGCAATTCTGTCACTGACATAATTCACCGCACCAAGTCCATGTCCTACGAACAACAGCGTCAAATCCAGCTCCTTCTGCAGGCTCCTTAACAAATTCAAAATCTGTGCCTGAATAGAAACATCCAATGCGCTGACCGGTTCATCACACACAATAAACTCCGGATTTAAGGAAAGCGCTTTGGCAATACCGATTCGCTGTCTCTGTCCGCCGGAAAACTCATGCGGATATCGTCCTAATACACTTTTCGGCAAGCCAACCATATCCAGAATCTTTTCAATATCTTTTTCCACTGTTGCTTTTGTAGATATTTTATGAAATAACATCGGCTGTGCCAAAATCTCATATATATGTTTTCTCGGATTCAAAGAAGAATACGGGTCCTGAAAAACCATCTGCAAATTCGTCCGAATCTGCTTCATTTCTTCTTTTTTCATCTCCGCTAAATTTCTGCCTTTATAATAAATCGTTCCTTCTGTGGGATTTTCCAGTCCTACTAACTGTCTGCCAATCGTGGACTTTCCACAGCCGGATTCTCCTACCAGACCGAGCGTTTCCCCTTTTCGTATAGAAAAGCTGACACCATCCACCGATTTTACATAACCGGTTGTATGGGTAATAATACCGCCCTTTATCGGATAATATTTTTTCATATTTTCTACTTGAATCAAAGGAGTATCGCTCATTTTCCTACCAACCTTCTCTAATCTCCAAACAGGCTATTGCTCCTGCGCCTGTTTATTTACAATACATTTCGCTGTATGCCCGGAACCAAATTCATAATCTTCCTGTGGCTTATCACATTCCGGTTTGTAATATTTACATCTTTTAGCAAAACGACATCCCGGTATATCATCATAACTTTCCGGTACCATTCCCGGTATCGAAAACAATTCTCTGTCTGCACTATCACGAATCGTCGGAACACTGTCTAACAATGCCTGTGTATAAGGATGCTTCGGATGATGAAAAAGTTCCTTCACCGGTGCTTCCTCTACTAACTGTCCGGCATACATTACAAGCACTCTGTCTGCCATATTGGCAACAACACCGATATCATGTGTAATCAGGATGATGGACATTCCATTTTCCTGCTGCAATTCTTTTAACAGACTCATAATCTGCGCTTGAATCGTTACATCCAGTGCGGTTGTCGGCTCATCGGCAATCAGCAGCTGCGGATTACAGGACAGTGCCATTGCAATCATAACTCTCTGTCTCATTCCTCCGGAAAGCGTGTGCGGATATTTCTTCATCGTGCCTTTTGCATCCGGCATTCCCACTTTTTCAAGCAGCATTTCTGCCCTTTGCTTCGCTTCTTCTTTGGACAATCCCATATGAGTACGGATACTTTCTGTAATCTGACTTCCAATCGTGAAAACGGGGTTTAAGGAAGTTAAAGGGTCCTGGAAAATCATAGTCATCTGGTCGCCTCTGACCTTATCCAGTTCTTTCTCTGTCATAGTAAGAAGATTCTGTCCATCAAACAGAATTTCACCTTCTACCACTTCACCGCCCCTGGAAAGCAATCCCATAATGGACAGGGAAGTAACACTTTTGCCGCAGCCGGATTCTCCTACGATACAGACTGCTTCACCTTTATCTACATGAAAATCAATATGATCCACGCTGACCGTCATTCCGTAATCACCCTTGAATGCTGTCGTCAGTCCTTTTACTTCTAACAAATGCGACATAATTTTTCCCCGCTTTTTGTATTATCTACACAAATACCACAGACGGTTTGATACCATCTGTGGTATTTCACTTAGCATTTATATTATCACATCATTCTTCTACTGCGCAATATCCCATTCATGGATATTATTGAAGAATCCATAAACATCTACATTCACTCCTGTAAGACGTTTGTTTACTGCACCCTGTGCGCTGATGATATAAGCAGAAAACATTGGAACATCTTCCTGCATTTTTTTATCTACAACAGCGTAATAGCCTTTGCTTTCTTCTACACTGCCGGATGTCTGGGTTGCTGCCAATGCTTCATTTACTTCATCATTGCTGTATCCTGTCCAGCTTCCTTCACCGCCGAGTAACCATCCCATATCCGGATATGGGTCTAATGGTACATAGGTGTACTGAACAGCAAACATATCATAATCGGTTGTTCCTGCCAAAGTCATAAGTGCTGCAAGGTCAACCGTCTGTACTTCTACATTGATACCAACTGCTGCCCACTGTGCAACCATAACCTGTGCTGCTTTAACAAAAGTACCATCACCGGAGTTTACATAGAAGCGAAGTGTCTGGGAACCATCCCAGCCTGCCTCTGCAAGCAGTTCTTTTGCTTTTTCCGGGTCATATGGTGTTGCTGTAATGCTTTCATCATAGAACGGTCCTGCGGAAGAAAGGAATCCGTCTACTACTTCACCGTGACCTTTCATCAACTGTTCCAGAATCTGATTTCTGTCGATGGCATATAAAAGTGCCTGACGTACTCTTGCATCTGTCACGTTTGCAGTCTGAATAAAAACAGACTGGTTTGTAACAGGAGCACCGTAAACAACATCAATGTTTTCCAATGCTTCAATATTTTCATAATCTTCCTGCGGAATTGCTGTCATGGAAGGAAGTGTAACATCAATTTCTCCGGACTGTAATCCGGCATATACCTGACTGGAATCTACAATTTTGATATTTAATTTATCAATCTTCGGCGCACCCTTCCAGTAGTTCTCATTTGCTGCGTAAGAAATATAATGGTTTGCATCATATTCCTGTAACATATAAGGTCCACTAACTACATCCGGATGATTAAACCAGTCGAGTGTCATAAGTTCTTCATCACTGTACTGCTCCAGAACGTGTTTTGGCAATGTCAGAATATAGCATGCGTATGTGCTCTGGAAGGTTGTAAGTGCAATCGGCTCTTTGGTTGTAAACTGAACTGTTTTATCATCGATGACTGTTACACCTTCTACACTGGTTGCTCCTTCTTCTACAAAAGGATAATCAGCGTCACCAACGCCCTCAAAACGATACAGCATCATAGTTGAATTTGCGATAACCGGGCTTGCCAGACGAAGGAATGTAAATTCAACGTCCTGTGCGGTAACCGGAGTACCATCAGACCATGTTGCATTTTCATCCAGATGAACAACAAAGTTAATATTATCCTCTGTTGTAACGGAATCTGCTAACATAGGCTGGAAATTTAAATCTTTATCCAGTTCCATAAGTGGCAGGAACTGAAGTCCTGCTGCGTATTTATTGATATTTGTCTGATCCATCATCAATGGATTTACACCACCAAGTGCATCTGTAATACCAATGTTTACAATTTTCTCACCAGAAGCTGCCTGTGTAGTGCTTCCCTCTGAACTACCTTCTTCTGTCTGAACATTTCCCTGCTCAGTAGAAGAACCACAACCAGTCAAAGAAAACATCATGGCTGATGCAAGTGCCAGACTAATTGCTTTGCTGATAAATTTTTTCATTCTTTTTTCCTCCTCTCATTTCCTACTATTTAGCTAGGAACGGTGTAAAAATTATATTTCCATATACTTCCATTGTCAATATATTTTTCACTTATTCTCCAATATTTTCGAAAATTCTTGTGAAAAAATATTGCAATGTTATTATATTCACTTTACAATAAATGGCATATGCAAAAAATGTTACAAAGGATATCATTATGAAAAATTTACTTAACTATCAATCCAGTGAATATGATTGTGGACCGGTTACTTTTACCAATGCACTTCGCTATCTCTTTGAAAGAGAAGATATTTATCCAGATATTGTTAAATGTATTATGCTCTATTGTCTGGATTCTTATAACGAAAAAGGAGAACCTTGTAAACATGGTACTTCCAAAACTGCCATGTTATTCCTTGCCAACTGGCTCAACCATTTCGGCGAAATCAAAAACTTCCCGATTTCCTGTGAGTTTCTGTCCGGCAAAGACGTTACCATCGAAAAAGGCAGCCGTATCTATAATGCACTGAATCAGGGCGGTGCTGTGGTACTGCATCTGTTCCTGGATGTCGCACACTATGTACTCCTGACCGGTATAGAAGGCGACAATGTTTATATATTTGATCCTTATTATGAAGAAACAGACGACCCAAATCTGGACAAGGAATATTTCGAACCCGGTATTTCCTTTATAACGGATCAGCCAAAACGTGCTAACCGCCTCATTTCTATGGAAAAATTAAACCGCCTCACCAAAGGCTATTACGAAATGGGGCCTTATGAAACCAGAGAAGCCGTTATTGTCTTCAATACACTTACCAAAAAAGGAGAATGACACTAATGTCATTCTCCCGAACAATTCTTTTCGTGCTGCTATTGTTCCATCTGTCTTCCCAGAAATCCTGCTGCCGACTGAATCAATTTCTGCTCTACTTCTCCCATTTTGGATTTATGGTCTGTTTCCAGTAAAATGACAGCGCCAATGACATCACCCTCACAAATAATCGGACTGATGGCTTCATGCTGATACTCTTCGTCCACATCGTGACATACCGGAATAAAATTTCGGTCTCCCTTACTTGCCATTACACTTTCCCTGTTGTTAATTTTCTCTTCCAGCTCTTTGCTCATAGCTTTACCGAGCATACTTTTCATTCCACCGGACACTGCAATAAACTGGTCTCTGTCAGTAATCATCGCAATATGTCCGGATACCTGTGCCATGCTGTCTGCATACTGCTTCGCAAAGGTTCCCATTTCCCCAATCGGAGAATATTTTTTTAAAATAATCTCGCCCTCTCTGTCAGTATATATCTCAAGCGGATCTGCTTCTCTGATACGCAGTGTCCGGCGAATTTCCTTCGGAATAACGATACGTCCGAGGTCATCTATTCTTCGTACAATTCCTGTAGCTTTCATAAATCCTCCTTTTACATCTTCTAGTCTTGTGACTCTAGTATTTGTAAATAGAGGTATTTTATACCTTAAATATTTTTACTTTCCAAAATCCTTGTATGCAGCGTATCAAACAATTCCTTATACCGCATTTCATTGCCATCTAATTTCACAACAGAAACATATAATTCCAATGGCAATTCCTGATTTTCATAAACAAACGCATTACCGTTACACGCAAGTATTTTTTCTTTTATTTCATTGGCATAATCCAAATCCTGGCTGTTTGTCATCATCACAAATTCGTCTGCACCAATTCGAAAAACATAATCTTCCTCGCCTGCTGCTTTTTCCATTCTCAAAAGAGCCTCTATAATTGCCAAATCGCCTGCTTTTCTTGCAATATCATTAAACCCAAGCAGTCCTTTGATATCCGTACAGATAAAATAGCATTTTCTTCTTTCCACAAATAAATCATATAATTCGCTGATATCCACATTTTTACGTTTCATACTATCATCTTCTCCTTTTGCATCTGTCGTATACCCGATATACTGTGGAAATAAAATAGCCGTGCACTTTTTCTTGCGAAATTCAGATGGTGTCATATTCCACACCTGCTTAAAAGCTCTTGTAAAAGCCTCATTGCCCGAAAAACCAAATTCTAACGCAACGTCAAGCACTGTAACATCTGCATTTTCCAACAATCTTCTGCCTGCCAATGACATTTTTCTTCTCACAATATAATCATGTATACTGATATTATTTAAACATCGAAATATTTTTTCTAAAGAAGACTTAGAACAATAACAATAATCGGCAATTTCCTCTGTTTTCGCCGGATTACCAAGATTCTGTTCAATATATTCCAAAGCCCTCATCAATATCTGGAGTTGTTGCATGCCGTTCCTCCTTATCCAATTGGTAATTTCAGTATAGCAGTTGTTGTTTCTCATCGCTTGATATTTTGCGTATTTTTTGTTTTACAGTTTCTGTTTTCTTTCATTGCCTGAATCCGAAATTTATTGTAATATATTACCGTTGCGCAGTATTAACGTATTATTATTTATCTGCGAAACAGACATAAATGAAATGTAAAAGAGGGAAATTATGGAATCAAAAACTTATGCAAGTGCAGAAACTATTGTCGTTGTATCTTTAATTATGTGGGCTATCGCAATTTACTTTTTTCATGACGGCGCTCTTTTTATCGGTGCTATCTTTTTAGCGTTTGGTATGATTACCTTCGCGCTGATACTGCCTGCCGGAAAAATTCAGGGTGGCTTTTTAGGTGGCGGTCTGCTCCTTATTGGAATTGGCGGTGTCTACTGGGGTATCGTCAGTAAAGTGTTTGCTTCTTTCTTCCTGCTCATCTTTGGTGCCATTGGTGTTCTGGTTCTGCATCGAACCTATATCATGTCTCCCGAGAAGCAGAAGCAGTTGTTAAAAGAAAGTAATCAGACCAGATTGGTTATCGTGCGTGACACCATTTATAATCCGGATACCCAGATGGAAACTGTTATCTTTGCTTTAGTACATGCACAGGGCGTTGACGATGCCTATTTATCCTTTGACACCACCGAAATCGGAAGATTCGGCAAGGGTGATAAATACTCCCTCAATACCAGAAAAATAGAAAATTGTACAGAAAAACGCCAGATACGGCATTTTCATACCACCAATGTTTCCAAGCTGTCCTCCTCTGATTTTGAGGAATTAAGTAATATGGCAAAACAACTTTTTTCTTCTATATACTAATTACTTAATTTTTTCTATTTTCTCTCCGTAAACAATTGATTTCATACCTAAAACGAAGTAAAATAATAGTAAAATGGTACTAGTTCGATTGTGTTATCAGGGGAGAGTTGCTTATGGAACAATATAATTCTTTAACCGGCTTATTATATAATCTTTCTTTTATCCAGCAAGCCGGACAATTCATTCAAAATCTTCAACCGGATACCCATTGTATGGTTGCTATTGATATTGAGCATTTCCGCCTTTTTAACAAATTATATGGGCGCGAATCCGGTGACGAACTCTTACAGTATATCAGTAATTGCCTGAAACAACTGGAAACAAAATATGATTCTGTTTCCGGCTATTTAGGCGGTGATAACTTTGCAATTGTCATGCCAAATCTTCCAGATGCCTTTACGGAATTGAAAGATGAGATCATCAAGGGTGTCAGACTGTGGAATAATACGGTGGGATTTCTTCCCGCCATCGGTGTCTGTCCAATCGATGATACGAGCATTGCTCCTGAAATGATTTATGACCGTGCAACTACTGCACTTTCTTATGTCATGAATAAATACACGAATCGTATCTGCTATTACGATTCCAGTATGGAAACGGACCTGGAGCAGGAGCTTATTTTGCTTGCTGAAATTCAGACTGCTCTGGAAAATGACGAATTTACTTTCTATGCACAGCCACAATGTGATATCTCCACCGGTAAAATTATTGGTGCCGAATCACTTGTCCGCTGGCAGCATAGCACCAAAGGTATCGTGCCTCCGGGTGTTTTCATTCCTGTATTGGAGAAAAACGGTTTAATTGCCGACCTGGACCGTCATGTCTGGCGCAAAGTATTTGAATGGCTTCGCAGCTGGATTGACCGAGGCTATCGTCCGGTTCCTATTTCGATAAATGTATCCCGAATCGATATTTTTTCTATGGACGTAGCGGCTTACTTATTAGAGCTTTTACATACCTATAACCTTTCCGAAAAACTGATTAAAGTAGAAATCACGGAAAGTGCCTATACCGAAAACAACCAGACGATTGATGGCACCGTTCAGGAACTGCGTAATCATGGTTTCATTGTTATGATGGATGATTTCGGCTGCGGTTATTCCTCTTTGAATATGCTTCGGAATATTACCGTAGATGTATTGAAATTGGATATGCGTTTCTTAGACATCAATGAACAGGAAAAAGAACGTGGTATCGGTATTCTTGAATCTGTTATTAACATGGCAAGACTGATGCAGCTTCCAATTATTGTAGAAGGTGTCGAAACACAGAATCAGGAACGTTTCCTGTTAAACATGGGCTGTCGTTATACACAGGGTTATTACTATTATAAGCCACTTCCAATTGCCCAGTTCGAAGAATTATTAACCGATGAAAGACGACTTGATTTCACCGGATTATGGTGTAAACAGGTGGATTCTCTCCGCACAAGAGAATTTCTGGATAACAATTTCTTCACGGACAGTATGGTAAATAACATTATCGGTCCGGTTGCCTTTTATGAAATGTATGATAATCGAATTGAAGTTACCCGTATCAATGAGCAGTATTACCGTTTAGCAGGTATTCCAAACGGTTCTGATAACAGTTCGGTTAAAAGATTCTGGAACCACATTCGGGATGATGACCGTCCAACCTTATTTGCTATTTTTGAACAGGCGTATGAAAATCCGATGCTCGGTGCTGACGGTTTTATCCATTTCCTTCGAATGGATGGCAAAACATTGTGGGTATATCTGAGAGTCTTTTTCCTAAAAGAGACAGATGGCAAAAAGTTATTTTACAGCTCACTTGTCGATATGACCGATAAGCAGGAACAGAAGGCACCAAAAGAGATTACTCCTTCGGAAAACATTGATTTATCCAAAGAACATCTTGCACAAATGAAAGACTTTTATCATCATGTGCCTTATGCCTATGGTGTTGCCAAGATTATCATTGACGAAAATGATACTCCTTATGATTTTGAAATAGCATATGCAAATCCTGAGTTAATGAAAAATTGTGACAATGATTTACATCGTCTTAAACTCATTGCCTTGAAAGCTTTTCATAAAAACAAAGAAGATACCTGGAAAAAAGTATATCAGGCTGCCTATCATGGAGAAATGCACGAAGTATACGTATACAGCTCTATTTCCAGCCGTTACCTGTTGTTTACCTTTTATCAATATGCACCCTGTTATGTTGCTTGTATCTTGCGTGACTTCACACATGAACATATTCGTGAAAACGCATTAAACAGCATCATGTTATCCTACCGCGAAGTTTACTTCGTACACTTACAGGATAATTATTGCAGAATGATTTATCCAAATGAAAACCATATTTTAGAGCGTGGAAACTATGAGGAAATGGTTAATCGTCATTTCTATACCGGAAAAATTCTGGATATTGACGAAGAAAACGTCCGCAAGTTTTTATCTTTGGAAAACATATGCAGTATATTGCACAAGCAGAACTCTACAGAATATGTTTATCGCAGAAGTACGAAAGGTCTTTCTGACGAATGGTGTCAGACAAGCTTCATCGTAAGCGAACGAGATGATGATGGTTCTGCCAAAACAGCTATCATGGTGATTCGCAGCATTGATACCATCATGCGCGAATCCGAAGACACCAGAAGACAACGAATGGTAGAAAGTCTTGCTAATATGTCCGATGGTTTCTTTATCTATCAGGCAAGCGGAAACCAGAAAATATTATATGCCAATCCAAAAATACTGGAACTTTTTGGATGCGACACGGTAGAAGAATTCAGAAATCATGTAAACCGTTCCTTCCGGGGCATGGTACATCCGGATGACCTGGCACGTATTGAATGGGAAATCAACGACCAGACTATTACTTCGGAACAACATATGGATTTCATTCAATATCGTATTATCCGTAAAGATGGTGAAATTCGCTGGATCGACGATTACGGTCACTTAGAACCTGCCCCAATCGGAGCCGGTGGTGATTTGTTCTACGTCTTCTTAACCAATGTGACAGATACTATCTCGACGGTACAGAAAAACAAATTACTCAGTATGAATAAATATTATCAGGAACAGCAAGAACAATCAAAAAATCCGGTATAGTTTTCTATACCGGATTTTTGTTATTACTTTGCAATTATTTTTTATTTGTAAAGACCTTATTTCTTGACACCCTTTGCGCCAGATAAGTTTGCATTCTGTAAAATATTGCTCTGGAAGGAAGTCATTAAGTTCTTCTCTTCTCTCTCCCTCTTAAGAGCCAGTTTAACCATATCATCCAATAATTCTGCATATGGTTTTCCAAGAGCCTCCCACAAATAAAATGCCAGAGAACCCGGAATTGGATTGATTTCGTTGACATATACCTGGTTGGTGTCTTTATCAATCATAAAGTCAATACGAGATACACCGTTACAATCTAATACCTGGAATGTTTTCACTGCGATAGAACGAATCTGTTCACGAAGCTCCGGTGTCAGATTGGCAGGAAGTTCTCTTTTGGCTGTACGCATACCCTGTGAACCGTTTTTATCGCCTGCCACATATTTGTCTTCATAGCTTAAAATTTCATCGCTGGAAACAGGTTCTTCACACTCGGATGCCTGGGCTGTTTCATAATCACCAAGTACCGCACAGTTAATTTCACGCAGATTCATAATCGCACGTTCTATCAATACCTTCTGTCCAAATTCATAAGCGTATTCCAAAGCCTCTTTCAAGCCTTCTCTGTCTTTGGCAATCTTGATACCTACGCTGGAACCTAAGTTAACCGGTTTAATAATAACAGGATAAGCTACTTTATTCTCTATCTTACGATAAGCTGCTTCTTCATCTGCCTGGTATTCTTTCACATGCAATGTAACGCAATCTAATACCGGAATATCATTGTCTTTCAAAACAGTCTTCATAACATATTTATCCATTGTAACTGCAGATGCCATAACATCACAGCCAACAAGTGGTATATTATAATGACGTAAAAATCCCTGTAAGGAACCATCTTCTACATTCGCACCATGCACTACCGGAAACGCTACATCAATATAATTCACAACCGAATTTCCAAACTTCTTCTCCGGGTACTGCACCAGATTTACTTTACCCTGTTCACAGATGAAAAAGATTCTTGTGCTCTTTTTTAACAATTCCGGAATATTTTTATAGTTAGCAATATCACCTATTGCTTCGCCGGTATACATTTCATTTTCTTTTGTAATGTAAATCGGAATCGGTTCGTATTTATCCAGGTTAAAGGACTTTAATGCCTGAATACCGGAAATAACGGACACCTCATGTTCTACGCTCTTACCGCCAAAGAAAACGCCTACTTTAATTTTCATAATCTAAGACCCTCTTTTCATTTCTTACTATTAAGTATAATTGTCCGGCAAATCATTTTCAATCAAAATTACTTTCTGCTTCTCACCCGGAATCGCATTTACCATCTGAAAAGCTTCCTGTAAATTGTCTACCACAATCATCTTATTCTGCGCAAACCCGGCTTCTAACATACCATCCTGAATTGGTTTGGTCTGCTCTTTACCGACTAAAACAGCATAATCACATTTATCAGCAGCATATACGCCTACTTCCTTGTTCTCATCATACTGCTTTTCGCCAAGTTCTACCATACCAGGTGTCATTAAAATACGCAAATCCTCAAACATTGCCAATGTATCAAGAGCTGCTTTAAAACCATTTTTATTGGAATTATAACTGTCGTCAAGAATCGTACGATTTCCCTGTTTCAAAAGCTGTAATCGATGTGGAACACTTTCTAACTGCTTCACTGGATAAATTAACTTCTCCATCGGAATTCCAAGTGTATTGGCAACTGCAATTGCTCCGGCAATATTCTGCACATTATGATTTCCAACTAATCGGGTGTGGAATTCATATTCTTTTCCTTCCCGGTCCTTCATCTTAAAGGCAGAACCTTCTTTGGAAACAGAAACATCATATGCACGGTAAGTCACATTTTCTTCCGATACACCATAGCTTACAATCTGTTTATCTATCTTATGATTTCGAATATATTCATTGTCATAGTTCAGAAAAACTTTTCCTTCTGCCGGCACCGCATCTGCCAGTTCAAATTTTGTTCCAATTACATTTTCGATACTATGGAAACTCTGCAAATGCTGCGGTCCGATGGAAGTAATAATACCATACTGAGGATGCACTAAATCACATATTTCTTTAATATCCCCAACTTCTCTGGCACCCATTTCACAAATAAAGATTTCATGAAAAGATTTCATCTGTTCACGAATCGTTCTTACAACACCAAGCGTTGTATTAAAATTTCCCGGTGTATGAAGCACACTAAACTGCGTTGATAACAATTTACTCAGGAAATATTTCACACTTGTTTTGCCATAACTTCCGGTCACACCAATAATCGTCAGATTCCGCATTTCCTTCAAAATTCTCGCTGCATCATTGATATAATGCTGGTTGACTCCTTTTTCAATCGGACGGTTTATCAGATTAACAAGCAGTACCAGAAGCGGAATCAGTGCAAATATAGCCGATAATAGAATCGCACAAATTATAACTGCCTTGCCATTGTCCCACAAAACATTTCCTGCCAGTTTACAGCCAAGCACTGCTATCACAACAGCAAGCACATACACCACGCCGGTTGTTATTAACATTCTTTTCACTCTCGGCGTATAAACAAGCGGTTTCTTCGCCTGTCTTGGCTTATTTACCAGAATCGTCATCAAATTCATGAAACAGGCTGCAATAAGCAGTCCCGTTGCCGCTTTCATTTCTCTGCCGCCTGCTAACAGAATCACAAATAAAATAAGCGAAATCCATGCGTATAATGCTTTACCAAGCAGTCTTCCAATATTGCCTGTTACCTGCATCCATTCCCTATATTCTCTCGGTTTATAGGAATTTTGCTGAAACATGTGCATAATATATATTTCAAACCATACAGCACCCCACAGATAAGTGCCAAACCAGATAATCCACAAAACAATCTCCATAGGTAAGTCCTAATCCCTCGTATTATAAAGTAGTAGTGTTTATAGTCCCTCTCCAAGGACTGTATGCTATACTATTGGAGATACTGTGGATTGTTTGCTTACTCCTACCACTTGATGGTTTCAGAAAGGCTACAACCACAGTCTCTTTGTATATTT
>JAGAPK010000069.1 GCA_017623295.1 Lachnospiraceae bacterium | reverse complement strand
CATTTTCATGGATACAGACACCCAACAAAATAGGATTTTTAGTTGAGTCGGTAGGGCGAGGGTATCCGCTTTCATCAATGAATGTAAGCATAAAATAAGTTGCTCCTTTGTTCAATAGTAAAAAATATTATACTACAATATTGTTCGATATTCCATATAAATTATAGGGTCTGTTGGCGATTTTTAGGGTCTTGTGTATTTTGTGTATCCCGTCCAAGATACTGATTAAGATTATCCAATTTCCGGCTAAGCTCACGCACTTCTTTTTCATAAGTCTTATAAGTGGAAGTAAGCTCATCTTTCTGCTGGGTCAGTTCCTGATACTCGCTCTTTAGCTTGTCAATATTCAAAGATTTCAAGTTGATTCCCGCCTGTTCAAGCATTCGTCTTGCACCACCATAGAGGATAATCTGACTTTCATATCGACGGAAATATGCGTCCGGATTCTTAGCTTTTTTGTAGCCGATATGATAGGAGCGATTGGCCCGATACTGTTCTGCATATTTAATGATTTCTGCAAGGTCTTTGATACGGTGTTCCAATTCCACAACGCTCTGTTTTGCCGATTTTCCAGCTTCGGTTTTTACAGTAATTTCATGTTCCAATTTGGTAAGGGACTCAGCTTCGGCATAGCTTTGTGCAGCTATCTTCAAATTCTCAATGGTTGCCCAACGCTTTAGACCGGGAAAGGTCTGGAACTTTTCATCGGAAGTGTCAACAAGTCTGCGTGAAGCATACAGAAGAGGAAGGTATAAACGGTTTTTACGGTGTTACCAAAGAAATGGTCATGAACAGAGCTGGTAGGCTTAATTTTCCAAATCAAAGCTATAATTTTAACTACTCGAATTTTGGATATGCAATACTTAGCTTAATTCTTGAAGCAGTATACGAGAAAGAGTATACAACTTTGATGAATGAGTTTATTCAAAATGAATTGAAACTTTCCAATACTAAAATTTCTGACCAAAATGGTGATTTAGGGAGATATTGGGATTGGCGCATTGATGATGCATATTTGGCGGCAGGAGCCATTACTTCGGATATTAGTGCTATGCTTACATACGCACAGATGCAGATTGATAGAAATAATTTTTTTACAAACTGTCATAAGAGCTTAAAAAAGTCAATGAAAATGTAGTTATGATTTCAGAAAAAGAATATAACGAAATGCTTAAGGCTAAGAAAAATGCAGAATACCTTGCTATGCTGGATAAGTCCATTGCTTAGGCTGAACAGGGAGGATTTATTGTAAAATCCATAGCTGAGTTAGAGGAAATGGAATAAATGAATTTAATTTTTGCTCCGACTGCCTGGGAACAATATTCCGAATGGCAGCAAACAGATAAAAACTTCGCAAAGCAGATGGGCATGTAAATTTTTCTTCTAAGGTCATATAACTGAAAATTATCAAGAGGCTCTGAATGTCTGTAAATACGCTGTTTGTGCGGTTTGCAGAAATTCAGAGCCTTTTGTTGTAAAAACAACAGACATGTTTTAATTATTGTAATATAATCCACCTTATTAAGAAGGAGGATTCGTATGATACGTAAAATAATTAAAATTGATCAGGAGAAGTGTAATGGTTGTGGCGCATGTGCATCAGCCTGCCATGAAGGAGCAATTGAGATGATGGATGGTAAGGCAAAACTTACCCGGGAAGATTATTGTGATGGGTTGGGTGATTGTTTGCCGGCATGTCCTACCAACGCTATCACATTTGAAGAAAGAGAAGCACCTGCATATGATGAGGCGGCAGTATTGGCTTCAAAGCGGGAAAAGGCGGATTCTGAACTGATGCAGTGGCCGGTACAAATCAAATTGTTACCACTGCGCGCACCATATTTTGATGAAGCAGATCTTTTGATTGCGGCTGACTGCACAGCCTATGCATATGGCAATTTCCACAAGGAGTTTATTCGTAACCACGTCACTTTAATTGGATGTCCTAAGCTGGATGGAGGCGATTATACAGAGAAACTGACAGAAATTATAAAGAATAATAATATTAAAAGTGTTACGGTGGTTCGTATGGAAGTGCCATGCTGTGGAGGAATAGAGTATGCAGCAAGAAGAGCATTACAGAATAGTGGTAAATTTATTCCATGGCGGGTAGTTACCATATCTACGAAAGGGAAAATATTAGATTGACAGAGGATGTTGTTAATGACACGATAAAATAGTATTTGTAATCCGGCCCGGATTCCAGTATACTAAGAAGAGAAGAAACACTGGAAGATACCGTTACGGCAGCGTTAAAGCAGATAGAAGAAAAGCAGTATGCAGAAAGTGATAATACGAAGTGTTTTAAGAAGATACGGTGTCAGGGCTTTGCATTTGCCGTCAGAAAGAGGTTAAAGACATGACATATAAAGCAGCGATTTGTGATGATAGCAGAACAGATGCCGGATATGTGACAGAATTACTTGCACAGTGGGCAAAAGAACGGGGCTTTGTGGTGCCGGTGAAGTGTTTTCCGTCAGCGGAAAGTTTTCTGTTTCATTATGCGGAGAATAAGGCGTGGGACATTCTTCTGCTCGATATCGAAATGGATGGGACAGATGGAGTTACTCTGGCGAAGAAAGTACGACAGGAAGATGAGAACCTGCAGATTGTGTTTATCACCGGATATCCGGATTATATTGGAGAAGGATATGAAGTAGCAGCCCTGCATTATTTAATGAAGCCGGTAGACAGAAAAAAACTGTTTCCGGTGCTGGACCGGGCAGTGGCTAATCTGCAGAAGCATAACCGGGCGGTGGTACTGCCTGTAGATGGTGAAGAGATCAAAGTGCCGGTGGAAGCAGTCCAGTACGTGGAAGCGTTTTCCCACAAAGTATCTGTAGTGACAATAAAAGGAATCTATGAAATCCGGAAACCGCTTTCAGAGATGGAAACTTTACTTGGAAAGGGATTTGTGCGCTGCCACCGTTCTTATCTGGTGGGACTGCATTTTATTGCAGGACTTTCAAAGAATAAAGTAACGCTGGATAATGGAACAGAACTGCCGTTATCCCGGAGTTCGGCAGCCATGGTACATAGGGCATTTATTGAGTATTATACAGGAGAGGACCATGAAACTGTTTGATTTTTTGTTTGGGAAAGCAATGGAACGCCGGATGGCTGCATATCAGAATGACCTGATAAGAAAGCATTGCAGTGAAGTAGAAAATATGTACCGGCAGGTGAGGGGATGGCGTCACGATTATCATAACCACATTCAGACGATGCTGGCTCTGGTGGATAAACCGGAGCAGATGCGTGCGTATCTGCTGACTTTAAATGAAGATCTGACTACGGTAGATACTGTAATAAAGACGGGAAATGTAATGCTGGATGCTGTTTTAAACAGTAAGCTGTCTTTAATAAAGACAAAAAACATTGCAGTAAATGCGAAGGCAGTTGTTCCGGAAAAGCTTTCCATTTCTGATGTAGACTTGTGTGTTATTATTGGAAATCTACTGGACAATGCCATGGAGGCATGTGAAAGACAGGAAGAAACATCAGAGCGGTTTATCCGGGTTTTTATTGGGGTTCACCAGTTTACAACTTTTTAAATAAAATATAACGTACAGACCACCTTTTGTTGTATAATAAGTTTGCAGACAAATTCCAACGAAAGAGGTGTTCTGTACGTCAAACCCATTATACAACAAAAAGAATTTAATTGGTAGACT
>JAGAPK010000068.1 GCA_017623295.1 Lachnospiraceae bacterium | reverse complement strand
TTTAATCAGATAATAACCAATCAGTACAATCGCCAGAAACGCAAGGTAAGCAAATGAGGTAATGGAAATCATACTTCCTTCTCCTTTCCAAGACTGACACAAAGCAGTAACGGCAATGCCACAAAAATACCATAAGCATAACGGAATTCTGCATGCACAGGTGTTGCCAGAAGCAAGGAACCAAGCACCATCACATACGGAACAAACAACATCACATTTTTTCTGCGATATGCTGCATAAGCAAAGGCAAAAAACATCAGCCACGTATTCATGCCAAGGCTCCAGACTTTGTTATATACTTCCTGAAATTTTAACAAAAAGGCATCGACTGCTAATCCGAAATCATAAGAAAATACTTTTCTCTCGGTTGTCATTTCAAACGGATTCGTCGCCATTAAATACTGCTCATAAATATACTGATAATCTTCGGTATCTTTTGCAAAATATCCTTGTGTCTGTTTAATCTCCGCCTCCAGATACTGCTTCGGACTGCGCAGACCTATCTGCAGCCAGATTTTGAAAAACTTGCCCTTATTCTCTGCAATCACTTCTTGATTACCGGCTTCACGGATGTAATTTTTCACAATATCAAAATAATACGGGTTATGGTAAGAAGCTACCGTGTCCATTGGAATAACCTGATTCAGTAATTCCATTTCTTCATCTGTTACGGTTCCACCATTTAAATACGCATTTATAATGTGCTGTGTCGGCATGGTAAGTCCTTCAATCGTATCGCCTTTCTCAACTTCCAGAGCATTCAATATTGGTCCCTGCCAGACCGCGTAGCATAACAGTGCTGCTCCCATAGCCACAAACAGCTTCTTCCAGTTCTTATGAACAAGGCACAAAATAGCCATAATGCAAGATGTACCAAGAAAAACAAAAATACCATTGCTGCGTAACAGACATACTGCTACACCAAAAACAAAATACCAGATCACTTCACTGGTTTTGATTTCCTGTTTTTTCACCAATGCGATTGCGAGTCTGCTGGTCATCCACGCATATAAAAGCAGCGCACCGGAGAAAAATACATCTTTTCCCATACAAATCGCATAAATGCCGTTCATCGGTAAAATTGCATAGAATAATAACGCAAGCACAATTCCTATGATAGAAGTACCTTTACGATAAAGCCAGAATAAAATAAAAGCATAAATGCCAGCCATCACTAACATCTGTACAACCGTATAAACTGCACAAGCCCCTGTATAGGTTCCAAAGATGCGATAGCCCAGCATAAAAAAGACTTTGATAATCATGGTATGCGCATATGGATGGTGGTTCGAACCGGTCACCCAGCCGCAAGCCTGCTCTAACTGCCAGACAGAATCATTGCTAATCCACCCCGGAAAATAAATCAGAAAATAAGGTAGCCAACATACAAAACAAACAGCAAAGAAAATCGCATATATGTACCATTTGCCCTGTCGCACCTTTTTTTCTTCTGCCGTTGCTGTATCCGTATGTTCTGATGTTTTATTTCTTCTTATTTGCCAATCACTTATGAAGTCCTGCAAAAAAGTAATGCCCACACAAAGTACAAGCAGAATCACATAGCTTATAATCGCCCATAAACATACTCTTAAAAAGCCTTGTCCACCATTTAATACTGCCAGTTTATCCCACTTCGTCCACACCATAAAAATAGCGTAGATAACTGCAAAAGGAATTAAAATCAGACATTGCCTTTTGCCCATGTATTTTTCTGCAAATTCTTTCATCTTTTGTTTCTGCTCCTAATCTCTCGCCCACTCATTTATCTTAGCAATATAACTTTCTTTGGAATAATTGCCGGCTCTTTGCAATGATAATTTACTGTAATGTTCCATTTCTTCCGGATTCTCTAATAATTTCACAATCTGCTTTGAAAGATTCTCTTCTTCCTCTGTAATTACCTTCTCATCTAAATTCAAATCCGGGCTCATATTCGGCACCAAAATACCGTATTTATCTTCCAGAATTTCTCTCGGTCCTGTCATACAATCCGTTGCAATTACCGGAAGTCCCATCGACATAGCTTCCACCATAGCATTCGGGAAGCCTTCATAGTAGGAAGTCAGCACATACAAGCTGCCCTTTTTCAGATAAGGATACGGATTTCTTTTCACACCGGTAAAGTAAACTGCATCATCAATACCAAGCTTTGTAACAAGCTCTCTATATTGGGTAAACTCACCCTTACCAATAATCATAAGTTTTGTATCAGGCAATTCTTTGTGCACCAATGCGAAACTTTTAATCAGATGCCAGAAACCTTTTACCACATCTTCTCTGCCCATAGAAACAAGAATTCTGCCTTCCTTCCAGGGAAGTTCTACTTCTTCCTGCATGGCAAGTTCTGCCACTTCGGCAATATCAAATGGATTATTTAAGGTAACTGCCTTTTGACATTTATATTTTTCCTGTACTTCTTTACAAATGACTTCTGAACAACAAATAACCTTATCTGCGTGTTTACAGAAAAGGCGAATCTGTTTCGGATTACCCATATCCATATAGCTACGGATTCCAAGCCATTTCTCCGCTTTACCAAAAGAAGCAATATTCGCAAGGTTCGCTGTCGGTCCAAAGCTATACGCAATATCAATTCCTTCCTGCTTTATTAGCTGATGCACCTTATAGCCTCTTTTTAACACATTCAGACACTTCGCCAATTTGCCCGGTCTACTTGCCAGATGCAAGTCTGCTACCTGAATTCCTTTAATATCATAAGCAATATTTTTGGAATCAAAAATGGCAATCTGCACCTGAAAATATGGTTGCAGCAATCTTGCCGTTGTTACACATACTTTTTCCAAGCCACCTTGATGCAAGGATGGAACGATTAACAGTAATTTTTTCATAATCCCGAACTATCTCCACTTAAATAAAAGTTTTTATACCCTTCTGCCTGAGTTTTTACGTCAAATCCGCTTGCTACCATTTCCTGATAAACATCTTTTCTCTCATAATCTGTCTGTGAAAGAATTGCTTCTGCCCATCTCTCTGCCGGCTGTTCAATGCTTAAATAAGTCACAAGCTCTGTTGCCTTCGCTTCGGTGGTTATGGTATCGGATGCAAAACAACGAAGTCCTGCTGCCTGTGCTTCCACGAGAACGCCGGGAAGACCTTCATAAAAAGATGGCAACAGAAAGAAGTCAAATGCCTGGTAATATTCCTCCGGATGCTTCTGGTTTCCTTCAAACAAAACTTTATCACGAATTCCAAGTTCTTCGCATTTCTGTTCCATTTTCTCCTTATCCGGACCATCTCCAAGAAGAATCAATACTGCCTCTTCTCTTTTCTTACAAATCTCTGCAAAAACGTCAATCAGATAAGGATGGTTTTTCTGGGTATTGAAACGTCCCACATGTCCAAGTACCAGTTTATCTTCTATCTGCAATTTCTGTCGCATAGCAGTTCTTTTTTCCAAATCATAAGTAAACTTTCCGGCATCAATGGCATTGTGAATAATCTTCACATTTCCCTTTTTTACCCATTCTTTTCCAAATACATCTTCTCCGGCAAGTACAGAACAGGCAAAACAATGATCTGTCTTACGATACAGATTCTTACGAAGAAATTTGGTTGCAATTCCTTTTAAGCCTTTCTCCACTCCGGCATTTCTGGAGTGTGCCACCGTGATAGGAATTCCGGCACGTTTGGCAATCGGAAGATAGATGGAGGCTGTGCTTGTCATATGTCCCTGTACGACTCCAAACTCATGATGCTCTGCAAAAAAAACTTTCACAGCCTTGCGGTATGTGAAATAATTGTATACTTTAAATTTAGGGAGCACATAAATATGTCCTCCCATTTTCTTAATTTCTTCATCATAAAATTGCGATTCACTGGCACATTTACGATGAACCAGAAAATCGAACTGAATTTCATCCTTATTCATCTGACGGTACAAATCCATAATACGGCTCTCTGCGCCGCCAAGACCGGTTCCGCCAAGTACATGTAATACGCGTGTTACACCCATAATTTCTCCTAAACAAGAATATCGCCTGTCTGCAATTTCTTCTCACATTCGTAACGGTCAATTAACAAGGAGCCATCCACAGTACGCACAATCGGCTTTTCATCGAATACATCAATAACTTCTCCCGGTGCATAAGCAGAAAAATCCATCATTTCATCAAATGGATGAGCTTCCCATACCGTCACTTTATTTTCACCTAACATGGCAAAAGCACCCGGAAACGGAGCTGCTACACCACGAATCAGGTTGTAAATATTTCTGGTTCTTTCATGGAAATCTATTTTGCCATCTACCGCTGTACGCTTGTTATACCAAGAATCGAAATCCTTAGAATCCGTACGAATTGTAATGGTTCCCTGTTCATAAGCCTGCAATAACTTACGAATCAGATTTTTGGAACAAATCATATTTTTATATTGTGCTGTACGGATATCGTCATGCGGTGTAATGGAAAACATTTCTGTCGCAAACACATTCGGACTGTCAGCTTTCTCATCATAACGGAATAAATTCAGATTAAATCTGGTATCACCCAAAATAATCGACCAGTTGAGCGGAGAACGTCCCCGGCCAAACGGCAAGTAACCACAATTTCCATGAAAACCATAAATACCAAATTTAAAACAATCCAAAACAGAGGCAGGAATCAGTCGTTGCCATCCCATAGAAATACCGATATCAAATTCGTTTTCCTGCAAGAATTTCTGAGTCTTTTCATCCGTCAGAAAATAGCTGTCCGCTTCATGTACCGGAATACCGAATTTCTCTGTCAGAATGGACAATCCTTTATAACCGGAAACCTGATTTTTCTTCGTTATTTCCGGACTGATGGTAATGACTAAATCCACCGGACAGATTGTTTTATGAATAAATTCTACAATATTTTCAGAAGTATCTTTTACCCCAAATACAACTACTTTGTATTTCATCTTGTATTCCTTTCCTGTGCCGTTTCCTGCACTTATCTTTCTGCATGACTCAAATAATGCTCATATAGGTAATCCTGCATATTTACATATTCCTGTACGCGGTTGTAATTATCCATAACCGCAGATAGACGAGCCTCATAATTTTCTTTGGTACATTGTGCAATCACCTGTGCTGCATGCTCTAAATCCGTGTCTGGCAGGAACATAATACCATCTGGATTAAAAAAGTCCGCAATCTTGCGTGCTCCTAAATATACCGGAATCGTCTGAGATGCAAAACAGCTTGTCAGACGCTCTGAAAAATAATAATCAGAAATATCATTTTCAATCACAATCGAATAACGGAAGGTGTCCAGACATTCGTCTACACTCTTCACATAAGAACCGCCATCAAATTTTCCGAAGGTGTGCGCCAGCTGTTCTTTTTTGCATTTTCTGGCAAGTTCCAAACGGAACTGATGAAGTGGGCACATAACCTTGTCCGAGCAAAGGATGGAAATATCCTCTTCCTTCTGTTTATATAAATCTTCTTTCATGTTCTGGTTCCAGATACCAGCCGCAATCGGATAGAACCTGGCATTGTCCAGTTCGTTTAAGATTTTTTCATCATAGGTAAAAATATATTTAAACTCTTTTTCCAGACCCTTGTGTTTATGAAACACTTCATAATCCTGTGGTACAATAATTCTGGATTCAGTCAGCATGCCATATTTGACTGTCGGCTTACCGAGCGTATGAGGCATCATTTCTGGTCCGTAGAAATGAGTGTCCAGTCCATAATTATATCTGTCCCAGAAAAAATATTTTCCTTCATGCCCGTAAGGCGCATGCTGGCTGTGTCTGTTACGGATAAAATAAGTTTCTAATAACTTTCCTTCCGCATTATAAATCTTTGGCTTTGTGCCATCAATATGATATTCTTTACCAAATTGCAGCCGATAACTGCCAAGCTTTAATTCCATACTTCATCCTTTTTACAAGTTCTCTTTGTACCACTCAATCGCCAGCTCAATTCCTTTTTTGAAATCATATTCCGGATCATAACCAAATGCTGCTCTTGCTTTGGAAATATCCGCATTAGAATCTCTGACATCGCCTTTTCGATTCGGTCCGAAATTCGGTTCAACTTTTTTATCAAGTGCTTCACACAAATTATAATAAATATCAATCAAAAACTCTCTACCGCCGGCACCGATATTAAATGCTTCTCCTGCTACCTCTGACGGTGCTTTACAAGCCTTTAAGTTTGCTTCGATAACATTATCAATATAAGTAAAGTCTCTGGACTGTTTACCATCTCCGTTAATGGTCGGCACTTCACCGTTCAGAAGCTGTTTGATAAACTTCGGAATAACGGCTGCATACATACCATTTGGGTCCTGACGACGGCCAAAAACGTTAAAATAACGAAGTCCGTAAGTATCCAGACCATATAATTCTTTATAAAGTCTTCCGTACTCTTCATCTACTTTTTTGGTTAAAGCATACGGAGAAATAACTTTGCCTTCCTGACCTTCCTTCTTAGGTAATACGGTAGAATCACCATATACTGAAGAACTGGAAGCATATACAAATTTCTTCACACCATTCTGTCTGGATGCTTCCATCATATTCAAAGTACCGCGAATGTTAATTTCTTCATACAGAAGTGGCATCTCAATACTACGAGGCACACTTCCCCATGCTGCCTGATTCATAACATAAGTAACACCCTTTGTTGCTTCCAGACAGGTGTCCAAATCTCTGATATCACCTTTGATAAATGTAAAATTATCACACTTGGTAAGTGGTTCAATATTCTCAAATTTACCAGTAGAAAGATTATCCAGACAACGCACGGTATAACCCATATTCACCAATGCCTCACAAATATTAGAGCCAATAAAACCTGCTCCGCCTCCTACCAGAAAAACACTGTCTTTGTCAAATGTAACGTCTTGATAACTCATAGTCTACTCCCATCCTCTTTTGGTATTTATGATTTCTTTTCCCTGCTTCTAAGCCATTCCATGAATAACAAAAAGAAGGCCATATAAAACAGTGAAAATCCATATATCATATATCTTGATAAACACATAATCGTCAAAGATGTGGCACAGACATTTGCTACAATAAATAGAAATGCCAATCCCATCATGCACGCTGCCTGACTCTTTCTATGTTTCCAAAGCATCCAGACTGCAGCCCCAGCTGCTGCCAGATAAATCCCCAGTGCCACCCAGTTAATAAGTGGATGCACCACAGCAATACTCCGGATAAAACCATAACAACATAACATAAAATAATTACACACCCACTGTCCGAAACACTGCGGCAGAAGCTTCACTAACATCTTTCCTGCCATCTCATCCGACATACTGCTCTGCATATAATAATCTACCTGTCCAAGCCCAAAATAATAGGCAGACATGTTTGCTTCTATTACCTGAAATTTCAAATCATCATGGCAGGCTTCCAGATGCTCTGCTTTTTCAGCAAATGTATTGCCAGCATATTTATAATTATAACCAAGCGAATCCGCCTGTTCATAAAACTGGTCAAAAAAGATACGTTCCTGTGTACCTTCTTCAAACACTTCTCCATCTTCTTTATCGCAGGCATAAATAACGTTCGTAAGTGTATTAACCTGTCCATAGGTATTGCCCATGAAATAACCTGTTACGAAGTAGTTGTAAGTATGCACCGAAAGACTGCGAAGTCCAAAAACGCATACCACAGCCAGAACCGGAAGGAAAAGCTTTTTATATCTTTTCTCAAAAATCAGTTTAATGCCAAGAACAACCATCCACATCAAAATGGTCGCCATCATCTGCCCTCTTGTCATGGAAAGTAAAAAAGCAAGCACAAGACTCCAGACAATATCCGCTTTTTTATCTTCAAACATCATCCGAAGTGTAAACAGAATAAAAAAGTTAAAAAGCGGGATGCAAAGCGCTTCACTCATAATGGAATTTTCCATAAAAATATGGAGTGCAGACACATAACGGGTAATTAAATGAGGCATCAATTCCAATACTAACAACACTAGTTCACCAAACAAATTCAGCGAAAATTTTTTCTGCAAATATTCAATCAGAAAAAAGATGCTGAATGCAGCCAATATATTCTGCACAACAGCCGCCACGATTAGCCCCACGTTTTCTCCCAGTATCACTCGGAAAAATGCCAGAAACAACGGATACAACGGTTCTCTGTGAATGTGCATGGTAATATATTGTTCGGAATCATTATAAACTCCCAACCCATAAACTGCAAACATTCCCAGGAAAAAAATCAGTAACCCTATTAAAATACCTAATGATTTTCTGCGGTTTTCTGCCACATTGCCCTCCTAATTAGAGTCTCCAGTATAAGTAATCCTCTGTCAGATAATCTTTTCTGTTTAACAGACCTTTGATATCCATAAGCACCTTTTGCTTATGCTGTGGTGCATAGAATTTACTGATATCATCTTTGGTCAGTTTCAAAAATTCATCATGTGCTACTGCTATCACAATAGCATCCATATCTTTGATATCTTCTAATTTGCCAAAAGTAATACCATAAAGTCTCTTTGCTTCGTCTGCATCAGCAGCCGGATCCACTACCATCGGTTCGATACCATATTCGCCAAGCTCTTTGTAAATATCAATTACCTTTGTATTTCTGGTATCTGGGCAGTTCTCTTTGAAAGTAAAGCCAAGAATTGCTACTTTAGCACCCTTTACAGCTACATCTGTCTTAATCAGATTTTTAACCAGACTTTCTGCTACATATTTACCCATATCATCATTGATACGACGACCGGATAAAATAATCTGAGAATGATAACCCAATTCTTCTGCTTTGTAAGTCAGATAGTAAGGGTCTACACCGATGCAGTGACCGCCTACTAAGCCCGGCATAAACGGAAGGAAATTCCATTTCGTTCCTGCTGCCTCCAATACGGATTTTGTATCAATATTCATCTTGTGGAAGATAATGGATAATTCATTCATAAAAGCAATGTTAATATCACGCTGGCTATTTTCAATAACCTTCGCAGCCTCTGCTACTTTAATCGATTCAGCGCGATAAACACCTGCTTCTACAACAAGTTCATAGACCTTCGCTACGGTATCTAATGTTTCTTCATCCATACCGGATACAATCTTGGTAATTGTTTCAAGTCTATGTACTTTATCACCCGGATTAATACGTTCCGGTGAATATCCGATTTTGAAATCCACGCCGCATTTTAAACCGGATTCTTTCTCCAGAATCGGTACACAGATATCTTCTGTTACGCCCGGATAAACGGTAGATTCAAATACGACAACAGATCCTTTGGTCAGATTCTGTCCTAAGATACGGCTTGCGCCTTCCACAGGAGTTAAATCCGGTGTATGATCATCATTTACCGGTGTCGGTACTGCTACAATATGGAACTTTGCTTCTTTCAATTTAGAAGGGTCAGCAGTAAATTCCACCGTCGTATTTTTGATGACATCATTACCAACTTCATTAGTAGGGTCGATACCTCTTTTATATAATTCAATTTTCTTTTCGTTTAAGTCAAAACCTACTACTTTGATTTTTCTTGCAAAAGCAACCGCAATCGGCATACCTACATAACCAAGACCTACTAAAGATACTTTTTCTTCGCCTTTTACTATCTTTTCATATAAATTCATTTCTATCTCCTAGCCTTTCTTTCCAAGAATCCGATGCACCTCATCCATATAAGATGCCGTTACCAGTTTTCTGTCAAACTCTTTTTCCATTTTCTTTCTGGCTGCCTGTCCCATTTCAGCCCGTTTCTCATAAGGCAGTTCCAGAAATTTCTCCATTGCCTGTATCAATTCCTCCGGTTTGCCCGGCGTGAATCCAAATCCGGTTCTGCCCTCTTCAAAAGCTTCCAGACAACCACTGATATTCGAAGCAATGACCGGTCTTCCCGTAGCTGCTGCTTCTATCAAAGCATTGGACATTCCTTCATGGAAGGATGCGATAACAATGGCACTGGCATCTGCCAGATAAGGATGTACTTCTGTATGAAAACCAAGCTGATGTAGGATTCCCTGCTGTTCCAATTCATCTAACAAACTCTGGTAGTCTTCGTCACAATAACCCAAAATATCAAAATGTACTTTATCGCTATGAAGTTTCTTTGCTGCTTCGATAAATTCCAGAATGCCGCGTTCCTTCATCACACGACCAACAAACAGAAAGTGTGTTTCATCACGGTTGGGATATTCTTCAAATACATGCCGCTCCAGATTTACCCCGGAACCCATAACAAGCTTCTCTTTTTGTCCATGAATACCGAACTTCCGAAAAATTCCTTTATTTTCTTCATTCTGGAAAAAGACACAGAACGCTTTCTTCATACCGGCACGGTACATATAAATAATCAGCTGTAAAAAGATTCCCGTTCTGTCAAACGCACCACCAAGACCGGTAATGGTTGAAATATATGGGATTTTCATTCTGCCTGCGCAAAAGCCCCCATATACATTCGGTTTGATAGTATAAGTCACAACCAAATCCGGTTTCAGTTCCTTCATCATGTTACGGTAAGTACGATATAATTTCAAATCTTCTATCGGATTGACACCTCTTCGATTGATGGATGTCTTTATAATCTGACAACCTTCCTCCATCAACTCTTTTTCTTTCGTATCATCCGGCATACTGATGAAAACCTGATTTTCTTCCACAAGTGCTTTTACAAATTCATTACGGAAATCATACAGACCACCGGAAGAATTTGTCAAAACCAATACTCTGCCCATTTCATCCTCCATGTCACATTTCCTGCAACATTTCCTTGTAGCTTTTTCTTTACGGAACAATCTCGATTCCGTTCATATCCTTAATACTGATTTCATTATATTTCATCATACAGATATTTTCTTTGTATTCACCAATTGTAATCTCATTGGCTTTGCCTGCCAGATTCGTAAGCACCTGTCCTGGCATATTCACACCACAGGCATATGCATGCGGATAACCACCGCCGAATCTCGGGTTAACTTCGGAAATATAATAAGTTCCGTTTATATCGAAAATATCAATATCTATCATGCCACGAAAACCGCAGCGTTCTACAAAATCCTGTAACATGGCAAACAGCTTTTCATCCTTTACCGATACGGATTTGTCTGTTTCGCCCGCACGCATTTTGATTTTTTTCTTAATAAAAATGGAAGTACACTTGCCGGTTATCATATCGATATACACATCGGCTCCGTATTCCTGTCCATCCATATATTCCTGCACCATTAAATCATCATACAGGGTAAAAAGAAGGTCTACCTCCTCTTTGCTGTTTACTTTATTGATGTTAATGCTGGCACTTCCTTTTACCGGCTTCACAAAGACCGGATAGGAAATTTCACCCTTATCAACTGCCGCGAAAAAGGCTTCCTTTTCTACATAGCATTTCCCGGTTGGAATCTTCATTTCCTGTAACATCTGATACATTTTATATTTATCAAAACAGGTTTCTACCAAATCATAAGGGGAAATAATCGGAGTTGTACCAACCGCCAGAAACTTGTCTTTTTCTTTGGCTAACATGCTAAGTTCCGGGTCAATCAGCGAAAAAACACCATCTATTTCTTCCTTCTTACAGATATCCAGAATCGTATCAAGATATCCGGGTGCTGTAATACGAGGCACCAGATAAAACTTATCCGCATCATAAACAGCCGGAGCTAAATTACTGCAATCTGTTGCAACAATTTTACCACCATCTCCAGCTTCCTTCTTGAAATACTGTACTACTTTATCTCTTGTTCCCGCACTTAATATCAAGATATTCAAAATCGGACTCCTCCTGCTATTTTGTCAGCTTCCCTGTTTCTTCCAGGCGTTTCTGCCGTATCTGAGCAAAATTGCCTTCTACGGCATTAGTATCTTCCGCCACTTCATCCCGATGTCCAAGCACGGTCTGAACCGTCATCCAAAGCACCTTTATATCCATAGCAAAAGAAAGATTCTCTACATATTCTACATCTTTTTCCATTCGCTTATCCCAATCGATAAAATTTCGGCCACTTACCTGTGCCAGTCCCGTTAATCCGGGTCTTACACTGTGGCGCAGTTTTTCACGCTCGGAATAATAAGGCAGATACGAAACCAGAAGTGGTCTTGGACCAATGATGCTCATATCACCTTTCAAAATATTGAACAATTCCGGTAATTCATCCAAACTGGTTGCCCGAAGGAATTTACCGAACTTTGTCAGTCTGACATTGTCCGGAAGGAGATTACCGTTCTCATCTCTTTCATCTGTCATGGTACGGAATTTGCATAATGTAAAAATCTTCTCGTTTCGACCCGGTCGCTCCTGCTTAAAGAAAATCGGGCTGCCTAACTTTGTCCGCACCAGAATACATAATATCAATAGCACCGGACTTAACACGATAATCGCAAATAACGAAAGAAGAAAATCCAATATTCTTTTTATAAATTTCGCGTATATCATAAGTTTCTCCTTTCACATATTTAGATTATATCGATGTGCAATTTAACAAGCCTTCGCGCTTACTTTCCGAAACACTTGCGCACAATACTGATAATCAATTCCATATCTTCCGGTGTGTTTTTGATATCACTTGGCAGACATAAACCTCTTGCAAAAATATCACTTCCTACACTGCTGCCATCCTCATTGTGAGGAATGAAATCATATCCTTCAAATACCGGCTGCTCATGCATTGGTTTCCAGATTGGTCTGGATTCGATATTTTCTGCTTCCAATGCATCCATAATCTCATCCGGTGTAACACTGCAGCCTTTTGCAATTGTCATACAAGATAACCAGTTATTGGAATCTCCATCCGGGTTCATTGGATTCATCTCAATTTCCGGAATATCTGCAAAAGCTTCTTTGTACTGCTTATAAATCGCCTGTTTCTTTGCCTTGTGTTCCTCTATGAACATCAACTGTCCACGACCAATTCCCGCTGTAATATTACTCATTCTGTAATTGTAACCAATATTGGAATGAAGGTAATATCTTGCCGGGTCTCTTGCCTGCGTCGCTAAGAAAGTAGCTCTTTTAATTGCGGCTTCATCCTCAGACACCAGCATACCGCCACCCGAGGTTGTAATAATCTTATTACCATTAAAAGAATAGATACCAAATTTACCAAAGGTTCCCGTCTGTTTTCCCTTATAGGTACTGCTCAAAGACTCTGCTGCATCTTCTATAAAAGGAACATTATGTTTCTCACAGATTGCCATAATCTCATCGATTTTCGCCGGAGTACCATATAAATAAACACAGATTACCGCTTTGGGATTTGGATATTTTTCAAATGCTTTCTCTAAAGCCTGTGGAGACATATTCCATGTGTCCGGTTCTGCATCGATAAAAACCGGCGTTGCTTTCTCATAAGCAATCGGATTACAAGTCGCAGAAAAAGTCAAATCGGATACAAAGACTACATCACCTTCGCCGATGCCAAGCAATTTTACTGCCAAATGAATTGCTGCTGTACCGGCACTCAAAGCTGCTGCATGTCCGGCACCTGTATAAGCTGCCATTTCTTTTTCAAAAGAATTTACATTCGGTCCAAGAGGGGCTACCCAGTTTGTATCAAATGCTTCTTTGATAAATTCCTGTTCCTTGCCATGCATGGTAGGACATGATAAATAAATTCTTTTCTTTTCCATAATATCCTCCTCGCCGTTATCCTGCGGCATATCACACTTCAATATCTTATTTCTATTTTTTGTAGTGATAGGTTGGTACAATTTTCTGAATCAACGGTCTGATATCTGAACTTTCAATCTGGCTCTCATCTTTTAACTCTTTTAACTGTGCGAAAAATTCCTGTTCATCCAGTTCAATCGGCTTACCAATATGAATCATCTTATTGGCAGTATCTTTCATACCTTCTTCATCCATCAATAATTCTTCGTATAATTTTTCACCCGGACGAAGTCCTGTAAATTCTATCTTGATATCCTCGCCCACACGATAACCGGACAAACGAATCAAATTTTCTGCCAAATCCAGAATCTTAACAGGCTCGCCCATATCCAGTACGAAAATCTCTCCACCTTTCACATAAGCTCCTGCCTGCAATACTAAAGATACCGCCTCCGGAATCGTCATAAAGTAACGAATAATGTCCGGGTGTGTTACCGTTACCGGACCACCCTGCGCAATCTGCTTACGGAACAGCGGAATTACACTTCCGTTACTGCCAAGTACATTACCAAAACGAACTGCTACGAATTCTGTATCGTAATGTTTATTAAACGTCTGAATAATCATTTCACAAATACGTTTACTGGCACCCATAATGTTTGTCGGGTTAACTGCTTTATCTGTGGAAATCATAACAAATCGCTGTACACCGCTCATGGCTGCTGCCTGCGCTGTTTTGAATGTTCCAAATACGTTATTCTTAATTGCCTCGGTCGGACTGTCTTCCATAAGTGGCACATGTTTATGCGCTGCTGCATGGTACACAATATCCGGTCTATAAGTAGAACAAATCCAGTTCATACGATTGGTATTTCGAACAGAAGCAATAAGGACTACCAAATCCAAATCCGGATATTTCGTCTTAAGTTCCTGTTGTACATCGTATACACTGTTTTCATAAATATCAATAATAACAAGTCTTTTCGGATTATGCTGTGCTACCTGACGACAAAGCTCGCTTCCGATAGAACCACCACCGCCTGTAACTAATACGGTCTTGCCCTGCACATATCCAAGAATCGAATCCATATCAACAGTAATCGGATCTCTTCCAAGCAAATCTTCTACTTCAACATCACGAAGCTTGCTGACACTGACTTCGCCGTTCACAAGCTGATACATACCCGGCAAAGAACGAATTTTACAATTTGTATCTTTGCAGATTTCCAGAATTCCTTTGATATCCACTCTGGAAGCTGACGGCATCGCCACAATAATCTCGTCTACACCATACACATCGGCACACTCTACAATCTTGTCCCGTCCGCCGACTACCTTAATGCCTTGAATATATCTGCCCCATTTTCCTTTGTCATCATCAATAATGCACTTGATAACCATAGTGGAAAAGTTACTGTTTACAATTTCTTTGATAATCGCATTGGCTGCTTCTCCGGCACCGATTACCATAACCGAAATCTGGTTTTTCTTGTTCTGCTGTTTATGCTTCAATCCTCTGAAAAAGCGGTAAGAAAAACGGCTCGCAAAAATACAGCTAATTAACAGGAACATATAAAAGAAGTAATAACTCTTAGGAACTGCCTGCTCCTGTAATCGGAAAAACTGCAGACCTATCGCATTCATTGCTGCCGAAATAACACAGGACACAATGATATTCTGCAATTCTGTTTCACCCGCATAAGCCCATAAGCTGCTGTACAGATGGAAAACATAAAATATTAACAGTGTAAGAATAATATTAATCGGCAAAAACAATTCAATCGGGCGAAGGAAATGCTTTGGTATCGCATCCACATCCAACTCATAACGCAAGATAATCGCCAGATAGCTTGCCAGAATAACACTGATAACATCATATATAATTAAACAGGTTCTTCGATAGAACAATTTTACATTAAAAGGTTTTCTCTTCTTCTTTTCCATTTAATTCGTTCCTTTAAGCACCTTTTTTCATATCAAATAAAAGTGGTGCCAATGTTAATAATAAACAATATGCAATCGGATTACATGGATGGAAAATCCATTCGGTTAATCCGGCAACTGCAAACAATGACAAGATAGCAAACGGCAATGCCGCACAGTCTCTGTTTTCCTTTTTGCGGATAAAATAAATAATTCCCTGTACGAATGTGCCAATTCCCATCAACACAAACACAACTCCCACATAAATACCATGATCGTAAGCTACCTGCAAATAAATATTGTGGGCATGTACAATCAGTGAACCGTCCGGCAATGTGATATACATATCATCATGCCCTTCTTTGTTCAGATGATTGTAGTAAAGTTCAAATATTTCAAAACGGCCATTTGCGTATGACTGCGCATCACTCTGTTCTTCCTGCGTTTCCTCTGCGGAAATACCGTCTACGCCTGCATCTGCTGAAACAAGCAGCATGCCATCGCCTAAAGATTCAATACTATCATTTTTTACAATACTATGCGCTTCAATACATTTCTCTTCCGGCATACCAAGCACCTTCATCTGGAATACCTGAATGAATCTCTGAATATTGATATAATAGCGGGAGTCTGTCACTCTTCCGCGCATCAGTTCATCCGGCAACTCTTCAATTTCATGAAGCTCCGGTTCTGCTACAAGAGAAGGTACAATACGCTGTGCCGTAAAAGTAACCGGGAAGCAAAGCACCACTGCCAGAGCAAGTAACGCAATCGCTTTTCCCATCGTACGAATTTTTCCACGCATGGTAAAACAAACAATCGGAAGTACCAATAATGCCATCACAATAGCAGCCAGATAACCGGTTCTGGATAAAGTAAACAACAGATATACGGTTGCAAAACCAAATACCAGAAGTTCCTTCCACACACCGGACAGCTTCGGATTCTTCCGATAAGCATCCAATACTTTCACAAGTGCCGCACCAACAACAAGTGCCAGATAAACAGCGGTCATCGTTACGGTATGGAAGGTAAATGGATAGCGATAGTAAATATAATACATATAAGGTCTATGACCTAAGCAATAAATCATGCTCAGCAAAAAGTGTGCTAAAATACCATTGCAGATATTATTAAGCAGTCTTTCCTTTTTCTCCCATGCTGCCATGCGCAAATAATACAAACCAAACGCACAAGCCATATAAATCGGCCATCCTCTTGTATTACGCTGTATAATCAGCGATGCAAAAAAAGCAACAACTAACAAACCATATGCCGGTGAAATTCTTCTGATTTTGCCACGCACCAGAATCCAAATCGTATTTATCAGAATAATGCCGGTAATAAATGCCACCCAGACCGTTAATTTCACAACCTCGATGTCTTCCGGTTTCTCCAGTCCGATAATGTTGTTCTGATAATAGTTATAACAAGCCACTGCTGCTATTGGCAGATAAATCAAATTTACCAGATTAAAAATTTCTTTTCTTTTGTAAGTTACAATAATCGCAAGTCCAAAATAAATCAACATCTCACGATATGCCAATGTATGATGAATTTCATACAAACCATTCATGTAATTACAGCATGCCTGAATCGCTCCGGCAAACAAAAGTGCCTGTAACCAGTCAGTCCATCTGTCCTTTACCACTGCAAATCCCAAATCATTTCTCTTGTTCTCTCTTGTATGATTGATTCCATAGAGAGCAAGCAGTACCGCAAGCACAATCGATACGTCATAGAAAATAAGGGATGGTATATGATATGGTGCATTATCGGTATAAAGCCTCAGTGGCCAGACCGTAACCATTGCTACGGCACCTACTACAACTACGAGTGGACTTAAAACGGTACGGAATGTTTTCTCAACGGTAAGTAACTTGTCCTGCTCCGGTTTCTTCGCATAATATTTTTTCGTCAGACTGCTAACCAGTAATCCAAACAGCACTAATAGGGCATCAACCAATAATGTTTTGCCCTTTCTAAGTGGAACCGTGTAATCATACTCTGCCATCACACAGTGTTCATTATCTTCAATACTTCCGTAATACACGGTACTGATATAAATATTTTCTGCTGCCGCAGTTTCCTCATATGCCACATAGAAGTTCGTGGTAATACCCTGTATCAGGAAATAATAATCTTTACCAACTTCTACCGTCTGATTCAGCGGTATCGTACAATATCCCGGCATTTCTTCCATGTTGTCAGTCGAAACTACCTGCTGTATCAAAATATTCATATCCGAATCATACAGAATAAAGTTAAATTCTTCACCGGCAGATTCATTCAGCAGATATACCTTGATGCTTTCTAATTTATCATACTGCGCAATAAATCGCTGCTTTACCACATAGTCTGTGGTAATCGCCTGAGACTCCATTGCAATTTGTCCACTGCCGTGTGATACTACGGTTTCATTTATAAGTCGAAGCGGCCACAGGGAAATAATAATACAGAAAATTGCAACCCATACACTGCCGCAAATCGCCTGTCTTCTGGTAATTACTTTGTCCATTTTTCAATCCATTCTAAGGTGATTCTACTAAAAATTATTTTACAGTCTAGTATATCACGAATATATTTATTTTACAACTAAGCCAAATCGTTCCTCTTCCAGCATTACCGCCGCAAAAAGTGGAAGCCCGAACCAGAATATCAATACATATCTCGGCAAATAGGTCGGACCCAGAATTACGGTCAGCCAGACTAACAGCACCATAAGATACGGTATCAGAATGTGATACTTTCGCCGGTAAAGCACATAACTAAATCCAAAAGCGAAACACCAGAACAAACACCCCGGCGAATACAGCATAGATAAAATCGGTACTTTTTCCTGCGCCACTTCCAGAGATAACTTCCGATAAAACTCATCCAGCCAGGGAATCTTGCTGTCACGCACTCCCGGTTCTTCTACTTCATAACCAAAATAAGAGCAGTCCTCATAAGTAAAAGTAAAGACCGAATTGCCCGAATATACATCAATCACGGTATCCGGGTACCAGAATCCATACGATGTCATTAACCATGCATTCAGATAGGACAGCGGCTTTTGCATACCGATTTTCAGCCAGAGCTTTGCATATTTGGATTTATCCGCTGCAAAAGCCTGATTGTTAAAACGCCATTTTACCGGATCGGATAATTTTGCATTATATAAGTTCAGAGCCTCTTCCGGCAGTATCTCATGTAATGTAGCAATATCCTCCTCAGAAAAAACCTCTTTGTTATACTTATAGGTTCTGGCAAGCTGCTGAATCGGCACCGTCAGAATTTCCTGATTTTCTTCATTCTGCGCATGCAGTACCGTAGTTATCGTACCGCTAATTGCAAAATAGGAAAGAAATGATATCACCAATAACACGGCCATTTTTTTCCAGTTTTTTTTGTGATAAACAAGCAATACCGGAATCATCACCGCAAAAGCATAGATACCATTTTTACGAAACAGCATCATGGTTAAGGCACATAGCACAAAAAATGCCATCTTTTTCCTGGATGCAAAAAAGTCCTCTTTCGCAACTCCCATCTCTAGCAGACAGACAATAAGTAAAAGCAATGCCACAGTGAAAATCGTATCCTTCGCCGAACAAAGCGTAAACATAACAATTACCGGGAAAAAGGCAAAATAAAGCATTGCGATAATCCGCAGTCCTTTGGAAACCTTTTTCCTACGCAAATAGGACATCAGATAAGTAAAACCACCCGAAACAATTACCATCTGCACAATCATATAACAGGCAATACCCAGATTATAGGAATCCGTCACTTTATGCACCGCACAGATAATTCCACCAAGCATCAAAACATGTACCAGCGGATGATGGGTTGTAAAAGTCCGGGATGCCACCTGCAAATATTCATCCTGCGCATCGTAAACAAAAAAGCCCGGATAAACCGCAAGCAAAACCGGCAACCAGCAGAGAAGAAAAAAGCAGAATGTCAGAATATTTTTTCCTCTCTCATTTTTTACCGGTGATTGCGGCAGCTTAATATACTCTGCCAACTGCAATTTTCTATTCTCCAAACCGCTTAAAAAATCCCAGATTTTACGCACCAGAATTGTAAAAAGGCAAGTCAGCACTGGAAGGGAAATCCACAATTTCCAATCCTTGAAATTGACATTTTCTGCGCTTTCCAATTGTACGCCAAAGAGCATTGCCACCGTAAAAAGGAAGGACAAAATTCCCGCTATCTTAAAGCCGCGTACGTCCTTCAAATCAATTGTACGAAGTGACAAATTTACCGCATACAGACAAAGCAGCCAGACAAACACCGAGAAGATACTGTTCGTAAATCCAAGTGCGCTGTCCTGTAAATTCAGTATCTGTGGAAAGCACAAAGTTCCTGCTGTCGCAACCACAAATGCAATCACATTCAGTTTTATTTTAATTCGAAATTCATTCTCGTTCATCTATACACTCTCTAATTACATACTGTGGAGAATTGTTCATGGAAATATAAATTCTGCCAATGTATTCTCCGATGATACCAAGCATCAGCATCATCATACCACCAAGAAAAACAACTGCCGTCATTAGCGCGCTAAATCCAATTACAACATCGGGATTTACAAATTTCTTGATAACCGTATAGATACCATACAGGATACCTGCGCATGCTGTAACCGTTCCAATTACCGTTGCCACACGAAGCGGTTTGATGCTAAATGCAGTAAAACCATTAAACCAGAGTCCAAGCAATTTACCAATTGTATAACCGGAAGTACCAATTTCTCTTTCCCTATGATTTACATCGACATTGGCTATATTCTTCGTCGCACGAAGCACCAGACCGATTACATAAGGATACGGATTCACATAGCGAGTCATTTCATCAATGATAAACCGGCGTGCTGCAAAATAACTGGAAATGTATAATTCTTTTGGTTTTCCCAACATCACTCTTGTCATCAGTTCATTAATTTTGCTGCCAAAATTGCGGAAGCCGGAATGCTGCTTATGTGCATATCTGGCATAAACGGCATCATAACCCTCTTCGATTTTAGCGAGCAATTTCCCTACTTCATCTGCCGGGGTCTGTCCATCATCATCCAGACATACTACAATATCCCCTCGCACATGCTGAAAGCCTGCCATCAATGCTGCATGCTGACCGAAATTTTTCGCCAGATTCACGCCGCAGACTTCCTTTTTCTTTGCACAAATACCACGAATAACATCAAACGTATTATCCGGCGAGCAGTCATTTACCAGAATAATTTCATACTTATACTGTGTAAGTCCTTTCATCGTTGTTTCTATTTCTTCTACGACTTTTCCAATCGTCTGTGCTGACCGGTAACACGGTATCACAAAGCTGACTAACTGACTCATTTGGTTCTCCATTTCCGCGCATGTCATTTGCGCATATTCTGTTCTGATGCATTCCATAAAAATAACGCTTCGGGAAACCCCATCTATCGCTACTTCTTCCTGCTTGTCCTCTATCAATCGGAAGCCCGCTTTTTCATAACTTTTTCTGGCTCCGATATTATCCGCAAAAACCCGCAGAAAAACTTTTCTTAACTTTATTGTTTCAAAAGCATATGCAAGTGCTGCTTTGGCTGCCTGCGTGCCGTAGCCCTTTCCTACCGCATCATCTTCACCAATAAAAATGCCGTATTCTGCACAACCCTTTTCCCTGTCAATATCCCGGAAATAAACACTCCCCACTGCTCTGTCGGTTACGTTCTCACAAATAATAAATTGTACCACATGCCCCGGTTCCACCTGTGTACGAATCCAGTTCATATGTCCTTCCGGTGTAAAAAGCTGTTGATAAATAAAATTATGCCGTACTCTGTCGTTATTACGCCATGCTACGATTTTCTCTGTATCAGCCACTTCCATTAAGCGCAAGTAAATATTGCCCATTTCTTTCCCTCAATTCTATTTCTGCTCCAGCACCTGATAGACACCATAGTTATCTCCCACAATATCTACCTGTTCAATATCCACTGTAATTCCTTTGCCTGCGTAATATTCCCGCAGCCAGTCTGCATCACCAGTCACCGTTTCCATAATGAAATATACATTCTCATCATACAGCAGAGCATCTTCCATTGTCGTAATTCCAAACTGCTCTAATTTCTCATAGTAAAGTGGACTCTTACACATCCATCCACCCATAATATCATAATTTGACAGCGTATTATCTGCCTTTGCAAAAATTTTCTGGGAAAATCCTACCGTAGAATACACATCTTCAAAGTAAAAGTTACCCGGATGCTCCTTACAATATTCCGCAATTGCAAGACAATCTGCATTGACTGCTTCTCTCGCCTCTTTATCTGACACAGTTGTCATAATGCTATGTGGCAGATAGCAAACGAATAATAAGCCAAGCACTAGTATCGGAACTATGGCAAACGTTAACTTCTGCTCTTTTTCTTCGTTCGTCATCCACCCTTCACACTGTCTGCACATCATTCCTGCAAGCACCGCAAATTCAGCCACATACAGAGAATGGGTAATCCGCACCGGGTCTCTTCCCATCATCAGAATATACATCCACAGAACCGTTCGGAAAATACCAAACAGGACAAGCTCCAAAATACAATTTCCTTTTCTTTCTCGCATGATCTGAAAAATTCCCAAAACTGCTACGCACAAATACCCAGCTATAACCATATAATTATAAGGCGCATCACCACTATGCAAAGTCCGGTATAAGTATAAATTTCCTTTTTCTACCAGACGTTCAACGGTCCATTCCGTTCCGCTTGTATTTTCTTTCGCATATGCGGCAATCTCACCAAGCAATTTTTCATCAATCGTTTCATCTAGTCCAAAATTATAGTTAGATAAAAGTTCCTGCTGCGCTTCATCAAGGCCAAGCGAAGATAAATATTCTGCGTGTTCTCCACTGGTTAATACCTCGTAATGGTAATCATAAACCTCTGTCCTTTTATCAAAAAAGGTCTGAAATTTCTGCCAGTCCTCGCTGCCGTATGCCACATAATCAAACAAGTGACTGATTAACATGCCCACCAGAATACAACCTATGGTAATTCCGTATTTAAGATAATTCTCTTTCTGGAAAAAATGTTCTTCCTCCAGCCACCGAAACAACCCTGCCAGACAAATCAGCGGAAATACCAGCAAAAGCATTTCAGTTCGAAGCTGATATGCCAGAATTACCAGTACAATAGACGGAATATTTTTCAGTACAAACTGCTTTACCGAAAGTCCTTTTTCCGTTGTCAAAAATAAGAAAATCGCTGCTGCTGCCATAACAGAAACGGTAATCGTATATTGAATCGCTACAAAATGAGAAAGCATAATTCCCCATAGGAACGCACTAAGTACTGCCATGCTTCCCACCTTCGTCCATGCTTTTTTACAAAAACGAAGCAAACGCACGCCTACCAGATACATACTGCCCATCTGACAGACAAACAAAAATAGGCCATACCAAGGAATTCCCCTGCACAGCCTGTAACCTAAACTGATAAATGCCCCCAAAATATATAAGGTCTGCATATTATGGCCGTCCGGCGTTCCGGTATACACACCAGCCATAATATCTTTCATCATCACATCATCATTCAAATCATAATAAAAATCAAAAAAGAGGCTCATCAAAGCAACGTTGACCAAAATAGTCAACAGCGCTATTATGCAGTTCTTATTTTTCTCCAAAAATGTTTGAACCTTCATGAACTACATACCTTTCTATCGATAGAACGCTTTGACCTGTTCTGTAATATATTCCACTTCATTTGATGTTAACTTATAGAACATCGGCAAGCGTAAAAGTCTTTCACTTTCTTTCGTTGTATATTTATCCTCGCCGCAAAATCTGCCGAACTTAATTCCTGCCGGAGCAGAGTGCAATGGAATATAATGAAATACCGCATGAACATTTCTCTCTTTCAGGTAATCAATCAAACGTTCTCGCTCTTGTATATCTTTCGTTTTAATATAAAACATATGCGCATTGTGTTCACAATACTCCGGAATATAAGGGAGCTCAATTCTGCCTTCTTCCGCAAGCGGTGTCAACTGTTCTCTATACTCATTCCATCTGTCCATTCTTGCTTTGGTAATTTCTTCTGCAAGTTCTAACTGGGCATACAGATATGCCGCATTCATATCACTTGGCAGATAAGAAGAACCATAATTCTGCCAACGATATTTATCAACCTGACCTCGGAAATATTTGCTCCGGTCCGTTCCTTTTTCTCTGTAAATTTCAGCATTTTCAATATATTTTTCATCCCGGATTAAAAGGGCACCGCCCTCACCCATACTGAAATTCTTCGTTTCATGGAAACTAAAGCATCCAAATTCGCCAAAAGTTCCAAGCGGTTTTCCTTTGTAAGATGCCATAATGCCTTGTGCTGCATCTTCTACTACCATGAGATTATGCTTTTTCGCAATTTCCATAATCTTATCCATCTCACAGCCAACACCCGCATAATGAACCGGAACGATTGCTTTCGTGCGCTCAGTAACCGCATCTTCAATCAGATTTTCATCTATATTCATGGTGTCCGGTCTGACATCCACAAAGACCACTTTTGCGCCACGTAATACAAATGCATCTGCTGTGGACACAAAGGTATAGGATGGAAGAATTACTTCATCGCCTTCTTTGATATCTGCCAAAAGTGCTGCAAGCTCTGTTGCATGAGTACAAGAAGTGGTAAGCAGACATTTCCTCGTTCCTGTCTGCTGCTCAATCCACTCATGACATTTTTTTGTAAAAGGGCCATCACCACAGATTTTCTGATTCTCGATAGCTTCCTTCATATATTCTAATTCTTTTCCTGTAAAAGGAGGTACGTTAAAATTTATCATCGGCCTGCCTGCCTTTCTGTCAACCCCATCTTATGACACAATTTCTACGTGTCAAATCTTCCATGCACACATTTTCACACTATTTTACCATAGGAATACCCTGCTTTGCAATGTAGCCTGTATTCCAAACCGGATATCATCATTCATAAACCGCATAACGCATATTGCAAAAGGTTTCCTCATAATCATTTTCTTCCAAAAACTCTAACAAAAGTGCTATTTTCTCATCGGCATCATAGACTTCTTCCTCAACGCCAAACCACTCATAGGCTTCTGCATCTTCGCTTTTATATGCCGCAATCGCAGAAGACACAATAACCACCGGTCTGTTCTCTTCTATGTTCTGCTCTACTTCTGCCATATCTTCTTCAAACTGTACCATCCGGTAAGAATCCAAATCCGGCCAGGAAGTTGAAATTGCGGCTGGCATATCCAGGAAATAAGAAAGCCCCGGAACCTCTCCGTACAAAATAACCTCTCTTCCAGCAAATTCCTGTTCCTTCGCGTATTCTATTAAATCCGTTAATAGTTCCGCATTCTCTTGATTCGTATAAATACCTTCCGCTTTCGGAATATCAGTTACAAGTGTGTCCCTTTCCTCGCCCCAGACACCATCTAAGAAAACAAACTGCGTATGGAAACCAATACTCTGTATCAGAACCATAATGCCAAACACGGAAAGCATTACTTTCCAAGGCACATGAACCTTTTTTCCATGAGTCTGAACAAACCATTGATGACACACCCACAAGGTAAATGGTGCCGCCAGAAACAGATTGTTAATCATCGGATACAAAGCGTTATTGCTGCCAAGTGGTGTCACAAACATCTGCAACAGAACAATCAATGCCAACACCTTCTCGTCAGTTACGCTTTGCACATCCTGATTACTACTGCCATTCTCTATGTTTCCACTTTTCTTGACATTTGCTCCAAACAGTATCCATACCGCACAAGCTGCTGTCATGATCAGAAAAAGCACTGCCCACAAATAAATACTGCCATAATTATAATAACGGAAATCAAACATGCCGCGTCCCCAATAGAAACGAATCAGCACCACAAAAACAGCCACGCAGCCCAGACAATAAAGCCACTCAATCGCATTGTTGGCGTTTGCATCTTTTCTTACAAGCCAGCTTTTTACGGCATACACCAAATATAAAAAGGCAACACAAGCTGCGGCAAATGCAAGCCAATACAATCCTGTGAAATAATCGCCAAGCATACCGGTCAACATGGAAGTCGGCTTATAATCTTGCGCTTTGTCTGTCATGGCAAACAACCACTGCACCATTTCCGGATAAGCCCCGATACCATATTTCACGCAGATGGTAACAAAAGGAACGCCAAATCCAACCAGATAGCCCACCAGGCAAGTCAACGTATCTTTTACCACAGAGGCAAACTTCTTTTTCTGCAACCATGCGCCATACCACAAAGCCAGAATAAATGCTGCCTGTGCCACGTTCGGCATACGTACTGCTACGTTTGCACCAAGACAGATTCCAGCCAATCCCAAATAGACCTGTCTTCTTGTGGTCTGCACGCCATTTACATTCTCATTAAAACAAATTCCTTTATACAACAGCAAAACACCTGCTGCCATCAATCCATAAGTCAGATAATTATACAAAATGGTTGTCGGACACCAGCACATTCCAATCGCAATTATTTCTCCGACGAACACAATCCACGCCGGCATTTTCTTTCGCAATGTAAAATACAGAAGCAATGCGATTGCAGATACAATTAGTCCGGTATAAAAATTCATACCTACCAACGTTTCGCCGCTTGGAAGCTGCATAAAGAAATAACCAACTACATTCGCCAGATAAGTCGCCACCATCCAGTCACCATCCGCCGTCGGAAAAAACTGAAAATTACCCAGGCTATAAGAAGTGTCTACTACATCCAGCCCCTGATTTATTTTTATCAACGGATAAAATGCCAGAAGAATAATAAACAAACTATTCTCTATGTAATTACGATATTTTTCATATAATCGTTCTATCTGTTTCATTTCTGTTTCGTTTTTCTCCCTGTAAAAGCCTGTTTAAACCATGTGAACAAATAAGCTCTGACAAAATCAACTATCGTTCCCATTGCGTAAACTACCACCACGCATACAATCATGTGCGGTATGAAAAACCAGCTTTCTCTAACCCGCTCTATCTGTAACCATCTGCTCCATTCATAGCGTACCAGAATATGTTCATGCAACAAATATACTCCAAATGTATACGGTGCCAGATATCGAATGATTGCTGTCACTTTTCCTTCTTTTAAATGTATATTTTTAAATACCATAAAAAGTCCTATTGCACCGAGCAGCGCAAAGACATGATTATAGGTATACGGCATATCTGCATAATAGGCAAATGCATCCACTTTTTGAGCAAGCACACTCGCCACCAGCCACGCTGCAAAAATACATAGGCTCATTCCCATATATAAAAGTATCCCGTGTTTTCTTTTCTCCAGCCACTCACAACCATATAACCGCAAATATGCCGCAATCAAAAACAGACACAAAAACCAGCCAAAGTCATATCCGTAATGGTCTGTAACAAGCAGTACCGGAAAGATCGTTTTTCCAACGGAAAAGAAAAGCAGTAATGTAATAATAACCTTCTGCAAGGTTTTCCGTTCCATGCTCTTGACACCGGCGGCAAGAATCGGCGCAAACAAATACATAAGCACATATGCCGTTGCAAACCAGTAATGCTCTGTTTCAATCGGCAGGATAAAACCAATCCAGTCATATACGCTCAACTCCGTCGGCGAAATCATTCCCACGCACAACATCGCTGCCGGAATTGCAATTGAATAAAAAAGAATCTGTGCAAGCAAGGACACAATACGCCCCGGCTTCCATGCAGATTCCACCAAAAAATAGCCACTCAATAAAACGTAACAGTTTACTGCTACGATACAAAAAGCTTCCAAAAGCCATGCTACCAGATTTACCGCGCTCTGACTTTCTGCATAAGGCACAGCAACATTACCCTTCACCAGATAATGAAGTGTTATAATCATAAGCATTGCTACAATACGAAGCAATTCAAAATTTGCCTGTCGTTTAGAAGCCATATTTTCCCCCTATAAAAATTATTTTTCTTTGAAAATCCATATTTTACTCAAAACATAGTTAGTAATAATGACAATTGTCTGACCTACCAGCTTTGCGATATAGGAATTGATACCTGCTAAATCTACCATTAGATACATAAGCAGAAGTTCTAACAGTTCTGTTGCAATACGTGCACTGATAAAAGAAGCAAATTCTTTGAACAATCCTGATGCACCTTCGTTTTTACTTTTAAAAACAAAAGTATGATTCGTCCAATAAGCAAATACTACTGTCAGCACCCATGAAAAAGCAGTTGCCAACATATAATTCATATGCAATAAAGACTCAAAAATGAAATATAAAACATAATTCAGTACAAAAGCCAGAAAACCGAAAATCAGATAATTGATTCCCTCTTCATGCTTCTTGTACATATCCCATCCATATTGAAACAATTTTTTCATTCAATTTCCAAACCTTTCTACGACTCATTTCCTTTGTCGTCTTCTTACTTCTTTACCATGAAAATTCTATCGTTCTCGTGATGCCTTGCCATTCTCAATCCGGTAAACCATATCACATTTTTCAATGGTCTGTAATCTGTGAGCAATAATAATCAAAGTCTTCCGTCCATGTAATCTGTTGATGGATTCCATAATCGCAGCTTCCGTATCATTATCCAGTGCCGAAGTTGCTTCATCCAGCACTAATACTTCCGGATCTTCAAACAGTGCTCTGGCAATACCGATACGCTGTCTCTGTCCACCGGAGAGACGGATACCTCTTTCTCCGATACTGGTGTCCAGTCCATCAGGCAATCCTCTGACGAACTCATCTAGCTGTGCTTCCTTCAAAGCCTGCCATACTTTTTCATCATCAATATCTTCATCTGCATAACCAAAGGCTACATTCTTACGAATCGTAGAGTCAATCATGAAAATAGTCTGCGGAATATAACCGATATTCTTCAGCCACTCTTTGTAATGTTCCCTTACCTCTATCCCATCTGCCAGAATTTCACCACTCTGCAGTTGCAAAAGACCAAGTAAAATATCTACAACCGTCGTCTTACCGGAACCGGAAGTACCTACGATACCAACACTTTTTCCGATAGGGATTTCCATATCAGCATCATCAAAAATAAGCACATCCGTATTAGGATATTTATAAGTAATATTTTTCAGTTCAATCTTTTCTCTGATATCTAATTTCTTAACATCAATTTTCTTCTGATAAGTTTCTGCATCATAATCAATGGTTTCATCCCGGATTTCATCCTGTAAATTATCACTGACACCCATGAAAAATGGTTCAAAATAAGAGATGGATGTAAGATGATTATTGATACGGTTTGCACATGGAATCAAACGCATCGCAACCATAGCAAGCAACGTAATCTGTGGCATAATATCCACTACACCGGCACCATTCAAAAGCTGTATCATCATATACAAAACCATACCTGCAATCGCAACCGTTTCAATAAGCAGTCTCGGTGTTGCATTATACAAATTATAACGTTGCACCGCACTCACATAGCCGGCACCGCATTTTGCATATTCGTTGATAAAATAATTTTCTTTGTTGGCAATCTTAATTTCTTTGATACCCATAACGGACTGATCAATCCATTTATATAAACCGCTATAATAATCCTGGTTTTCTTCGCCTGCTTTTTTCATAATCGGCTTCAGAATGCACTTAATAACAAGCAGCACAACTACCAAAAGCACTGTAACAGTAATACTCATCCATACATCTGCCACCAGACTGACTACCGCCAGACAGACAAATACGATACACTCACTGGTAAGCTGTAACAGTGCCAGAATCAGACCATACATGTTATTAACATCCGAAGTAATATTTCTCTGAATCACGGCCGTATCTGCATTCAGATAATATTCATAAGGGCGTTCCATGAAATTAATCATCATTCTTCTGGACGTTGCGAATTGGTTCGTATAAACAAAGCGCAACTGTATTTTCTGCTGGAAAAATAAAAAGATATTTTTCAGTGCAAAAATAACGACTAACGCCGACATAACAAGAATCATCAAATCCCTTGTATTATCAATATTAAAAATCTGGCAAATAACCTGAAGATAAACGTGTTTCTCAACGGCATCTTCTTCTAGCACCACGTTCATAACCGGCAAAATCATGGAGACACCAAGTGTCTCTAACACAGCGCCAATTAACATGATAAAAATAAGAAACACCATTTTTTGTTTCTGTTTTTTATCCAGTAAAACCATCAACTTTTTATATATTTTTTTCATTCTGAATTCTAATCCTTCTGTAAACTAATCCTTATTACTCAAAACATCTTAGTATTTTACCATAGGTATATTTATAAATCAAATCTGCTCATTCTGTCTGTGCAGTTCCGGTGCTTCGTATTTATCTAAAAAATCTTCCCCTAAGAACAGAATTTCTTCCGCAAACTGAATGCCGTTTGGAACTGTCAGCACTGATATCACTCTTTTAAAACGTAGTCCCGGAATAAAATTCAGTATCTCCATCGGAAACATACCACTTAATACAATGTGCTCCGAAAATTCTTTGGCATAATCCAGCACATCACGAGGATGCGGTTTAATCAGAACTTGTCCCTTATTGCCATCAACATCACTATATTCCTCAATAATATCCGAGAAAATCTGTTTGCGCACATCCAGATCACAGAGTGGTTCTGACAATACCAGAATCTTATCTTTGGCACCGCAGTCCAATTTTTGCTGTAACTCGTCCATATTTTCAATAAAAAGATGAATCAGAATATCTTTATCTTCCTCAGACAAATGCTCTACCAACTGTGCACGCGGCTGCTCAATATATTTATCACAAGGATAAGGCACAACACTCTTGTCATTAATTTCCATATCCAGACAATATTTTCCATAACCATTCTGAATAAAAATCAGATTTCGTGCCGACATCCACGCTTTTAATTCAAAATGTCCTTTATTGTCATATCTTGCCGTATCGTAATACTGAATACAATTCAAGCCATCTTCCACCGCATGATAATATATTTTCTTATAACTTAAATAATATCCAATCGGGTCGGAATCGCAGAATACATAAATGTCTTCGTACTGTGAAAAATCCACCGGCACATACGGCTCCTGCAATTTGCCAAGCAGCTTCGTATACTTAATACGCGCAAGCATATTGAGCGCAATATTCCCTCTGTCCTTATGATACTTCTGAAGCTGTGGAAAAAAGACATCTTCTTTTTCATCAAACATATAAACCGCTTCAAAAAGACCACACTTCTCTGCCCGCTCTTTCAAATTGCCAAAATTGTTAGACATGGTACTCAGCACAAGTGTTGCCTGTCCCTGCTTTTCTTTCGGCAGATATAATTCTTTTAAACATGCCACGTATACATGATAGTAAGTATGGCATACATAGATTCTTGCTTTTTCTTTTTTATGATTCTGTTTCATATTTTCCTCCATTCCGAAGCATTACGCTGTGGAACGCAATCAGAATTTTAGACTCTGACATTATTTCATTTTTAATATTTATATATTTTACCACTCAAGTCTTGTAGGAACAACCAAAATTCTGCATTGTATCTAAATGAAAAATAAGGTAATATTTCATTAGAAGAAGAGAAAGAAAGGTGCGAATGTATGGAAACAATACAAACTCCTTATTTTGTGATAGATGAAGAAATCCTTCAAAAATATTATGATATGCTTACCAATTCCTTAAAACAGAATTGGAACAACTATCTTGTAGGTTATTCTTTTAAAACCAACTCTTTGCCCTGGCTCGTTTCTTTTGTGAAAAAAAACGGTGCTTTTGCAGAAGTGGTTTCCGAAGATGAGTATTCCCTCGCCCGATATTTAGGCTTTGAAAATAGTGAAATCATTTACAATGGCCCATACAAGGGCGAACAGTCTTTCCGTGATGTGCTGCTTGCGGGTGGCTATGTAAATCTGGATTCTCAGATGGAGCTGACATGGCTCACGAAACTGGCATCCGAATATCCTGACCGGAACTTCAGAGTCGGAGTACGTGCGAATTTTAATCTGGAAAAAATGTGTCCCGGCGAAACGACAATGGGTGAAGTCAGCGGACGTTTTGGCTTCTGTTATGAAACCGGAAAATTTGCGCAGGCACTTTCTGTTTTACAGGAAATTTCCAATGCGTCCGTAGTCGGCTTACATTTACATTCCAGCAGCAAATCCCGTAGCGTGAACATTTTCCGTTCCATTGCCAGAATGGCTTGTCAGTTAAAAGAAGAATTTAACCTGAAACTATCCTATGTAGATTTAGGCGGCGGTTATTGCGGCGGTATGGAAGGCAGACCGGAATATCCTGATTATTTTCCGGTGGTTGCAGAAGAATTATCCAAATGCTTTAACCCCTCCGAAACGAAAATAATTGTAGAACCGGGTATTTCTTTGATTTCCAAATGTACCACTTTCGTCACATCAATTTTTGACACCAGAGACATCAAGGGCACTCGTTACGTCATGACAGACGGCAGCCGTTTTAATATTGATGCTACGATGATTAAATCATCTCATCTTTTTCATCTGGAAAAGAACGAAGCTTTTACCGGCAATCGTCCGGTAATGAACGAACAGGTTATCAGCGGTTTTACCTGTATGGAATGTGACCGTCTGTTTACTTATGAAAATCAACCCGAGCTTGTTCCGGGAGATAAAATTATCTACGAAAACGTAGGTGGCTATACCATGAGCCTAAACCCTCTTTTCATTCAATATTTCCCGGCAGTTTATGTTCGCAGAAACGGTGAGCTGGTACAGGTTCGCCGTAAATGGACTCCTGCCGATTATGTACAGGGTTCGGATTGGAAGGAGTAATCTCATGAATATTTTGATTTTAAGCTGCGGCACCCGTAACAAACTGGTGCGCTATTTTAGAGAAAAAGGAAATGGAATTGATAGAGTTGTCGGTACGGATTGCAGCGCTTACGCACCGGCTCTCTACGAAACCGACAACCATTATATCGTACCCAGAATGACTTCTCCGGATTATCTGGATGTGATTCTGGACATCTGTAAGAAAGAACAAATCGATGCTGTTTTGCCTTTGCAGGAAGACGAATTATATCTGATTGCTTCTAATCGGAATCTTTTTATCGAAAAAGGCATTACACCTATTGTTTCCACACCGGAAACCATCGAATTGTGCCGTGATAAATATGTTTTTTATAAACATCTGAAAAGTAACAATCTTCCGGCGTTGCAAAGCTGCGGCAGTCTGGCTGAATTCCAGTCATGTCTGGATAAAAAGGAAATGGATTTTCCAGTTTTCGTCAAACCAATTCGTGGCTGTGGCAGTATTGGTATTCAGAAGGTTAATAATATGGAACTGCTTTCCGTACTGTGCAAATACAGCGAAGAAGATATGTTAATTCAGACTTTTTCCAAAGGTAAGGAATTCGGTGCTGATATCTATGTGGATATGCTTTCTCATAAGCCGGTATCTATTTTTGTAAAAGAAAAACTTCGTATGCGTGCGGGCGAAACAGAAAAATCAGTTTCTTTTAAGGATGCGAAATTATTTGATTTAATTAGGAAGACGGTATCCGCATTTGAATTATCCGGTCCGGTGGATATGGATATTTTCTGCATTGATGGTAACTATTATATTTCGGAAATCAATCCACGTTTTGGCGGAGGTTATCCACACGCTTACAGTTGTGGTGTCAACTTCCCGAAACTAATTGCTAATAACATTTCCGGTAAAGAAAATGCAGATACCATCGGTCAGTACGAGGACGGCATCTGCATGTTAAAATACACGGATTTAGTGACTATGAAATTATAATATCACACAAACATAACTTATGCTAAAGAAGCATATTTCAGGAGAACAACTCCCATGCAAGCGGCGTTCCCATAGCAATATCGCGAACCGCCGTCTTGCCAAGCACTTCTTCATAATACATTGTATGAAGTCCGTAACCCGGACGAATGGAGCGAACATTTTCCGGTGTCAGCTTTTCTCCGGCTTTAATATCTTTTACTACGAACAAAGAACGGGAACCACTACGTTCTTTTTCTTGTTTTTCGGTTAATCCATATTCAGACACGCCCACTGCTTTTTCCAGAATACGAATATTGTCTACCATCTCTTTGAACTCTTCCGGTTCCATCGAGAATGCACCATCCGGGCCACCATCAGAACGCCGAAGTGTCAGATGCTTCTCTACCATCTTAATACCAAGTGCAGTCGCACCAACCGGAACTACACTTCCCATAGAATGATCTGACAGTCCTACCAGACAGTCGTATTTCTTCGCCAAAGTCGGAATCATGGCAAGATTGATTTCTTCATAAGGAGTCGGATACGCAGAAACGCATTTCAGAAGCATGACTTCCTCATTACCTTCTTCTTTACAAACCTGCAATGCCCTGTCAATATCTTCCAAATGCGCCACACCGGTTGCAAAAATAACCGGTTTGTGCAATGCTGCAATTTTACGAATCAACGGAATGTCATTGATTTCATAAGAAGCCACTTTATAAGCCGGCATCTTACACTCTTCCATAAAATCCACAGATGCAAAATCAAACGGGGACGAAAAGCATTCTAATCCCAGTTTGGCTGCCACTTCCTGCAATTTCGGTTGCCAGTCCCAAGGAGTCGAAGCTTCCTGATACAGTTTATATTCTGTCATACCATCCCACAAACCACCGTGTATCTGAAAATACTCATTATCACAGTCAATAGAAAGGCTGTCTGCTGTATAAGTCTGCAACTTAATCGCATCTGCTCCGGCTTCCTTTGCCGCATGAATGATTTCCACTGCTCTGTTAAAATCTTTCAGATGATTACCTGACATCTCTGCTACACAGAAGCATGGATGATTTTCTCCAACTAATTTATTTCCAATTCGAAATTCTTTTTTCATAATTATCTCATTCCTATCATCTTGCGATATTTCAGTTCTGCGATTTCCCAGTCATCCAGATTGTCGATGTCCTGCACTTCCAATTCGCTCATAACCATCGGCACCATATGCGGCAAATCTGTTGTTTTGTATTCCATAAAAGGTTCAGTTTTACAACAGTAAAACTGTCCACAGTCATGATAATATAGTTCTAAATCCTGGGATCGGGTTTTAGCATGCTCCGGCCACTTCATTCGCAGTTCACCCTCCTCGTTAATAACCACACAACGCTGCGGTGGAAAAGAAAAGGCTACTACCGGCATAACCGAATCCGCTTTTTCCAAAAGTCCCATAGCCGTCTGCAATTTCTGTGCTGTTACAAATGGCGCTGTCGGATACAGGCAGCAAAATTTTTCAAACTCTCTGCCCTGCTCTTTGTACCAGTTCAAAACTTCCATCAAAACATCATCAGTGGAAGCATAATCATTCGCATTTTCACTGCTTCGCATTACCGGTACTTTTGCTCCGGCTGCTCTGGCAATCTCCGCGATTTCTTCATCATCGGTAGAAACCATAACCTCATCAAACAAGCCCGAATCTAGCGCCGCTTCAATGGAATAATTTAAAATAGGCTTTCCACAAAATTCTCTGATATTCTTACGCGGAATTCGTTTGCTTCCGCCTCTTGCTGTAATAATTGCAATCGCTGATTCTTTCATGTTTTCCTCCGGCTTGAAATTTCCCATAGGCATTTCCATATTCCCTGCCTGGCATTTCAAGATTTTTGCAAAGTTTTTCTACCTAAAAGTATATCGAATGGGAACGATAAGTCAAGTAATGCAAAACCACTTTCATTGCACCTTGCCCCAATTCATGATAAAATGTCCACATTAGAGGATTGGGAGAAGGAAGTATTTGTCATGGCAAAAATTTATTTCAGAACTGACGGAAACGAAGAAATTGCAACCGGACACATTATGCGTTGTCTGTCCATCGCAAGAGCCTGTGCCACTTTACACGCAGAGGTTTCTTTTCTGGTGTCCGATGAACAGAGCATGACAATTTTAGCAGAACGTTTCACTTCCCCGAATGAATTTACAATACAATGTCTTCACAGTAATTTTCAAGAACTAGAAAAAGAGCTTCCTGTACTAAAAAAACTTCTTACCGACAGCAATCCTTCCAAGTCCGATACTTGGCTCTTTATAGACTCCTATTTTGTTACAAAAAATTATTTATCTGAAGTTCAGAAAATTTGTAAGGTTGCCTACCTGGATGACATTCTGGCTTTCGATTATCCGGTTGATTTACTCATAAACTATGATGTAACCGAAGAACCTTCCTGTTATCATAAAGCTTCGCAAAAGCTTCTGGGTGCTTCCTATACACCACTTCGGGAACAGTTTCAGAATGTTTCTTATGAGGTTCGCCCTCAGATTCAAAACATTCTGCTTTCTACCGGTGGAACGGATGTATATAACGTAGCTGGAGAACTGCTGCGCAGAATATTTGATACTAATCTCTGCAACTGCCACTACCATGTTCTTACCAGCCGTCTAAACTCTCACTATGAAGAATTACAGAGCCTTGCTGCCACCTATCCTGTCATTCACATTCATGAAAACGTGCAGGACATGGCTTCTTTGATGTGTCAGTGCGACCTTGGCATTTCTGCCGGTGGCACCACTTTATACGAACTCTGTGCCGTAGGTGTTCCTGCAATCAGCTTTTCTATGGCTGATAATCAGCAGATTGCCGTATCAACTTTTTCGGGCAAAAATATTATTCCCTATGCCGGAGATGTTCGTACCGATTTTTCAGAAGTTATCGAAAACATTCTTCAGTTTTTGCAAGAGCAAAGTGTTTCTGTTGAAGTTCGCCAAAAAAGCTCCCATGCTATGAGAGCTTTCATTGACGGAAAAGGTTCTATGCGAATCGCCAAGTCCCTTACTACGCTATAATATTTTCTTCTTCCTCACGGTTTCTCCATTCTTTCCATCGTGGATAAACAACCGGATATAAACAGGCAAGCAAAGTTACCAGCGAAACAATATCCGCAATGACAAAACCGACAACCGGACCGAAACGTACATAAATGGTATGTTCTTTACCATCACCATTTAACATAATCTTTATTCTGTGCTGCTCACCATCTAAAATTTCCAACTTATCCCCATTCTCATCATACGCACAATAGCCGGAATAATTCTGAATCGGAAATTCGATATAGGTGCCTTCCGCATTGGAAATATAGGTTGCCTGTGACTTCGTTCCCTTTTTGCTGAAATTAGATACCTCAACATTATTCAAGTCCGATACAAGAACACTCGTTGTTAACTTCTCGTCACTAACTCCTTCCAGTCGCCATTCATGCGGATAAAAAATACCGATATTCGCCGCCATTTTACTATCATGCCCTTTCGATGCTGTGGCAGTCACGTCATCATACGGCATATGACTGTTGTCCGATGGAACCGAAAGTACAGTCAATAAATTTAAAGCAATCAACATTGCAAAAATAATATTTTTATAAGGCTTCAATATATTCGATTTTGACAACCAGACTGCTCCTACAAATAAAAAGCACGCACTGGCAGGCCCCAGAAAACGCCAAGGGAACTGCAACATGGTGATAATCGAATTAAAGAAATCATAATCACTCAGTTCCAGACTTGGAAAATAGCCCGTCGTCATATAAGTCAAAATACAACCAAGAACAAACAAAAATGCCAGATAACTATCTAAGGAAGTCTTTTTTTCTTTTTTCTCACAAATCAGATAAATAACAGCAATTCCTGCACAGCCAATTAACGGCAGCCCCAATGAAAAATACTGTTTGTTATAAAGACTGATTGTCTGGGTCATATTTGATAAATTGATGGACTGTTCATAGTAACCACTCCACCGCAATATATTCGTGGCCAGTTCTTCCGTAAAATAATAATATAGAAACGGTACTAAAAACCACATATTAAGCAAAATGGTAAGTCCCGCTGCTTTGCCGATTTCCACATATCTCTTCTCTTTCCAGATACGAACCACATATACCAATGCGGAAATAACACAGAAAGCCATAACATATGTCACACTCAAAATATGGCTGTTTAATGCCCCACTAAAGCCAATTACCAGATAGTGCCATTTTGTCCGGTCTCCAAGCAAAATATGATACATACCAACTATTACAAGCGGCCAGAAGGTAAGCGCCAGTATTTCTCCCAAATCGCCTCTGGAAAAAATATTGGTAAAACGATACGGCATCAGCGTAAATAACACAACACCTAACATAACCGTTCTGCGTGATTTGGAAATAGAACGGAATGCATAGTAAGCACAGACCGCCGAGCCAAAATTTGCAGCAAAAACTACCATCTTATAGGACAAACCAATGGACACGCGACAAATACGCAAAAATGCGCCAATATACAGAAAAAGGTACGGATACATCGCGTTCAGATAGCCGTTTCCTTTCAAACCATCCGGCATAATAATGACCGGAATTTGCCCATCCAGAATACCATCCTTTAAGCCTTCCATACGCGCCAGATGATAACACAAGTCATCTCCATTGTATAAATAAGTCGAAAACATCGGTGACATAGCAAGCAGCGCAACTCCGACAATCACACACCAATCTACTAATTTCTCCTGTGTAATCGGCTTCTGCAAATGTTTCTCATACAACCGATAAATCACAAAACTGAGAATGATAACCAGTGCAATCATGAAATAGCTGTCCGTGTAAAATACCGTATCCGGCGTAATAACTACTTTCTGAATCACGAAAGAACCGGTTCCTCCATAATTCATTTTTACTGCCAGCTGCTTCACATCTTTGGCTAAAGTAACTTCTGTTTCAAAAACCGTATGCATCGGGTCTAAGCTCCAACCTGCAGCCTTACTGCCCTGCTCCCATAACTCTATGGCATTATCGTTACCCTCCGCTGTGTACTCCAAGCGAATTTTGTACGTTCCGCTGTTCATCACTAAACTCGGCGTACTTGCCACCACCCCGCTTCTGGCAACCGATTCACGAACCACAAGTGCGTAATCCGAATCCAAAACACCAACCGAATATTGTAATTCCGAACCTACATACGCAAGCGGATTGTCACCTTCATTTCCAAGCCACAGGAAAAATACGATGAGGCACACACTAATAATATAAGTAATTTTAAATTTCCTCGTCATCTCCATAGATGATGTTTTTCCTTTCTATCCTTTACGTTTTCTGAAATTTCGATATGTCCACAGCAGTTTATAATACAACATAAACCACACTGTAGATTTCATCTGCATACCGACTAACTTTTTCTCTTCTGCATGCACTCTCTGCTGATAATACGGATTTTCTTGAAAATTAGGAAAACATTGTTTCATTTCTGCACCCAGCTTTTTCACAAATCCATATTTCACAGGCTTCACACCCTGCATATAAGTAAAAAGAGTATTCACATAAAAAAGTACCGCGAAGTTAAATTCCATCTCTGCTTTATACTGCTCCAGATATCCAAATTTCTTCGCTTCCTCTAACATAATTCTTCCTGCTTCCATACGATCCTCACAACGTCTCTGTGTAATCGTATGCACCGTAGATGTATCATGCTGATAATAATAATAAAGCGGTTCTTCTATATATTCAAAATGTTTCGCACGAAGCATCCATGAATTTCCGAGCGCATTATCCTCATAAAAAATTCCTTCCGGGAAACGGCTCGGATGATCAATCACTATTTCTCTACGATATACTTTAACAACAAGACTACCACTGTCTATCAAAAGGGATTTATACTTTTCTTCATTCAACACGCCAGTCTGCTCTTTTTTGTTGTTATGCACAATCTGACCAATTTCCATACTGTGTTCCCCGGTCAGATGATAGTCACAGCCTACCATATCCGCACCGGTTTCCTCACCTTTGCGAATCAGTCTTTCATAAAAGTCTGGCGTTACCCAATCGTCACTGTCAATAAATCCTATCCACTCACCCTGGGCAATACCCATGCCAATATTTTTCGCACCACCCTGCTTGCGGTTTACATCACTATGGATGGCACGAAACTTGCCCGGATATTTTTCTTCATAAGATTTCAAAATCTCCAGGGAATTGTCCGTAGAACAATCATCTACTGCTATAATTTCATAGTCAGAAATCGTCTGCTGCACCAACGACTCCAGACAATATTCCAGCTTGCCGTCTGCTGCCATATTATAAACCGGAACAATAATTGATAACTTCATGCTTTTCCCCTACTCTGCTAATCATGAATTTCCCTACACAAATATATAATACCTCCGCACTATATATTTGCATTTCAATGCAATATTTTATACTGCATAATAATTTGCAATTTTGCTTACCGCTGCAATGACACTTTCTACATCTTCATCTGTCATTGCGTAATAAAGCGGCAGACTGATAATCTCATCATACAACTTCTCTGCATTCGGACAGATACCTTTCTGATATCCCAATTTCTGATAATATGGGAAATAATAGGTCGGAATATAATGCACATTACAGCATACATTTTCTGCTCCCAAAGCATCAAAAAACTGTTTTCTGTTGATGGAGAGTTTCTCCGGTTTCAACCGCAAAATATACAAATGTCTTGTAGTATCTGACTCTGCGATTTCTTTCTGTACAAAAATACCCGGAATCTTCGCAAAAGCCGCATCATACTTCGCAACAATTTCTTTTCTTCGTTTACTAAACATCTCTAATTTATCTAACTGACTGATAATCAAAGCCGCCTGCATATCTGTCATACGATAATTAAAACCTAAATCAATCTGTTCATAATACCAAGGACCATCAGAAGGATTTTCCATCAGACTTTCATCCCTTGTAATTCCGTGAGCACGATATAACAACAGTTTCTGATATAATTCCTTGCTATTCGTTAATACCGCACCGCCTTCGCCACCGGTTACTGTTTTGACCGGATGAAAACTAAAGGTAGTCATATCTGCAATGGAGCCATTCGCTTTTCCTTTATACTTCGTGCCGATAACATGGGCACCATCCTCGATTAATACCATATTTTTCTCTTTACAAAGTTTCAGCAGCTCATCTAATTCCACCGACTGTCCGGTAAAATCAACCGCTACTACTGCTTTGGTTTTCTCTGTTACCTTAGCACGCACACATGCCGGATCAATATTATAGGTTTCCGGATTAATATCTGCAAAAACAGGCTTTGCACCACAATACAATGCACAATTTGCCGATGCCGCAAATGTAATCGGTGTTGTAATCACTTCATCCCCTGCGCTAACACCTGCTGCCAGACAAGCAATATGAAGTGCTGCTGTACCATTACTGCAAACTACTGCATATTTGGCACCCGTAACATCACATAATTTCTGTTCTAACTCAGCAATCTTTGGACCACAGGTTAAGTAATCACTTTTTAATACATCCACTACTGCCTGGATATCCGCATCATCAATATACTGATGTCCATAAAAAATCTTCGTCTCTCTAACGGGAGTTCCTCCCTCTATTGCCGGTTTTTCCATTTTTGCACCAGCCTCCATTTCTACCTTTTTCTATCCAAAATGAGATAAATATGATGAAGGACATGCATTTCTACATGTCCTTACTCAATGCATTATTTTTCTAAATCAAGATCTTTTAATAATTCACGGATGTCCTCTACCGATAACCATTCTGTATTATTATCGGAACTGTAGGAGAATCCATCTGCTACTTTTGTGCCGCTCAGATCCGGCTGCTGTCTGTTATTCCATGTCATCTGTGGATATACAATGAAATGTTTATCATATTCATAAGTTGTCATGGAATCTTCTGTTGTTACCATAATTTCATGTAACTTTTCACCCGGACGAATACCGATTTCTTTCATTTTACAACCCGGCAACATTGCTTCTGCCAAATCGGTTACTTTGAAAGAAGGAATCTTGCTGATAAAAGTTTCGCCACCCTTAGCCTCTGCAAGTGCTTTGATAACTAATTCAACACCCTGTGTCAGACTAATCCAAAATCTTGTCATTCTAAAATCTGTAATCGGAAGTTCTGTTTCACCTTTCTGAATCAGGCTATTGAAAAGCGGAATAATAGAGCCACGACTTCCTGCTACATTACCATAACGTACAATTGAGAAATTAATATCTTTTGTTCCCGCATATGCATTTGCTGCTACAAAAAGCTTGTCCGATACTAATTTGGTACCACCATAGAGGTTAACCGGATTAACTGCTTTGTCAGTTGATAAAGCAACTACCTTATGAACACCACAATCCAATGCTGCATCAATAACATTCATAGCACCATGAATATTAGTCTTAATCGCCTCATTCGGGTTGTATTCACAAGCAGGTACCTGCTTCAAAGCTGCTGCATGAATGATATAATCCACACCTTCGCACGCTCTTTTCAGTCTTTCCAAGTCTCTGACATCACCGATAAAGAAACGAAGCTTCTCTTCATATTCCTTAAACTCAGTTGCCATCATCCACTGTTTAAATTCATCTCTGGAATAAATAATAATTTTCTTTGGTTCGTAATGTGTTAACACATACTTTGTAAAGCATTTACCGAAAGAGCCTGTTCCTCCGGTGATTAAAATTGTTTTATCTTTTAACATGAGTATCCTCCGTTATCGTTGTCCATACTTCATTTTAGTATAACATAGGTGTTTTCGGTTGGCAATGATGAAGGTTAATTCTCTTTTGTCTCAAGCTGAATCTTTCGGCGATATGCCATTAGGAATGCTTTATTGCATTTGACACCGGAGCAGAACGCTCCGATGTTTTCATTATGACTTTGATTGCTTTAATTAGATTTTTTTAATCGCTTCTGTATAACTCTGGAGAAAATATCTATTCCGGTCATGACAAAAATTACCGCCTGCGTTGCCATAATGGAAAACGCATAAACAGGTTTATCACACCAGAATAATATCATTATTATTACCAATTCTATACAGTATATCTGCTTCACTTTCTTTTTGAAATGAAGATATTCGTTGTTGGTAATTGGTTTGTTTTTTACAGGAATTGGAGTTCCAATAAAGATAACTGGCATCATAACCACTTCTATCACAAGCAAAATCCACCATGCCATCGCCAGTTCAGTCAGTTTTTGTACTGCTAAAATCGACAGGATTAATATGCCAGCCGACATGCCAAAACAGCCAACGCTTGTTTTGGCATGGTAGCCACCGGCATATCCTCTCATCATTAAGTACGCTATTGTAAAAACAATTACAATTTCAAATGCTTGAAAAAGAATTGCTATCACAATTGATGTTAAAATATTTATCCCGAATTCCATTAGCATTTGGTATCCATATTGATAAATATTTCTATCGGATTCCTGTAAAATACCTTTTTCAATCTGATGATTTACTATCTTATGTGTAATCTGTTCCAACATAATACATCATCGCTGGATTTACTTAAACTTTCTGTATTTATCTGCCTCAGCCGGAAATTCTGGCTGATGAAAATACCAATAGCAACACTGCTGCGCATTTAATACTACAACAGACAGTGCCAGACAATTTAATGCACCCCAAAGACCTTTTTTATGTAACATATTCATTATTTTACGCATTTTTTTACCTCCGCAATTCAAATTACTTTTGATAGTTTTTTATTATACATTATTTTTTCTATGAAAATATTAAATTTGTAAATTTTGTCGTTTTAGAGGTAAAATTTGTCAATTTGGCAACACAACAACCACTGTATACTCATGTTCATCATAAAAATTCTGTACATAGCCATTGTATTTTTCCACTATACTCTGTACGTTTTGTACTCCGAAGCCATGCTTCATTTTATCTTCTTTGCTTGTCAACAAATGTCCGTCTTCCATTTCTATTTTGCCCTCATAGTTATTCACTATTTTCATGACAGAAATGTTACTACTATTGTGATTAAACAAATAAGTTTTAATATAACCTTGCCGACATTTTTGTGCTGCTTCTATTGCATTATCCATCAAATTCCCGATAATCGCTATTAAATCCATATCTTCTATCTGATTAATAGTGCAATCCGGCTCAACCTTTATCTGAATAGAAATATGCTTCTTTTCTGCTTCCTTTCTTTTTTCATTTAAAATAGTATTTAACAAAGGATTCTGGCACAGCTGAATAGATTCCGCCTCCGACACTTTGATTTGTAATTCAGATAATATGCTAACAATGCCTGTGTTATTATCTTCGGATGCCATTTCTCCAATAGCTTTCATATAATGCCGAATATCATGTAGAAAAGCAGCATGTTCTTGATTTACCTGTTCCAGTTGCCCATAATGCTTTTTCTCCATTCCCAACCTTGTTATCTGAATTTCTTGTTGCTGTAGTTTCCATGTACTCTGTGCATATCTGTCAAAAATATAAAATATGATAATATTTCCAATCATTGCCAGAATGCAACTAATTAAGAGCAATGGTTGAATCCACTCTTTTGAAGCAAAATTAATATCTAATCTGGCTAACGCGATCATTATACCAAGCAATGATAATGGTACTGTAGAGTATAATAATGTATTCTTCAATCCCATTTTATCATTTGTATTTTTAGATATTCTTTTCAATATATTAAGCAAAACAAATGTAATTAATTTAATTCCCAACATTGAAACAATAATTATCAATGGATTATTTTTTGAATAGCTTAATGCAAAACCGGCATCTAAAGATAAAAGTACAATAAACAAAAATTCACTACCAATCATAACCACTGTGGCAGTTATATAATACAATATCTTTTTATACAATTTCCCTTGAAAAAAGAGTAAGATAATCGATACATAAATAAACTGCATTGATATAATATTTACTGTTGAACTATTTAGTTGGTTAATAATATGCACGCAAAAAGCTGCCCCGCATATAAGGGCAGTCTTCGTATATTTCTTATTCAATCTTTCTTTCACTTGAAAAAATGCAGAAAAGAAGTCTATCATTAAATATGCTTCCAGAATACACACAAAGATTTGTACTAATTCAAATATAATTTCCATTATTTCTAATGTCACCCCTTATATTTTGCTGCAACAAACCTTGCAAACTCTTCTCGAAATTCTTTCGCTTTTGAACGCGCAATTGGCAAGCATGTCTGGTCGGCCATAACCACATTATCTGAATCTAAATTTTCTACATACTCCATATTAACTATATAACTATGATGTATTCTTGCAAATCCATATTCTTCCGTAAAAATTTCACTTAGCTGTCTTAAACTTCTGTGTTCTCTCAAAAGCTCGTTCCCATATTTTTCTTTGGCTTTTCCCCATATATGGACTTCTGTCTTTTCGCGGCTAATCTCCAGATAAAGAATACAATTTGCTTCAATCCTGGCTAATTCTCTTGACAAACCATGTTTGCACATTACAAAGGGATATTTCTTCTGTTCCACGACTTTCTTCATAATATCTGTCATGTCACTTAACAATTCATCATCATCTTGAGATTTTAATAAATAACGAAATGGATTGACTCTAAAAGAATTATTTGATGGCATTACTGTTCCAGAACAAAATACTAATAAAAAATTTTCATCTTTTTCTCTCAATTTCACGGCTGTTTCGTAACCGCTCATTTTGTCCATCTGCATATCCATAATAACTAAATCATAAAATTCTCCTGTTTTCCAGAGAATATCTTCACCTGTAAAGAACGGATAAAATAATAATTCATCAGCAGTCACAACACCTGTTGAAACTATCAAATTTTTCAAAGTACTAATATAAGCTTGGTCGTCTTCACAGATTGCTATCTTATACACTTTTGTCCCTCTGGTTCGCTTCTCAATTTTTCTTTCCACTATATTTTATCATAGTATCTAGTATTTAATAAACCTGATTTTGTTCATTTTTAGATAAATTTCCTATTTTTGTGACATATTCGGACATTCGTATTTCATATCCTCTATTCAAAACGCCTTCCAATAACTCATCAGCAGTCGAATCAAGTGCATTAGCAATATGGACAAAAGTCTCTAAACGCGGAATTTTCTCGCCTCGTTCAATCATCCCAATATAAGAGGTTGTTAAATCCACTTTTTCCGCTAAAGTTCCCTGTTTCCAAGATTTTGATAATCGTTTCTTTTTTATGTTTTGTCCAACCTTTACCCAGTCCATATAACCACTCCCATTAGTTATTGTGATATACAGCTAGCATATCTCACATAACTTTTCGGAAAAAGCAACTATATGGAAGTCATTATAACCATCGGTGTAGCATTTATACTTCCTACAATCCCAACTCCTCAAACAGTTTCTCCTGGTACTCTTTATCCTTAGCGGCTCTCACTAAATCTTCCATCCTGGCCTGCTCCGATAACATGAGGATTAATTGATTCATACGCTTTCGTTCTTCGTTTTGTCCTTCTATACGTCCTTCGTTTTGTCCTTCTGCTTTCTTTTCCTCCAACCAATCACGCAATCCTTTACACATATCTACTTTGTTATTTTCCATATATTTTTCTTTTCTGGTTTTTAATTTGTTTGCTCCTATGTATGCTGTTATCATATCACACGCCTCCTCTTCTAAATAACGATAGTCTTCGTTCTCCATTAATTTTTCTAGTTTCTGCTTATCATTCGAATAGCGGATATAATCAAATACCTGTCTCACATCAGTTTTAAATATGCTGGTATCTTTCAGTTTTCGCACTTCTACTAACTGTATCTGATAATTGGATACTTTATCACGCAGACTCTCTGGAATGTTTGTAAAATCCAACATACCATAGATATCTTTTGAACCATCCCATTCCTTTTCTCCATAGTACAGAATAAAAGTAATCGTCGGATATAATTTACTCGTCTTCTGAAAGCCATACAAATATTCGCCCTTTGAAAGTCCCTTTGGCTTCTGCCGGATAGCTTTACGAATTTTTACCATCTGCTTTTCATAAGCTCCCGCATCATAAATCATAGTTCGAAGCGGCAATGCATAATCGATTTCTTCTTGGTTTTCAATTCCGATAATAGCAAAATTCACACCAAAAGGAGCCTTTCGAAGCAAATCTCGGTATAAATTTTTTCTTCCTTTCCATTTTCTGCCAAACCCTTTTACTCTGCCGATACCAGTTCTGGTATCTAGCTCCATCAGTTCTTTTCCTTTTACAACTTGTAACCCATTGCATCCTATCCCATTAATAATATCTGCAAAACGCTCGTTGTCGGAAAAGAAGTCATTTGTTTTTAAATCCTTCTCCATCTTTCCTCCTCTAACCGCAGGAGTCATCTCAGAAATCTCCTGCTTTCTAATTGTTCTTGGGTATAAAAGCATAGATTTCTTGAAATTTTCGATTCCTGTATTACAGGGATTAGATGGCAGATTGCCTCACGAAATATAATGAAATTATGTATGCTTTGATAACAGTTTATCATCAACTAAAACAAAAGACAAGAATTTCTTCTTGTCTTTTAGCTATTTCCTAATATAAATAATAAACGTCACAATATTTTTCGCTATATTGCAACTCATATTCTGTCACATTCTCATTGCTGTCCAGCATTCGCTGCAACTGTGCCTGTGCATCTGCAGAATTACTCATATAAACCACTAATTCCTCGCTGTTTGCCACCTTACTGTCCTTGATTGGCGCAGTACTACCCTGTCCGGCAAAAAATACTTCCTCATACTCAAACAATTCATTCGAGCAGTCCCACACGCACCAGCTTTGTCCTTCATCATAAAGATATACCACCGGCGTTTGTTTTGTCGCCTGCTCTTTGGCAAACTGCACCTGCTGCTCATCTTCCGGATATAAGAAAACAACACGGTCTGAGAGCAAACCACTCAGATTGATAACCGTACACAGAACAGCCGCTGCTATAAACATCCAGTTGCCACGATTGATTTTGTCCCAGATTCCACAAGTCTTACCAAGCTGTCTGATTGCTTCAAACACAAGCAGAACTATCATTCCATAAATCGGTGTCTGATAGCGCACGGAGGTATTTCCGAGTAAAAGCCCTGTTTTGGACACCACAAGAAAATAGCAGACTACGGCAAATAACAGCAGCCAATACATCTTATGATTTTCTAATATTGTTTTCCATTCCGCGTGCTGTTTTGCGCCACTGTTGCTGACTACTGTCTCCCGACTCTTCTTCCCCATCACAGTCAAGAGCAATAATAAAATCACCAGCAAAAATACCGGCAGCGTTTTCCCAAATACATACTCATCTAAGATGTTCCAGAAAAACTGCAGACGTTCAACCGTATTAGATAAATCAAAAAAATTGTCGGTTGCCTGCGCACCACGCTGCCCCCGGAACATTTGGCCCAAGCAGGACGGATATGTTATATAGGACAGTACAAATGCAATCGCAAGACTTGCACCATAACGAATACAGTTCCAAAGATTTCTGTCTTTCCATAACAAATACAGACAGAATCCTGCTGCCATGAAAAATAAAAAGATAAAATAATAATATTGTGTCAGAAATCCCAAATAAGTTACCACCGCAAGCGGCAGTAAAAATCCTTTCAAAGAAAGTTTGTCCTTCGGTTGCGTATAATTTTCCAATGCTTTCATATGCAGAATCGCACACAGAAGAACGAACACAGTCAGAAGCGCATACATACGAATGAAAACCACGCTACTCATGACCGCCGGAGTGAAACCATAAAACAGGCACACCAGCCACGATGCTTTTTCATTACCTTTCGTAACCTGCATAGCAAGATGCCGTAACAAAAACATACTGATTCCAAATGCCACAAGATTGATAACTAAACCAAACCATTTTGAAAATTGTCCCGGAAACAAGGAACAAACGGTATGCAGAATCCAATAATAAACCGGTGGGTGTACATCCCACGACTGCACTAATTTTACCAGACCATATTGAAAACCTTGTCCTTCCAGAACAACATATTCATTAAAATAATCTTCCTGTTCCATCCATGTCTGGTCTTCCACCCAGAAACCATTGGTGCGGGATGTGGAATAGTAGGAATAGTATTCGTCTTCATGAAAGCCCTGTTTCTGACAACAGAAATAAACTGCTGTGAGCATCTGCACACACCAGATTATTAAAAAAAGAACCAGCCATAATTTGTTTTTCCCATTTCTAGTTACTGCCTTCATTTACATTCCCATCTTCCGCCTATGGATTTTTCGCACGGTCTTTGGTGCGATGGTTAACAGCAATAAATATATTTTATTTTTCTTCGTCAGATACGGATTTTTCAGCATATCAAATAAGTGCTTGTGCAGATATTTTTTCACTCTCTGGTAAAAATCATTCTCTTTTCCCATCTGCGAAATCGGCACATGTAGCAAATAATCCAATCTTTGAAATAAATTGAAACGAATTGCATATAAATGTAGTTCTGGATAAGACTTATCCACTAATTCCTGCATTTTGTCTGCATTATCCACAATATCCATAAACACCCTGGAAAAAGAATTGTCGGAGCGACTTCTTGTGGTGCTGTTGCTACGACAGACTACGTGATACCCTTGCTTAGGTAAAATTGCAATGCCTTCGATTTCCAACAGCATTTCAATTAAGAGTTTGAAATCCTCGTTCAATTCTCCTTCCGGGAAACGGTGTTTCTCAAACAATTCTTTTCGAATCAATTTTGTACAAAAAGAACAATCTCCCTGATGAAGCAAAAGCTCTTTCAAAAAAGTCTTGGCATCGCAAAATCTGACTTCTTCTGGTGGCACACAGATATCTTCTAATTTGTTTCCTTTTTCGTCTCTCTCATCTCTGGAAATCTGAACAATCGGATATGTTTTTGCTACGGCAAGTTCTACCATCTGTTCATACACATCGGCATCCACATAATCATCGCTGTCGACGAAACCAACATAGCTTCCGGTTGCCTTCTGCAGACCCAGATTACGTGCTGAAGAAGCACCACCATTTTCTTTATGAAATACTTTAATTCTGTCATCTTCCGCAGCAAGTTTGTCACACAATGCCCCGGTGCCATCTGTGGAACCATCATCCACCAGAATGATTTCCAGATTACTATATGTCTGACGGCAAATGGAATCCACGCAACGTTTCAGACAATCCAGTGTGTTATACACCGGCACGATAACACTGATTTTTATTTGATTCATATATTGTTACATCCCCACATTGCATTTTCCGTAATATTCATCATTGCCCGATACATTTTCTTCGGCGCGATTGCCGGAGCCGGGCTAAGCGGTCCACTTTCTGCCGGAGCAATTTTCCCCTGCATTAACTCCCTTGCAAATCGTAGCAATTCTTCCGCAGCATGCTCTGCATTCCATTCCTTTACAATCGTCTGGTAAGCAGCATATCCCATCTGCTTTTTTTCATCCCAGTGTTCAAACAAATCGACAACCAATTTCTCCATCTCTTCGTAGGAATCGTCAGGATAAACCAGTCCATTCACACCATGCTTTATCAAATATGGAGCAACGCCTACCTGTGCATTTACTACTTCTACACAACCGCTATTCATTCCTTCGTTTACAACGGCTCCCCATCCCTCCAGGTAATTGCTGGTAAAAAGATGGACATGACACTGTTCCATAACCTCCCGGACTTTTGTCGGCTCCTGATAACCATAGAATACAAATTTATCCATTAACCCTGCCTGCGCTGCCTGTTCTTTTATCTCTGGTTCTAACTCACCGCTGCCAAGCATATGCAGTTTGAAATCATAGCCTTTTTCCTGTAAACATTTGGCAAGTTTTATCATATACTCCGGATGTTTTAGCGGAATGAATCTCCCCGCCCAGACAAGTTGGAGTGGTCCGTCTTTTTTCAGAGATGCAAATTCTTCTTCGGAATAAATTCTGGTTTCCGGAAAATATCCCCACCGGAACATCTTATTCGGATAGGCACCAATCAACTGAAAATCTGATGCGGTATAAGCGCCCGCACATAGCATACAAACATTCTGCTTTCTATATTTCACATGTTCTTTATATTTTGCAAGAAGTCCTCTCGGTGAAATGGCTTTCCACTGACCTTCGCGGTAAAGTCTTTCACTCACACGGATGGTCGTTTTACCGGACTCTAATCGTTCTGTCACAATATCTTCTCTGCCGGTCCAGCCAAACAGAACCACATCGCTCTCTGCAATTTTCTTACGACACTCATATTCCTCTTCATATAAACAGTGCACGTAGGGAAGGCTACGCACATCCACACTCCATCCCATTGCCACTCGTTCTTCTTCCATTGGCATAGTCTGAATGAAACAATAGTCTTCGCCCAGTCTTTCATAAAGCGCATTGGAAAAAGGAATCTGATGATGATTGATATAATTTGACACAAACGTTATGGTCATAATCCCTCCATGCAGCACCTCATTTTCAGCATCAGACATCAATCGTCCTTAGCCATTTACAATCTCCCGGTAAATCTGCATTAATTTATAATAATTCTGATCTGCATCATGGGTTTGTCTGGCATGCTTTCTTGCATTATCAGAAAACTTCTCCGAAATCGTTTCCTTACTGAAAATTTCAATAATCTGTTTTGCCAGTTCTTCTACATTTCCTGCCGGATAAAGCAAACCATCTCCACCATCCATCAACAGATTGTGAACGCCACCTACATCTGCCGCTACACTCGGCACACCAAGTAACATTGCTTCGCCAAGAGAGTTCGGTGAATTTTCCAATGCAGACGGACAGACAAACACATGACTTAACAGAAATTGCTCTTTCATACTCTCTGCATCAAGTCTGCCAAGCATTGTCACTTTTTCTTCTAAATGATTTTCTTTGATAAGCTTCTTTAAATATTTTGCATAAGCCGGAAGTTTCAATTTATCCTTCCAAGTTTCTTCTTTCAAAATATTACTACCCGCCACGCAAATGTGTGCCTCTGGATACTGTTCAAGAACCATCGGCATAGCTTTCAATAGATAATGAAAACCTTTTAACGGATAGTCGCCCTGACTTAAAAAAATGCGGTACGGCACACAAGTTGTCGGTTTCCACCTATCACGATAAAAACAGCTTCGCATCGTTTCATTTAAGAAATGATACTTCGCTTCCGGGTTTATTTTGGCCGTCAATTCTCTGTCAAAATCTGTTCTACCGGCAATATGACCGGTCATACGAATTGCTTCTTTTTCATAAATTCCTCTCTTACGGAATTTTCTCTGTTGCTGTCTTATACTGTCTTTGCGGACAAAATCACGGAAAGTCACCTTATGCTGTATATTTCTCGGCAAATCTGCCATATAAACATCGGCACAGGCAGAAATCAATCCCTGTATTCCAATCAAAGTACGTGAAGGTCTTCGATACGCCCGCGCGCAAGCCAACGCATGCGGAAATTCTGTACCGAAAATATGTACGATATCCGGCTTGAAATCTTTGATGATTTCCTTCATACGTTCTTCAATCTTACTATCATAAATCTCCGGCGTGTCCAGATTCTCAACAAACCCATAAATACGACAAGTCATACCTTCCCCAAGCGGCAAATCCTTGTTCACACTTCCCATTTCTTCTGTTATCGGAAAAGCAATGGCAAGTGAAATTTGATTTCTCTGCTGCTCCTGCATGACTTTTTCTAATAAACCGGTCAACCATCCTTCCCGATTGCTATATGGCAGACCTAACTGTTTGGCAATCGCCGGAAGCATAATATTGCATACCCAAAGTACCTTTATCATTTTGTAACCCTGCCCCTTTCATACCATATTTTCTTTAACTTGTTATATATACCGGAAGTTACCGGATTTCTGGCAATCCACGTACGAAGTGGTGCCAACGTTACCCACATAATTACCCGGTACTTCCATACCTTCCCCAAAGGCATATATTTTTTTACAATTTCCCGATGCTCTTTCTCTGACAACTTACGATTTTTACCGGTTTCTGAAAAACCGCCTCCTTCATAATCTGCTATCAGAATATCACCATGTACAAAAGTTACCCCTTCTTTATAATCTTTTGTAAAAAAGCACCACAGAAACTGTTCATAATCTGCTCTTACCCTATATTTTGTTTCAAAAGGATGTGCAAGCAGTAATTTTCTATCATAAAAACAAGCCTGATGACACGGCACATTCCGGTAACAGCCAAACGCATCGAGTTTCGGATTGGAAGCTACCACCTGCCCGGTCACTCGCTCAAAAATATTTCCGTAATAAATACCTGTCTTGGCCTGATTTTTCTCAATAAGCTCTGCTACCTTTTCTAACACATGCTCATCATAAAAATAATCACCGCAGTTTAAGAAGTATACATAGTTTCCTTTCGCTTCTGCGACTGCCTGATTCATAGCATCATAGATACCAGTGTCTTTTGCCTGTATCAGACGAAGTGTTGTAATTTCCTTCGCTGCTTCGTTCAGATATTCTACCGAACCATCCGTAGACAATCCATCTTTGACAACAACTTCATAATCCTGAAAGGTCTGTTTTTTTATACTAGCAAGTGTCTTTTTCAGTTTTTCACCGGGGTTTAAACAAACCACCAGAATCGAAAACTTCGGTCCCATGTCACATTCCTTTCCTGTTCCATATTGCCTAATTCATGTCCGAAAGAATATTTACCATATCATGAAAGAAGAAACTCTTATATGGCAGAATCAACAGTCCATCATCATATGCTCTGCTCATAAAAATCGCAAAATAGAGAACTGCTGCCATGCACATTCCCACCTGCAAAAGTTTCTTTAATTTTGGATTTTCCGTTCTGCTTATCAGTGCCGGAATAAATAAAATATGGCTAATCGTCAAATAGTAACCAATACGGGAAATAATCGGCAGGAAAGAACAAAATGTATATAAAACCAGCGCACCCAGATTCAGATAAAAATAAAACTGGAATCTCCTGTCTCCCCGTATATGTTTTTTATAATAAAGCAAGGAAAGCACAAGCACCGCCAGACATCGCAAAATATTGATGTAGCTTGTTCCGCCTTCCAGATATTCCGTATCTTCGTAGGTCGGATATAAAAATACAACTACTTTCAGATAAAAATCCTGCAAGAATAAAAAGGTTGTACAAAAAAGTCCAATCAACGCAAGCTGCCATTTTTTCCAAGTCAGCGAAGCCAGGAAATACAATGGTAAAACGACTAACAACGACTTGTGGAAGAAGGAACCGAGAATGATTAGCAGCACGAATCTTCCCCATTGCTTCCGTATTACAAATTTCATCGCATAAAAAGCTATTGCCAGCGCCAGATAATAACGCACTGTGCTAAAAGTCTGGAAATAATATCCCAGCATCATAAACAAAAAGTAGGTAATCGGAAATTCATCGCTCTGTTCGTAAATCGCCAGTAAAAATAAGAAAATCGTAACAAACGCATACACCGCAAAAACAAGCAGATGATTTTCAAAACCGGAAAGGCCGTATATGATTTTAACTAACAGATTAAATCCCGGTTCCGTAGGTACATATGCATCGGAATTTACCAGATGCATAAACTCCACATATTTCGCATAATCGTTTCCAACGTTCTGCCGGCAGGCGGAAAGTGCAAACAAAATCAGAAAAATGGACAACAAACAGATTCGATTACACATCTGCTGTCTCGTAATCTTATACGGTTGTCTGACCGGATGGTTATCAATCATACATGCAAGCATGATTGTTCCCACCGCAACTGCAAGATACAAAATCATGAATTACTTTCCTACTTCCTTTTCTATCTTAAGCCATCTTCCTCTTTGACTTGTCTGTCTCTTCACTTCTCATCGTTGAGAATGAATTCCCTGACACATCAATGCATATGCTTGTTTAAAAGAAATTTCCTGACACATTTCGCCCTTATTTTTAAGTAAAAAACGAAGTGCAAAAGGCTTCGCCATTTTTCCATACAAATAATGATACAGCACTCCTCTGTCTTCAAAAAACTTCTCTGTATAACCATGAAACCATGTGGATTCCCGTTCAATTTCTTCTCCAATACAAACCGGAACCGCATAAATTTTCAGTCCTGCTTTCAGACAATCCCGCAGAAACAGACTGTCCTCTCCATTGCTGTATTTGGCACCACCACCAAACAATAGAGAAAAATGTGCATTGGCTCTGTGAAGTGCCTCCAATTTACCGGAAATACTATACGCCGGATATCTTCCATAGTTATACCAACGGATCTGCTTCACTTCTTCATTCCAGTAAGTCCTTCTGGACGGTGCCACTTTCACATTGAACAGAATCATATCCGCATCGGGATATTTTTCATAAGTGTCTAATATCTCTTTGGCATAATCATCCGACAACACAATATCTTCATCAGAGAAAAGACAGACATCCGAATCCGCATGAAGGAGCGCTGTGTTTCTGCTAAGTCCCACGCCCTTCTCGGCCATCGAAAAGCACTGAACTCTGCCCTGGGTTGTCGCTGTATCAGATGGGAGGCTCTTTCGAATTTCAAATTCCTCATAACCGTATTTTCCGCACTGATTTACCATAACGGTATCCGTACTTAAATTCATTTTTGCCGCAAGCTGTCTGGCATCCTGCTTCACCGCCGACACCAGCACCTGCAATTTTAAAGGTGATTGTAATACCATTTAATAAACCTCACATCAGCATCGCAAATCACGATGCCAACTATTTTTTTCTGTAATAATTCATGCTGTTCCAAATCATATGCTAATTTCGTTCTGGTCATCTTTGCATAAGGAACTTCCAGAATAACACCATCCTCTTTTGCCAAGTATTCCTTATTCTGCTCTAAATCTTTCTGCATAGACTCCACAAACTGTTCTAACTTAGAATCACCTGCTTTTAGCCCATTTTCTTCTTTCTCACCATTTACCTTGCCCCTTTTCAGCGGAGCAAACATATATCCTGCAAACGGAATATCCGTCACACTCTTCAAATCATACGGTACATAAATTTTATCATTGAAAACATAAATTAGTGCCATGCCAAGAATAGTAACAGTAAGTGCAATTACCAAGCCTATGAGTACCGCCTGCAAAAGTCTTTCATCTGCTGCCACTAGTTCCGGCTTCGTTTCTTTAATGACTTCAATATCAATAAATTCCTTCTCCCGGTCACCCATATCCACCAAAGACAAGTCGGTCGCTTTCAAAATCTCTGCCGTTTTGTCTGCATCGGATGTGGTAATCGTAATCGTCAGAAGTCTTAAATCAGAAAGAATCTCCGCCTTCGTCGCTGCCACAACTTCTTCTTCTGTATAAGTATCCGGCAGATAGGACATAGTCGTGTCCAGAATCAATTCCGTAGACATCAAATCATTCCATGTATAACCGTTATACTCCTGATAAATCTCGCCGGACTCATCTGGTGCAAAATCCAGATATACTTTGGACTCTGCGCGATATTCCCGGTTGCTGTTTAACACCACATTATGAAACAGATAAATACCACCGCCAAGCACGGCGCCAATGACTGCTGCCAGCACAACTACCCATATTTTTTGCAAAAAACAAAGCATCAGCTTCTTGCAGTCCATTCCTTCGTTTCCGTACTTCATTTTCTCCTCATTTCTACGCATTTTTACGTCCTATCTTTACTTGATAGCTGTTGTCTGGTTTTTGTCTACGCCTTCCGTACTTTCCGGTTTGAAAAGGATTTTCAAGGTAAGGAGCATCAGTTTCAAATCCAGCCATACAGAATAATTTTCAATATAAGTCAAGTCCAGCTTCAACTTGTCATAAGGTGTCGTATTATACTTACCATACACCTGTGCATAGCCTGCAAGTCCTGCCTTTACTTTCATACGAAAAGCAAACTCCGGCATCTCCTCAAGATACTGCGCAATGATTTCCGGACGTTCCGGTCTTGGTCCGATGAAAGACATCTCGCCTTTTAAAATATTAATCAACTGAGGCAATTCATCAATACGCACTGCACGGATAAATTTACCAATCGGTGTAATTCTATCATCATTTTTTGCTGCCAGTCTGGCAACTCCGTCTTTTTCTGCATCTACACGCATGCTGCGGAATTTCAAAATATAGAATTCCTTTGCATCTCTGGTACAGCGAATCTGTTTGTAGAAAACCGGACCACCGTCATATACCTTAATCGCAATCGCAGTAATAAGCATAAACGGAGATGCAATGATAAGCAAAAGCAATGCACAGAATAAATCAATCAGTCTTTTTGCAACACGCTGCTCTATTTTCAAGGCATACTCTCTTGTTAACAGAATCGGCGTGTCAAATAAATGTAACTGATCCGCACCTTTTACAAGCACATCTGAAATCTTCGGCATCATATAAACGCGAATTGATTTGCTGTAACAAAACTTCAAAAGTATATTTCTGTCTGCTACGGAAATATCCCACAAAACAACAGCTCCGTAACGCTCCATGATTTCTTTCTCAATCGCTTCAATTCCCTCGGAAATGTTCATGCATTTTGAAATGACATATTTGTCTTTACGGGAATCAAACTTACTCACGATATCATCAATCGGACGTTCTCCGTGAATAATCAGAAGTTCTCGTGGTGGAAATACTTTATGATAAATCAAATCACATACATAAACCCATGCAGCCGATAAAACAAGCTGAATCAGCATCGTTTCTATTATCGGTGATGCATCCACCAACCAGTTCGCCATCAGGGAAATCTGGAAATACGACAGCACATTAACCGCAAGTAAAGAAAATATCTGTGAAAAGAATACATCAGTCCATTTTAAATATCCGATTTTCAATCCGCCATATGTGCTTGCAAAGAAAAACAACAGGACAAGGTAAATCAGAAACATCAAAATATGTCCTTTAAAATAAAAGGTCAGACGACGATGCGTATGCAAAAAAGGATAATATGCTGTCATCCAGAAATATGCATACACTGCAGTCTGCAAAATCAATCCAATAAAAGCAAGCTGTAATATAATTAGTCTTTTCAAAGATTCTATCTGTTTCACTTTAACACCTCATTTGTGAGTATTTTCATTCTTATACAGACATTTTTCTGTCTGCTCTATATACGCCGTAATGTCGCACGCATCGCCCAGAAAAAGAAGCAACACGCACTGACCGGAAGCGATAATTTTTCTTCCCTACGGTACAAATTCCAAATCCTCTGCATTGCCACAAATTTGTTAGAAGAAAGGCTCTTAGCCGGTCTTCTGTAAATAGCAAGCACTTCATTCAAGCCGTATGCCACATAGCCCTGTCGCAAAATTTTCCACCAGGTCGCGGTATCTTCGCTTGCAACCACAGGCATATGAATCAGTTCTTTGCTGATTTTCTTTGTGTCAAACATAACTGTCGTTGTAAAAATAATGGTTCGGGACAACGCCTTCCGATACGTTAACTGCTCCGGTACGGTAACAATTTTGCCGCTTCCCTTGGCGTTTTCATCGCCAAATTCATAAGCCGTAAAAGCAAATGCCGCCTGCTTTGCTTCCATGAAAGCAAGCTCCTTCTCCAGCTTGTCCGGCATCCAGATATCGTCTGCATCCAGAAAAGCAATGTATCTTCCGTTTGCCGCATCAATACCGGTATTTCTCGCTCTTGCAGCTCCTTCATTCTGTTCTTTCCGAATCAGACGAATGCTCAAATTGCTTTCCGATTGCTGCAAGGTATTCCTCTGTGCATCATCCTCTGCCACCCGCGCAATTTCCTGCTCAATTATCTGTGCGCTGCTATCCGGCGAACAATCATCCACCAGAATCAGCTCCCAGTTTTTATATGTCTGTTTTTTTACCATTTCTATCGTTTCTGCAATATAAGGCTCAGCGCGATAGACCGGTACAACAATACTGACCATCTCTTTCATCAGATGTCCTCTTTCATCAGATATCTTCTTTAACCAAATAAATCGGTCTTCTTTTCACTTCCATGTATGTCTTAGATAAGTATTGCCCCACAATGCCCAGACAAAACAGCTGAACACCGCTAACCAATGAAATAATACATACTAAGGACGGCCAGCCGGAGGTTGGATCACCAAACACAAGCTTTCTTACAATCGTCACAATGATAAGCAAAAATGCCGCAAAGCAAAATACCACGCCCATAATCGATGCGATTGCAAGTGGTGCCGTAGAGAATGCAGTAATTCCATCAATCGAATACAGGAATAACTTCCAGAAAGACCATTTCGTTTCTCCCTTATTTCGCTCAACATTCTCAAATTCAATCCATTTTGTTTCGAAGCCTACCCAGCCGAAAATCCCTTTCGTAAAACGGTTATATTCCGTCATGGCTAAAATAGCATCTACTACCTGTCTCGTCATCAGACGGTAATCTCTTGCACCATCTACGATTTCTGTTTTCGAAATCTTATTCATCAGTCGGTAAAACATTCTGGCAAAGAAAGAGCGAATAACAGGTTCCCCTTTTCTTGTAACTCTCCTTGTCGCTACGGAGTCATAGCCCTGTTCAATATAGGAATACATCTCCGGCAAAAGTGCCGGTGGGTCCTGCAAATCCACATCCATCATAACAACCAAATCACCTTTTGCCTTCTGCAAACCGGCATAAATAGCTGCCTCTTTACCAAAGTTTCTGGAAAAGGATACCAGATGAACTCGTTCATCTTCGGCACGTAGTTTCTTCACCTCTGCGACTGTTCCATCTTTAGAACCATCATCAATGTATAAAAATTCCAAATCCAGCTCTTTTTCTTCAAAAAAAGCTTTGTTTTTTAATACTTCACGATAAAAATCTGCTACGTTTTCTTCCTCGTTATAACAAGGTACTATGATACTTAACAGCTTCACTTTTTTCTCTCCGTCCTATCCTGATTGTTTACATACTTGTCCCATCATAATTAACTTTTATTCTATCATAAACAGTCAAAAAAAGGAAGGGTATGAATATTACCCTTCCAATTAGCATTTCTTTGAAATTGCTCTAATATTTCCTGCTTTATCTATCAGATAAACCCCTGCTCCAATCGCACATAATCGGCAACGGATGCTATGTACTCGCTATTCGTTGGTCTGCTGTGCTCTGTGTTATTGCAGTAACCAAACAATTTTTCAAACAAGTCGCTGTTTCCTCGTTCCCAGGAAACCTCGATTGCATTACGGATAGCTCTTTCAATTTTCTGATCCGTTGTCATATACCTTTTCGCTAAATCCGGATATAACAGCTTCGTTACACTGCCGATTAATTCCATGTCTTCGATACACATGAAAATGGCAGTCCGCAGATATTGGTATCCTTTCAGATGCGCCGGTATACCAAGCTCCAACATCAGTCTGGAAATGTGCTGCTCCACTTCCGACTTTTCTACCACACTACTATTCATTGTTTCATTCCCCTTTTTCGTAAATCAATTCTTTACTTCGGACAAATCATAGCACAAATTGACAAATCCTGTAAACTGTAAAGTATCGCCTAACAACAATATCTGGTAGAAAAATCCTTAAAAATACTATAAATATTGGGGTTTATTACTATCTTGTAAAACTTCTACAATTTTCTTAACTTCCTGTGCACGGTTCTTATCGCAGACAAGCACAGCATCCTCGGTTTCTACTACAATTACATTATCCAGACCGATTGTCGTTACCAGTTTGCTCTTGGCATAAATAATGCAATCGTGACTGTCAATATGCACCTGTTCACCGTAAGTAATATTTCCATGCTCATCCTTATCGTACAGCGCTTCCAGTGCATCCCAGCTTCCTACATCACTCCAGCCAAAATCACCTTCCAGCACGAGAACCTTCTTCGCGCGCTCCATAATTCCGTAATCAATGGAAATCTTCGGAATTACCGGATAAACTTCTTCAATTACTTTTTTCTCATTCTCGGTATTCATTGCTGCACCAATTTTTTGCAAACATTCATAAATATCAGGAAGCAGTTCCTCGAAGTAGCGCATAATCGTAGAAGCCTTCCAGATAAACATACCACTGTTCCATAAGTATTTCCCGGAAAGCAAATATGCTTTTGCTGTCTGCAAATTCGGTTTTTCTACGAAATGTTTTACGGTATAATATTTGTCCTGTACTTTCTTGTCGTCATGACAGATATAACCATATCCGGTTGATGGAAAAGTTGGCTGAATACCAACCGTAACAAGGGCATCGGTATCTTTGGCTACCTGTATTGCATCTGCTATTACCTGCTTGTAAACATCATTTTTCTTGATATAATGGTCAGACGGCAAAATACACATAATACCATCTTCATATTTATTCAGAATTTCCATCGCTGCATAACCGATACATGCTGCAGTATTTCTGGCAGCCGGTTCTGACAGCACATGATTTGCACTTACTCTGCCTGCAGTTGCTTCCAACATCAATTCCGCCTGTGATACATTGGTTACAATAAAAATATCTTCTTTGTCTACATTGCCTTCCAGACGGTCAATGGTTTCATTAACCATCAGGTCTTTTCCGGTCAGATTCAGAAGTTGCTTCGGAAGTTCCTTTCTACTAAGCGGCCAGAAACGTGTTCCCCCACCACCGGCCAAAATAACTCCATATGTTTTCATACTTTCTCTCCGTTCAGTCGTATTTACACAAGTTCCTTACATTCTTGCATCATCTACATTTTCTTTAAACCAGTCATATGCAAGCTGGACACCTTCTTCCAAATCTACTTTGTGTGTCCATCCAAGTCCATGTAATTTTGTAACATCTGTCAACTTACGAGGCGTTCCGTCCGGCATTTCTGTATTCCAGACAATCTCACCTTCAAAGCCAACTGTTTTCTTTACCTGTTCTGCCAATTCTTTAATTGTTACTTCTTTACCTGTTCCAATATTAACATGCTGCTCGCCGCTGTAATTTTCCAACAAGAATACACAAGCATCTGCCATATCATCTACATACAGAAATTCTCTAAGAGGTGTACCAGTTCCCCAAAGTTCTACGGTCGGTGCATTGTTTACTTTTGCTTCATGGAATTTACGAATCATAGCCGGCATAACATGAGAGCCCTGCAAATCATAGTTATCATATGGTCCATAAAGGTTAGTCGGCATACAGCTGATAAAATCATCTCCATACTGACGTTTATAGAATTTACACATTTCAAGTCCGGCAATTTTGGCAATCGCATAAGCCTCGTTTGTTACTTCCAAAGGACCTGTCAAAAGTGCATCCTCCGGAATTGGCTGTGGTGCCATTTTCGGATAAATACAGGTACTTCCGAGGAACAATAATTTCTTTACCTTATAATCATGACAGCATTTGATTACATTACACTGAATCTGCATATTTTCATAAGCAAATTCTGCCGGAGTTGTATTATTGGCATTGATACCACCTACTTTTGCAGCTGCCAGAACAACCACATCCGGTTTCTCTGTTTCAAAAAAATCTCTTACTGCTGCCTGATTGGTTAAATCCAGTTCTTTATGTGTTCTGCCAATCACATTTTCATATCCTTTTGCTTTCAGATTTCTGACAATCGCACTACCAACCAGTCCTCTGTGTCCTGCTACATAAATCTTATCTGTTTTGTTCATTGCTTTTTCCTTCCCTATAAATATTTTTTATTCTGATTTTTTATCGGTAATTACAAACCATTCAAGTGATAGAAACCATCCTTAATCCCTGCTCCCCGAAACGCAATCTGCGCCTTAGCCGGTGACGATGGAAAACTTTCATAACCAACCTGATCTCCACTTACCGGACAATAGAAAGTAATTCCCTCTATCTCATAACTCTCTGTTTCATAATTTTCATAATCTTTCTGGCAAATCCAATAATCATTCACATAGGAATTTACCAGTTCTTTTCCAAATGTTGCTGCCTTATACAATAGAAAAACTCCTATCAAAGCAATGCAAATTTTCTCCAATTTCTTACCATTTTTCCCATGAAAAAATTGTTTGCCCAGAGAAATTTTTTCATTATGGAAAAGTTCAGTACAAACATCTCCAAGTACCACTGCCGATACCAGATAAACATAAACACAACCATATCGGATAAGTGGTGAGCTAAGCAGCCAGAACAAAAAGCAAAGCGAAATGACTGCTTCTAAAAGCAATTTGTCCGATACCGCTTTCTCTCTTATCAGACTCCATATCAGCCGCAAACCGAAAATTGCCACCGATATCAACGCTCCAAGGACAAACAGTTTGTCCATGCCTCCAAGACCCCTGAACCAGTCCGGCAGCCACTCCATAATCGCAATATCAAATCTGGTTACATCGCTGTATCCCCTGCCCCAGACCTGTATCTCTTTGGCATCATATGCTGCAACTCCTTCCGGAATTTTCCAGTCTACCGAAAACAAATCAATAGACGTAAACGGATAAACCAACCATCCCGATAATATGACATTTCGTATCAAAAATGGCGCAGCAATCAAAATTCCAAGAGTCAGATAAATTCCGATTTCTTTCCACTTTTTCTCCCGAATCAACATCCATGCCGGTTTGATTACTAAAAAAACAATCAGTGCCGCTGACAACTTAATCGTCATCAAATAAACACCCAGCACGCATAGCATCGCATATGGGAAAATCGCATTTTCTTTCTCTTCCAGCAAATCCATCCACCGGATAACGATATAGAATGCCGTCAATACCATAAAATAATCGGATGCAGGTGAAACCATTTCATCAAAAATAATAAGCAGGTAATAAATACACATTACCCTTGCAAAATCAGAAGGTTTCAAACTTTTTCTCTTAAAAATATCTGTTAACTTCAAACATATGAATGCCAGAAGCAACGCCAGAAATCCCGCTGTAACATGGTAAGACTGTCCACCCAGAAACGCCATACTATATAATGCCGACAATGCAAAAGATGCACTGTTATATGCCAGACGGCAATGTAGATTTCCAAGTCCTTTTACTACACCATATTCTTCTATCCAGCGAATACTCTGCGCATGGTACAAGCTGGTATCGTAGTGAATAATGCCTCTGGAGGTTCCATAGACATATAATATGATAAGAAGCAACAGTAAAAAGAACTTTCCAAAAAACTTTTTCCCGGAAGCTTCTTTCTCCTGCTTCATTTGATACCAGATATTCTGTAAATCCTCAGCCAGTCTTTTTCTGCAAAAAATAGCTATTGTGGCACAAATTCCAATCAGTACCAGATTAGCCACAAGTCCTACTCCTGCAACAATGCTGAAAACTGCGCATATACAGTTGCCCCTGCCAGGCCACACATGAAATAACTATCCCACTTTCGCACCCGGTAGGCACAAAAGTGGGCAATAACTGTTAAAATTCCATAACCTAACAAGAATGTGGTTACTGTCATATATAACCATATCAATATAACAGACAGCATATATTTCCCCTATTCTACGTTATTTCTATATCTCTTTTTCTATCTTTCTGATTTTTTATATCCTGTTTTTCTATATCTTATTTTTTCTCTGCTTTTCTCTGTTTTTTGTATTCAGCAGAACCCATTCCTGCAATTGCTTTTAAGTCAGCATCCATCATCATAGAAACAAGACCTTTGAAGTCTACTTTTCTCTTCCAGCCAAGTTCTTTTTCTGCTTTCTCACAATTACCCCAGAGGAATTCCACTTCTGCCGGACGATAGAATTCCGGATTTACATCTACCAATAATTTGCCGGTTTCTGCATCGTAACCTTTTTCGTTAACGCCGGTTCCTTCCCAACGAATGTGAATACCAAGTTCACCAAATGCTGCTTCTACGAATTCTCTTACGGTATGTGTTTCATTCGTAGCAAGTACAAAATCATCTGCTTTATCCTGCTGTAACATTAACCACATACCTTCTACATAGTCACCTGCAAATCCCCAGTCACGTTTCGCATTCATATTACCAAGAGAAAGTTTTTCCTGTTTACCAGCTATAATATTGGCGATTGCCAATGTAATTTTTCTGGTAACGAAGTTTTCCCCTCTTCTTGGTGATTCGTGATTAAACAAAATGCCGTTACATGCAAACATGTTATAAGACTCTCTATAATTTACGGTAATCCAGTAAGAATACAATTTTGCTGCGCCATATGGGCTCTTTGGATAGAAAGGTGTTTTCTCGCTCTGTGGTGCTGTTTCCGGAATACCACCAAATAATTCGGAAGTAGATGCCTGATAATATCTACAGTTACCACCATTAACACGGATTGCTTCCAATAGCTTCAATGTGCTGACACCTGTCGCCTCTGCCGTATATTCAGGTACTTCAAAAGAAACACCTACATGAGACTGTGCAGCCAGATTATAAACTTCTGTCGGACGAATCTCAGCAATCAAACGCATCAGATTGCTGGAATCTGTTGTATCTGCAAAGTGCAGGAAAAATTTTACTTTATTATAATCAGACTGTAAGATATGGTCTATTCTTGCTGTATTTGTGATACTATGTCTACGGATTAAACCGTGTACCTCATAACCTTTTTCTAATAAAAACTCAGCCAGATAAGAACCATCCTGACCTGTAATACCTGTAATCAACGCTACTTTCTGCATATCGTTCTCCTTCTCTTACATTTTTGTCTTATTTTGCTATTCCATATGGGAGTATACTATTGTATAATACAAGTATCAACATAAAATATTGCCCCGTAATGGCAAAATATTGCTATCTATTTTTACAAAGAAAAGGATTCTGAATAAAATGGCTAAATCTGCTTCTAATCGTATTATTACAACACCCTCCTCCTATGCTAAAGAACACTATCTTTATGTGCAGGAAGTTGGAACCTTACAAAGTCTGGAACCTCATATCAGCCGCCGTCAAAATCTGAACTCTTATTTATTTTTTATCGTATTGGAAGGCAGTGGTTATGTTTCCTATGAAGGAAATCGCCACACGTTAACGGTTGGAGACTGTGTCTGGTTAGACTGCACCAGACCTTATTCCCACGAAAGTAGCGCCAAAGACCCCTGGAGCCTTATGTGGGTACATTTTTACGGTAAAGAAGCTGCCAATTTTTATGACAGCTTTTTGAAGCATTCCTATTCTTTTCTTTTTCATCCTCAAAATGCAATTGCTTTTACGGATATTTTACAGCATTTATATCAGATTCATTCCTCCAAATCTTCTTTAATGGAGCTTTATGCGAACCGATACATTACTGACTTGATTACTTTATGTTTTACGGAAAATATTTTGGAAAATCAGGAGAGTTTTTCTATTCCGGAAAAATTGAAGCAGGTTCACGAATACTTAGAAGAACATTATGACGAAAAAATAAATCTGGAAGACTTATCTTCCAGATTCTTCATCAGTAAATTTCATCTCTCAAGAGAATATAAAAAAATATACGGTACGACAATTGGAAATGACTTAACTTCCAAGCGTATCTCCCATGCCAAATCCATGCTGCGCTTCTCCAATGATTCCATTGAAAACATTGCATTAAGCTGCGGTTTTCAGGATGCCGGCTATTTTATCAAGGTTTTTAAAAAAGCGGAAAACATGACCCCGTTGGAATATCGTAAGAAGTGGTAATCCTGTTAAAGCAAGAAACTTTGTATATTTAACCACTGATTATCTACGGTATCATAATCTGACAGGTCATAACACCAATACAAATGCCGAGCACTGCTCCCATTAACACCTGCAAAGGTGTATGTCCGACAAATTCTTTTAACTTGTCTTCTATCGGCATTTTTTTGCCCATTTCACGGAACAAATCCATCATTTCATTTAAAATCATCGCCTGAATTCCGGTTTCTCTTCTTACTCCTCTTGCATCATGCATAACAACAATTGCCATGATTACTGCTATTGCAAATTCAAAGCTTGCTCCACCATATTGCATTCCGGCTGCTGTTGCAAGTGCACAAACCGTTGCTGAATGAGAACTTGGCATTCCGCCACTCCCCACCATACGTTCCCATACCAACTTTTTGGTAATCATCAGATGTATGATTGTCTTCAATACCTGTGCGACAAACCAACCCATAACAGCGGCTACCAGAACAGGATTTTGAAACATTCCCTGTATAAATTCCATTTAATGTCCTGCCTTTTTAGTGCTTATCTTTTTTCTATGCTTTTCCTTTTTCTGTACTTACGCTTTTTTCTACACTTTTGTTGTTTTTTATAATTCTTTAATATATTTTGCAATCGCATCATGCCAGTCTGCAAACATAAAATCTGTTGTCAGCTTCAGCATATAGTTGTCCAGAATGGAATAAGCCGGACGTGCTGCTGCTGCACCATATTCCTCTGTTGTAATCGCATCTACGACTGTGGATTTTCCTGCCAGACGGAAGATTTCCTGTGCAAATTCTGCCCAGCTGCAATCGCCTTCACATGTTCCATGAAAAAGTCCATAATTTTCTGTCGGCAAAAGATATGCAATCGCTTTTGCCAGTTCTTCAGCACTTGTTGGGGAACCAACCTGATCTCTTACCACACGTACTTTATCATTTGTTTCAGACAAGCGAAGCATTGTTTTCACAAAGTTTTTACCATCACCATACAACCATGCTGTACGGATAATGAAATATCTGTCTGCAAAATCTTTTACAAAATTTTCTCCGGCTAATTTAGTAATACCATACATGCCCTGTGGTCCTACCGGGTCAAACTCTTTATATGGTCTTGTTCCTTTTCCATCAAAAACATAATCGGTAGAAATATGAATCATTTTTGCACCGGTTTCTGTTGCTGCAATACTTAAGTTTCTCGGTCCGATTGCATTGATACGATATGCCTTATCCTCTTCTGTTTCACAAGCATCTACCGCTGTATGTGCTGCACAGTTAATAATCGCATATGGCTTCACTTCTCTCGCGAGAGCCATTACCTGATCAATGTTTGTTATATCCAACTCACCTACATCGGTATTCACAAATTCGTACTCGTTGTTTCCTGCATATAATTTATTTACAGCACGTCCTAATTGTCCATTACATCCTGTTACAATAATCTTCTTCATGCTAAGTTTTATCCTCCAAATTTACTCCATCTCTTGTATTCTATGGCACATTGCTTCTTGTATATCATACCTCGTGGAAAAGAATTGTGCAAGAAGCTATTATTCTGTAATATTTTTTTAACATTTTGTGTATTTTTTCAATTTTTTTCTAGTGACTAGGCTTTTTTCTTATGATATACTAGGAACAGTTGGGTTATTCCCTAGAAAGAGAGGATTAAAGATGAAAAGATTACAAGTACTTCTTCTTGTAGCTTTGTCTTCTACTCTTTTATTATTTGGTTGTGGTGAAGAAAAAGAAGAGGTTATTGAACCTGTTGTTGAAGAAGTAATCGAAGAAGAACCAGAAGCTTTAGAAGAGACAGAAGTAGCAGAAGAAGAGATTGACGAAGATGTTCCTCCGGAAGAAGGAATGGTTCGCAGCCGTATTACAAATGAATGGGTAACAGAGGAAGTAAATAATACACGCCCTATTACCGTTATGATTCCAAATACAAAAACCGCAGCACAGTATGGTATTTCTAATGCAGATGTATTATATGAGTGTAATGTTGAGGGAAGTATTACAAGATTGATGGCTTTATTCCAGGACTGGAACGGTTATGACAGAATTGGTAATGTCAGAAGTTGCCGTGACTATTACGTATACTGGTCTTTTGAATGGGATGCTTTCTATATTCATTATGGCGGACCTTTCTATATTGACGAAGTTATTAACCGTCCTGATACAGAAGATATCGATGGTCTGGACAGCAGTAATTTTTGGCGTGCTGATGATACCGGAAATTCAACAGATAATGCTTATGTTGATACAGAAGGTATTTTGGCTGATATTGACAGACTTGGTTATGACTTAGAATATCGTGATGGTTATGCTGATGAACAGCATTACTTGTTTGCTCCTACAAGCGAACCTAATACTTTAGAACAGTATAGCGATGCTATTACCGCTAACAAAATCGATATGTCTCCTACATATCCTGTAACAAACTGCTACTTTGTTTACAACGAAGAAACCGGTTTGTATGACCGATTCCAGCATTTATCCGGTGAAGCAGATGGCCCTCATGTTGATGAAGCAAATGGTCAGCAGTTAGCATTTAAGAACGTTTTAATTCAGAATACTTACTATGAAGTTCGTGACCAGAAAGGTTATCTTGCGTTCCAGTGTATCGACTCTACCAGAGATGGTTGGTTCTTTACAAACGGAAAAGGTATTCACGTAACATGGGAGAAAACATCTGATTACGGTGCAACAAGATACTATGATGATAACGGAAATGAAATCCAGTTAAATACGGGTAAAACTATGGTATGTATTGTAGAAGACGGTGATTCTTTTATCGTAGATGATGAAAAAATTACTCCTACAACAGCACAGTAAATATGTAATGTAATATAATATGCAATAATTGAGGATATCCAATTTGAAGTTTCATTCACATGGATATCCTCTTTTTTACTGTTTTATTTTACTTATTGGCTCATCTTGCTTAATAGTTTAGTCTTCTTGATTCTTTTCCTTAATTTTTTTGTTCATATTCTTAGCTAGGTTTTTATAATGCACAGCAAATGCAAACCAAATCAGAAATGCAAATAACAATTGTACAGCAATAATAATTAAACAATTCTTCCAACCTATTTCTACCGGTATCCAGCCAACATTAAATGCAGTAATCACGTAAATAGTACATCCAATTCCCATGTGAAATATTATTTTTAAAGGAAACGGTAATCTATCGTTGTTGTAAATTTCAGATGGGGCAGAAAAACCAATACCAATCAGAACTGTCCCTAAAGCTTGTTTACTGAATGTCCAGTTATCGTATGTGATTGTTCCGCCGTTTAACGTATCAATAATTATCCCTATCATGGTATAAATAAGACAAGCGATACCAACGCCCTGTAAAGAAATTTTAAATATATTTGCTATTCTTTTTTTCATGATTGCTCCTCCTATAACCCTAAGTATTTTTTAAATTTAGGTAAATATTTTCTTGAAATGTAATCTTTACTTCCATTTTTCAATAAAATCAACATGGTTCCGTTAAAAGAAGGTTCTACACAACTGATTTTTTTCAAATTAATAATGGTAGATTTAGAAATACGCATAAAATTATTTCCAAGAATTTTTTCCATCTCATACAACCTTTTATTTGAGAGATATCTTTTCTGTTTGCAGTAGACGATAAGTTGATCATTCTCCATACGCAACATATATATATCCGTTGGCTCAAGAATAACAATCTGTTCATTGTCGATTGCAGTAATCACATTCTGAGAAGAATTAAGTTTATCAGCAATCTCCTGTATTTCTTCTGTCATAGTATTTGAATAAATAATTGCATAGGGTTCTTCTATATCCGGTGAAATCTGAATTTTTATTTTCATAGTTAACCTCTCTTTCTGCTAGCAAAGTTAGCATACTATAAAAAATATCATTTGTCTGCTATTTCAATGTAAGTGGCAGAATATTAAGTGTAAAATTACATGGAGAAGGACTGAAATGTAGGATGCCACTAGAGGAAACACTCAAAAAGAATACACCAGCATTAAACAAGAAAAACGGCTAGGATATTTGAAAGAAACAAAAAAACTCAGAAACATTTGTTTCTGAGTTAAAATATTCATAAGGCGACAATCGGATTTGAACCGATGATAAGGGTGTTGCAGACCCGTGCCTTACCACTTGGCTATGTCGCCATAAATGACTCCGACGGGAATCGAACCCGTGTTACCGCCGTGAAAGGGCGATGTCTTAACCGCTTGACCACGGAGCCGTACTCTCGTGTTACCTACTTCTCATATTCCGAAAAAATCTCTTTTGATTCTTTCCAGAAATGACTGCCCTTGCAGTCACTTCTGTCACTCCCCGAGTAGGGCTCGAACCTACAACCCCACGGTTAACAGCCGTGGGGTTGTAGGTTCGAGCCCTACTCGGGGAGTGACAGAAGTGACTGCAAGGGCAGTCATTTCTGGAAAGAATCAAAAGAGATTTTTTCGGAATATGAGAAGTAGGTAACACGAGAGTACGGCTCCGAGGTCA